>JAICIL010000271.1 GCA_025924435.1 Chloroflexia bacterium | reverse complement strand
CGGGGGGCTGTCCGCACGGCACCCGGCCCTCATGACCCGCTACGCCCGTGGCGGCAAGAAGGTGAGCCCGTGCTCTTGCGCCACCGCGATCATCGCCGGGATCGCCAGCCGGTCCGCGTCCGTGGCCGGGCGCTCGGTCACGCGCACCCCCGCCGCCGTAAAGAACCGCTCCATCTCCTCCCCCGGTGTCAGGACCAAGAGCGTCCTGCCCGGGGTCTCGCCCACCGCCTTGTAGGTGTGCGGCACACCGCCCGGGATGAAGACCGTGTCTCCCGCCGTCGCCCGGATCGTGTACTCCTCGCCGTCCTCCAGCCCCGTGAACGCGAACGCCCCTTCGAGGATGGTGAACGTCTCCGCCGACGGGTGAGTGTGCAGCGGCGGCCCGCCCCCCGGCCGGGCGGCCAACTCGATCACGGTGAAGGTGCCGCCCGTCTCGGCGCTCGTCACCTTGAAGGTGAGCAACTCGCCGTACATGTCGTACGTCTCGCCCGTGCCCGCGGGGATGTGCGGGAATCGTCGCGCCGTGGTGGTCTCCATGATCTGTCTCCTCTTCGTTGCATCGGCTACGGTGCTCTCCGGGAGAGCGACGGCACCCGATGTGTGCGGTCCGCGCAGCATCGCGTGGCCGCCGCGGTCGTGCTCAGGTGCCGGTCGGGGCGAGCGCCGGGATCGCGCCGGTCGGGCCGAGGATCGCCAGCCAGTCGGGCAGCGCGTAGTGCAGGACGATCTTCCCGTCCGCCACCGTGTCCAGCATCAGCACCATCGCCTCGATGCGCCTGCCCGTCGGCGCCGCGCCCAGCAGCGGACCGCGGTGCGTGCCGCGGATCGTGGCGCGCGTCGTGACGAGATCCCCGGAGACCGTCTGCTCCTCGACGGTGTGCGCGAGGTCGGGGAAGGCGGAGAGGAGCATGGGGATGTGCTCCACCAACTCGTGGAGGCCAGGGTGGGCGGCGAGCGCCGCGAGGTCGTGCCGGTCGATCGCGGCAGCCATCTCGCGGACGACGGCCGTGCGTGCGAGCGCGGAGCCGGGGGACTGCAGTGCGTCGGTTGCCATCGGACACCTCCGGTTGTGGTAGAATCCTTGAGACAGAAGGAGCGTAACATGACTTCAGTCTCATGTCAAGATTATGGTCGCATAAACCAGAAGCGCCGCACCCGCCGCGCGCTCATCGAGGCGGCGGTCCGCCTCCTGCGCGAGGGGCGGCAGCCGACGGTGGCGGAGGCGGCGGCCGCGGCGCTCATCTCCAAGGCGACGGCCTACCGCTATTTCCCCACGCAGCAGGCGCTGCTGACCGAGGCGGCGCTGGAGGAGGGCCACCCCGACCCGGCGGCGATCCTGCGCGACCTGCCCGCGGACGACGCGACGGCGCGCTTCGCCGCGATCTGCGCGGCGATGCACCGGATGGTCGTGGCCGATGAGGCGCTCTTCCGCACGATGATCCGCGCGACCCAAGAGCAGTGGCTCGCGCAGGCGGGGCGGAGCGGGGAAGACGCCCCCCCCGTGCGCGAGGGTCGCCGCTTGGAGATGATCGATGCGGCGCTCGCCCCGCTCGCCCCGCGGCTCTCCGAGGATGCCTACCGGCGGCTACGCCTGGGGCTCTGCCTGGCGGTGGGGATCGAGGCGCTGATCGTCCTCGAAGACGTGTGCGGCCTGGGTCCCGATGAGGCGCTCGAGATCCTGCGCTGGGTGGGTGCGTCGCTCGTCGCGAGCGCGGAACATGAGGGGCGACTATGACCGCCGATCCCGCGCTTCACCACCGCCACCGGCGCGGCGGTCCCGGGCATTACGGATGCGCTGGCCGCATGATGTGGATGTCCTCGCGCGCCGCGCTCGCCAGCACGTCCGCCAAGTCCGGTTTTTCCGTCGTTGGCTGGAATGTCGCCGGATCCGCGATCGGCACCCCGACGTGCCGGAACCAGCGCTCGTGCGAGCCGGGCAGGTTGTTCGTCGAGAAGAGCTGCCCCGTCTCCGATCCCGCGTTGCGGAAGGTATGCACCACCCCGCGCGGGATCCACAGAAACGAGCCTGCGGGCGCCTCGATCCACTCGTCACCATTCAGGAAGGAGAAGGTGCCCGAGATGACGTAGTGCGCCTCCTCCTGCTGATGGTGGACGTGTGGTGGGGGCCCGCCCCCCGGCGGAATGGTGCTGACGAAGAGCGTCATCCCGTCGCGCCCGCCGTCCGCCTTGAAGGTCACCTGGTCACCGAGGACCCACAGGGCCTCCCCCTCACCCGGGTGCAAAAGCGTGATCCCTCGCTGCTCGGTCACGGCCATCGTCGCTGCTCCTTCCAGGTATGTGCTCATCCCAGAGTCTCCCTTGATCCCTCGGCTACGGCTACGCAGCTCCCCCTCCTTCCCCACCCGTCGCCGCGGGCGTGGCGATGGTGCGTCGCGAGCGCCGCCGCGGCGCCCATGCGCGTTCCAGGGTGGCGACCACGTCGGGTACTAGATCGAGGAAGCGGTCCGATCCGGGCGGCAGCAGCTCGCGCTTGCCGAGGTACTCGGCGATCACGCCGTGGCGCACCGCCATCAGGACGTCCACCACGCGCTCGGGCGGCAGCCCGGCGTCCAGGTTGCCCGCCGCGATCACCGCACCGATCCCCTGTCGCACCCCGGCCAGCATCAGACGGATGTCTTCCTGGCTCGCCTCCGAGGGGGCGAAGCCGGGCACGCCGCCGCCCCAGATCAGGGTGTACAGATCGGGATGCGCGCAGGCGAGGGCGAAGCGTCGCTCGAACCAGCTGCGAATGCGGTCCCAGTCGGGCGCGGTCGTGTGCCAGACCTCCTCGTCGGCCTCGCGGAAGAGGCGATGGCCCGTCAGGAAGAGGGCGTCGTAGAGCGCCGCCTTGTTCGGGAAGTATTTGGCGAGCGCCTGGCCGCTGACCCCCAGGCGGCGGGCGACCTCATTGAGGTTGAGCGCCGCGACGCCCTGCTCCCGCATCACCGCCCGCGCCGCGGCGAGGATGGCGTCCACCATCTCCTGGCGGTAGCGGCGGCGGCGCTCCTTGGCGGGCGGGAGCGGGGCGACGGTCGGGACCGCGCTGTCCACGGTATCCTCCTCAGGTGGTTGGCCCGATCACCTATGGTTGGTATCGCCAACTAATGTTGATGCGACCATCTTACGGTGCGATCGCGGCCGTGTCAAGACCTGCGCGCCGATATGCGAAAGGGAGGCAGAGGCTCATCGCGGGACAGGTCACGCCGACCGTGAGGCTACGGACTGCCAATGTAGTATGTGCCGCTGCTGGCTTTTTCACCATGCAGGGAGGTTAGACGAAGAACGGCGGTTTGCGGAACCTGAATCCTGGATACTGCGCCGATGATCGCGAGCATTCTTCATCTTGTCCATGTACACCTTCCCTCCGCCACCTCTTCCAGACAGGCGAAAAGCGGCTTGCCCATGCCCGATACCCATGCGACAATGGCCGCCGCGCCGGGAGAGGCGGCGCGATGGGGAACTGTGACCGGGGGAACTTGAGATGGCCGCGCAGACCAGTGTGCTCCGCAACCGCCCACTCCTCACGCTGATGTCCGGCCACTTCACGGTGGACATGTACGTCGGGCTGCTGCCCGTCCTCTATCCGCTGCTCACCGACCGCTTCACCCTCGACCTCAAGACGGTCGGCCTCGTCTCGCTCGCCTACAGCGGCATGGCGTCCATTTCGCAGCCCTTCTTCGGCTGGATCGCCGACCGCTACGGCACGCGCTTCATCGGCCTTGCGCTGATCTGGACGGCGGTGATGTTCGCCACCATCGGCTTCGCGCCCTCCTTCCCGGTGCTGCTCGTCCTCGCGGCGGCGGCGGGGATCGGCTCCGGCTGCTACCACCCGCTCGGCGCGCTCAACGCGAACGCCGTCATCCCCGAAAAGCAGCGGAATACCGCGATGTCCGTCTACGTGACGGGCGGCACGATGGGCGTCGCGCTCGGCCCGATCATCGGCGCGGTGATCTTCACGCTCTTCGGCATCCACGGCACCGCGGCGATGATCTTCCCCGGCATCTTCAGCGCGATCTGGCTCTTGTTCGAGATGCGCAAGATCGCCATTCGCCGCCCGGAGCGGAAGACCGGCGTGGTGGTCACGCACGCGCCGATCCCGCTCGTGCCGAAGCTCGCGATCATCGGCGTGATGGCCTCGCGTTCGTGGACGGTGATCGGCATCGAGGCGTTCATCCCGACGTGGTACAAGTCGCTCGGCTACGGCGCGACCTTCTACGGCCCGCTCGCCACGACGGTCGTCGTCGCCAGCGCGCTCGGCACCATCGGCTCCGGCACGCTGGCGGATCGCTACGGGCGGCGCGCGGTGATCGTCGGCGCGCTGATCCTCACGGTGCCGGTCGTCATCCTCTTCGCGCAGTTCACCGGCCCGATCGGCTTCCTGACCGGCGCGCTCGTCGGCTTCCTCGCGGCCTCGACCGGCCCCCTGATGCTCGTGATGGCGCAGCAACTGATGGCGGGGCGCGCGGGGATGGCCTCCGGCCTGATCCTCGGCCTCGGCTTCGTCACCGGCGCGATCGGCGTCCCGGTGATGGGCGCGCTGTCGGACGCCTTCGGCATTCCGGCGGCGATGCGCTTCCAGGCGGTGATCGTCCTCGTCACCATCGCCGTCGCCTTCTTCCTGCCGTCCGAGGAGTACCTGCGCGACCGCACCGAGGCGATCAAGGCCGCCAGCCATCCCATACCGGTAACGAGCAGCAAGTAGCAAGTAGCGAGGAACGAGTGGTAGGGGCGTATGGCAATGCGCCTTCCACAGATAGGCGACAACGATGAGCGATGAACAGCCCCAGAAAAGGCCCAACCCCCGCGTCTTGAGCGGGTTCCGGGATTTCCTGCCCGCGCAGATGCGCGTGCGGCAGCAGGTGACGGCGCTCCTGCGCGACATCTTCGAGCAATACGGCTACGAGCCGCTCGACACGCCGACGCTCGAAGCGATCGAGGTGCTGCAGGGGAAGATCGGGCAGGACGAGAAACTGCTCTATCGCTTCACCGACCACGGCGGGCGCGCGGTCGGCATGCGCTACGACCTGACGATCCCGCTCGCCCGCGTCGTGGCGATGCACGCGAACGATCTCGTCCTCCCCTTCAAGCGGTACCACATGGGCCCCGTCTGGCGCGCGGACCGGCCGCAGAAGGGGCGCTTCCGCGAGTTCTGGCAGTGCGACGCCGATGTCGTCGGCACCAAAAGCGTGATCGCGGACGCCGAGGGCGTGGCGATCTACAACGCCGCGCTCGCCGGGTGCGGCTTCAGGGATTACGCGATCCGCGTCAACCACCGCGCCGTCCTCGCCGCCCTCGCGCCGTACGCGGGCCTGCCCGAACGGGACGCGGTGACGCTGATCCGCGCGATAGACAAACTGGACAAGATCGGCCCCGATGGCGTCAAGGATGAGATGACGGCGCACGGCATCCCGGAAAAAGCGGCGGAGCGCGTGCTCGAACTCGTCGGCATCACCGGAGCGAACGATGCCGTGCTGGCGAAACTGAACACGTTGCTCGCGGACATCCCTGCGGCAACAGCGGCATTGGACGACCTCGCGCGCCTCTTCGCGTACGCCGCCGCGCTCGGCGTGCCGGAGGGGAAGGCGGTCTTTTTCCCCGCGCTCGCCCGCGGGCTGGACTACTACACCGGCCCGGTCTACGAGACGTACGTGCCGGAGGGCGGCGTCGGCTCGCTCGGCGGCGGGGGCCGCTACGACACGCTGATCGGCGCGCTCGGCGGGCGCGACCTCCCCGCGACCGGCATCTCCGTCGGCCTCGAACGGCTGCTCGTCGTGATGGAAGAGCGGGGCATGGCGGGCGCGACGGAGAGCGTCACGCAGGCACTGGTGGCCATCCTCCCGAACGACGACCCGCTCCCGTCGCTCGCGCTGGCGACCGATCTGCGCGCGGCGGGCGTCCACACCGAGGTGACGCTCGACCCGAAGCGGAGCCTCCTCGACCAGTTCAAGTACGCGGAGCGCAAGGGCATCCCGTACGCCCTGATCGCCGGTTCCGACGAGCGGGCGGCGGGCGCCGTCACCATCCGCACACTCGCCACCCGCGAGCAGCGCCAAGTCCCCCGCGCCGATCTCCCCCCCACCCTCCACCGCCTCCTGAACGGGTAGGGGATTATGAACCGCCAAGACGCCAAGAACGCCAAGAGGAGAAGAGAAAAGACAACCGCTTCTTTTTCTGCTCTCTTATTTCTTGGCGTTCTTGGCGTCTTGGCGGTTCAATGAATTGCACCTCATGAATGCGATTGGGTCGGCATCGGCGCCGCGCTGGTATCGGGGGACGG
>JAICIL010000270.1 GCA_025924435.1 Chloroflexia bacterium | reverse complement strand
GGTCAGCCCCGCCGCGGCGCATTGGCGGTCAATCGCCGCCTCCGTCGCGCGGTTCGTTGGGTCATTGACGCCCGCCCCCGCGCCGACCAGCAGCAGATATGCGTCCACGCCTCCCTGCCGGAGCAGCGCCAGCGCGTCAATCGCCGTCTCAATCCCCTTCGATCGGTTCAGCAACCCGAAGGTCGTCAGCAGCATCGCGTCGGCGGGAATCCCGCATTTCATGCGGATCGCTTGCGCATCGCGAATGGACGCCACGGGAATGTTACTGCCAATCGGTATGAGCGCCGTATTTGCCCCCCATTTCCGCAAAGCGGCAACATCTGCCCCGTTCGTCCCGATGGTGAGGGCGCTCGCACGCGCCAGATGCCGCGTCGGCCACGAACGTAGCGGCCCGGCTTTCGGGAAGAGATACGGGTGGCGCAGGTCGTGGAAGGTCGTCACGAAGCGGAATTCCGCGTCCGGTTCGGTCCGCGGGAGGTGCAAGACCGGTACATGCCACGAGAGACGCTCCGGCAGGAAATTGACGGACGGATGCATCCCGTACATGCCCGTCTGATACTGGAGGTGCAGAATGTCCGGGCGGAAGGAGCGCATCACTCCATGGATCGTGTCCGTGCCGCTCCAACCCCAGGACGGCAGACGCGCGAACACCGCCACATCGCCATCATCCCACACCGCGCCGTTGCCGGTCGTCAGCACAGCAACGGTTGCCCCCGCCGACGCGAGATGCGCGGCGAGGAGCGCGGTGTAGTCGCCGATGCCGCCCGGCAGCGGCGGATACTCGGCGGAGACGAGCAGGACGCGGGACGCCACGCTCAACGCCCCCGACCGGGCGGAAGGACGAGCGCGCGGAGGGTCGCGCACGACGCCAGCACGCGCGCGGCGCGGAGGTCGCGTTTGTGGCCGAGCGACCACTTCGCCGCCTCGCGGACGAGCCGCACCGTCTGGTCCGCGACGAGCGCGCCGCGCGTCGCCAGGCCGACGGCCGGGCCGTAGAGTTTGCCCATCAGATAGGTTTTGCTCACAGCGAACGCCCGCTGCCGCGCGACGACGTTCTGGCCGGTGCTCGTCCCCTCGTGATGCCGCACCTCGGCCCCCGGCACGTAGCGGACGCGCCAGCCCGCCCGCCGCACGCGCCAGCACCATTCCGGCTCCTCCGCATAGAGGAAGAGCCGTTCATCGAGCAACCCCACGGCCTCGAAGACCGCGCGCCGCACGAGCAGGCAGGCGCCGACGAGCCAGTCCACATCCTGCGGCACGTCGTCCGGCAGGTCGGCGCAATAATAGCGCGCGAGGGCGGAGTGATCGGGCCGCCATTCCTGGATGAGCGTGCTCTCGACGAGCGCGGTCGCCAGCGTCGGGAAGCGGCGGCGGGAGGGCTGCACCGCGCCGTTGGGGTAGCGCAGGAGCGGGCCGACGACACCGACCGCCGGGCCGGCGTACAGCGCGTCGTGCAGCGCGGCGAGCGCGCCAGTGGTCAGTTCCGTATCGGGATTGAGAAGCAGGATGGCATCGCCGCGCGCCCGCCCGATGCCGAGGTTATTGCCGCGCGCGAACCCGGTGTTCTCCCCCGGTTCGAGCAGCGTGACCTCCGGGAATGCCGCGTGCACCATCGCGGCGGTGCCGTCGCGCGAATCGCTCTCGACGACAATCGTCTCGATCGCGTAGCCGTCATTGCACTCGCGGATCGAGCGCAGGCAGGCGCGCAGCAACTCCCGCGTGTCGCGGCTGACAATGACGATGGAGATGTCCGGATCGGGTGTCACCGCTCTCATCCGTCCCGCTCATACGCGCGGGCGATCACCGGCCCGTCTGCACGCTATCCTACCACGCGGCCTCGTCTCGGCGGATGCGGCGGAAGCCGCACGACCCGATGGACGGTGCATTCCGTTCTCGCATATCGGTGGTTCGGAAAATCATTGCTGCCGCGACGCCCGCCACTCCTCGCGCAGCAGGCCCATGATGACCGTCTCGTAGTATGTGCCCTCGACCAATTCGGCGCGGCGCAACCGCCCCTCGATCTGGAACCCGCACGACGCGTACGAGCGGATGGCGCGCGTATTGCCGCTCCATGTATCGAGTTCGACCCGCTGAAAGCCGCCCTCGGTGAAGAGATACCCGAGCAGGAGGCGCATCGCCTCCCGCCCGTATCCCTTGCCCCAGTATGCTTTCTCGCCGATGCCGATGCCGACCGCGACCTTGCCGATCCGCCGGTCCGCGTTGAAGTAGCCGATGAAGCCGATCACCGTCTCCGGCCGCACGACAATCGTGAAATGATCCGCCTCGCCCGGCGTGCCGACCGGCGGGGCGTAGTGCGCCTTGTACTGCTCAAATGTTAAGTCCGGCGGCGCGTAATCGCCCTGCGCCCAGTGGTGCACTTCCGGATCCCGTTCCCACCGGTAGCCGTGCCGGTAATCCGCGTCCACGATCGGGCGGAGGATGATTCGATCGCCGTGCAGCGTCGGGCGCGCGGCATCGGCGGGCGGGACGCCGCGCGTCATGGCATCGCGGTATGTGCAGCGCGGGGCCAGGAACGCGCCTCGACCATCGCGCACGGGCCACCGGCGATCACCTCCAGACCGAGCCTCGCCGCGTGCGCGATCACTTCCGGCGACTCCGCGCCGGGTTGCAGCCAGATGCGCGCGATCCCCGCCGCCTTCGCCTGATCGAGCACGGGCGGCACGCGCGGCGGCGGGATGACGATGTCCAGCACCTCGACGCCCTCCGGCAGCGACGCGACATCGGGATAGGCCGGGTCGCCCTCCACCGTCGCGAGCGTCGGGTTCACCGGATAGACGGTGTAGCCGCGCTCGCGCAGCACGCGATAGATCCGGTTGCCGAACTTCGCCCGGTTGTCGCTCGCCCCCACGACGGCCCACGTCCGCCGCTCCACCCAATCCGCAATCCGTGCCTGCGTATCCATGCGATCTCCTTCCAGCTGGCGGCAATCCTTGAACCGCCAAGACGCCAAGGACGCCAAGAGGAAGAAAAGACGAGATATGTGATGGATCACCTTTCTTGATTGTCTCTTTGCATTTGTTGGCGTCCTTGGCGTCTTGGCAGTTCAATCTCCTTCTTGCAAGAATGGTACGACGGCCCGCGCGAAGGCGTCCGGCTTGCGGGCGTGGAGGCTGTGTCCCGCGCCGGGAATCTGGACGGCGCGGCCATCCGGCAGCGTGTCGAGATAGAGCGCGGCGTCCGCGTCGGAGACGAAGCCGCCGGAGGCCGTGTCCCCATAGACGAGCAGGACCGGGCAGCGCACCGCCGCGACCGACGCGTCGAGCGTCAACGGTTCCCCCTGCGCGAGATAGGCGTCGAGGACACCTGGCGCGGTCGCCTGGGCGGCCCGCGCCGCCTCGCGAACCCGCGCGTCGCTCCAGCCGCGATTGACGCGCCGGAAATGCGCCTCCACCTCCGCCATCGGCATGGCGAGCATTTTCAGATACCCCTTCGCCAGCAGCACGACGCGGGGATCGGACCGGTCGAGGCGTGGCGGCGTGTCCTCGATGACGATGCGGCGCGCCCAGCCCGGATTGCGCGCCTCCGCGACCCGCGCGACGGAGCCGCCGAGCGAGTGGCCGATGATATTCGGCCGCCGCCAGCCGAGGCGCTCGGTCAGCACGACGACGTCCACCGCGTAGTCCGAGAGGTCATAGCCCGTCTCCGGGTGGTCCGATGCGCCGTGGCCGCGTAGGTCAACGGCGGCGACGGAGAAGTGTTCCACGAGTGCGGGGACGACCGGCAGCCACGCGTCCCATGTCTGCGTCATCGCGGGCAGGAGCAGGAGCGGCGGCCTCTCCGACGGCCACCGCGCGATGTGGAGCGCGATCGGGCCGACATTGATCCGCTCGTGGGTCGGCAAGTTTTCCGCCTGTTGTGCGCCCATCGGGCCGCTCTTCTCCGCCTTGCCGGTCGCCGTTTCGGCCCAGTATATCGCCTCCCGTGGCTGTCGGCATCGTTCCTGCAACCGCTGTAGTGCCATTGAAGTGATTCGCTTTCATTGGCGTCGCGGGGCGCGTCATCCGGCGTTCCTTGACAATTCCACATGATCGCCCGACGATTGAGATATGCGGTTATGGCGAAAAGCGGTTAGAGGAGGCGAGCGCGGGACAACAGAACATAGTGAGGTATTTGGGGTGCGAATGGGACGCGAATACCCGACTATTCGGGTAGCGCGCAGTTTCCGCCGGTCGAGCGAAGAACCGCGTTTGCGGCGGGTACCGGGGCGGTTGCGATGCCGCACCGAGCAGTAAAGGAGCAGTTTCCGTGGAACATGGCATCTGGAACAAACGACTGAGTCGCCGCGCGATGATCGGCGGCCTCGCGGGGAGCGCGGCGGCCGCCATCCTCGCCGCGTGCGGCGGCAGCAAGGCGACGAACACGCCATCGTCCGCCGGGACGACCGCCCCCACGACGGCGGCGGGGAGCGCGACCAGCCCGACGACGGCGGCCAGTTCGGCGGTGGCGACGCGCCCCGCGAGCAGCGCCGTCGCCGGGAGCACCGCGCCCGCAGCCAGCGGCGTCGCACCGGCCGGGACGACGGCCGCCGCCTCGACGACCGCCGGGACGGGGACGACCGGCGCGGCGGCCTATTCGCCGCAGGGCACGAAGTCGCCGAACTTCGCCTCGACCCAATCGCTCCGCATCGTCGCGGCGGGCGACCCGAAGACGCTCGACCCGGCAGTCGGCCAGTATGCGAACGACATCGCCTTCATCCACCTCCTCTACGATGCCCTCTACTCGTTCGATGACAAGGGCAACCTCGTCCCGCGCGCCGCGATGGCGATGCCGACGGTCTCCTCGGACGGCCTGACGTACACCGTCAAACTGCGACCCGGCCAGAAATACTCCGACGGCTCGCCCGTCACGGCGAAGGATTATGTCTACGCGGCCAAGCGGTTCATCAACCCGCTGACGGCGTCCAATTACGCATCGTTCGCCTCGGACATCGCCGGGTATAAAGAACTGTACGCCGCGACGAAGAACGCGACGCCGACGGCGCAAACGCTGCAACCGCTCGTGGACAAACTCGGCATCAGCGCGCCGGACGACACGACGGTCGTCTTCAAACTCGCCAGCCCGCAGCCCGTCTTCACGCAGGTGTTGTCGCTCTGGGGTTTCGTCCCGCTCAAGCAGGACGTGGTGGAGAAGGGCGGCGCGAACTGGTGGCAGACGCCGAAGAACCACGTCACGAATGGCGCGTGGATGCTCGATACCTTCACGAGCAACCAGAACCTCATCTTCAAGCCGAACCCGAACTACACCGGCGAGAAGCCATTCCTCACGCAGGTCGAGGCAAAGATCATCAAGGACCCGGCGCAGATCTGGACGGCGTACCAGAACAACGAACTGGACCTCATCAACGTCCCGACCGGCAACCGGCAGCAGGTGCTGAGCGACCCGTCGTACAAGAACCAGATCCTGCGCGGCCCGCAACTGACGACCTTCGCGCTCTCCTTCAACAGCAAGGTCGCGCCGTTCGACAAGGTGGAGGTGCGCAAGGCGTTCGCGACCGCGATTGACCGGCAGACCTTCATCAACGACGTGCTGAAGAGCATCGGCAAGCCGACGACCGCCTGGATCGCGCCGGGCGAGCCGGGCTTCGACGAGACGGTCGGGCAGCAGTACAAATTCGATGCCGCCAAGGCGAAGAAGATCCTCAGCGACGCCTCGATTGACCCGAAGAGCCTCGGCGCGAAACTGACCTTCGTCAACTCCGGCGACGGACCGGCGATCGCGCAGTCCATCCAGGCGCAGATGCGCCAGAACCTCGGCGTCGAGCTGCAACTCGACCCGCAGGAATCGAAGGTCTACGACTCGCTCGTCTCCGACAAGAAGCAGTATCAGTTGACGACCGGCGGCTGGGGCGCGGACTATCCCGACCCGCAGGACTGGCTGCCGGAGTTGTTCGGCACCAACGGCGGCAACAACTCGTACAACTACTCGAACCCGAAGGTGGACGACCTCTTCAAGCAGGCGGCGGTCGAGCAGGATAACGCGAAGCGCCTCTCGCTCTACAACCAGGCGGAGAAGATCATCGTGGATACCGACTGCGCGGTCGGCCCGATCTACAACCGCGAGTGGTTCTACGTCCACAAGCCGAATCTGACGGGCGTGGTCATCAACCCGATGGACTCCGTCTACACCGGCGACCAGTTCGCCTTCCGGGGCTTGCAGTTCACCACATAGCGTCGGAAAGGGGGCGGTTGTGGAAACCGCCCCCTTTCCGTAGGGGCGGTGCTCGACCCGCCCGCTCGCGACGGCTGGGTGCTACGGGGAAGGCACGGATGATCCGGGGAGGGCGGGTCGAG
>JAICIL010000269.1 GCA_025924435.1 Chloroflexia bacterium | reverse complement strand
GAAGAAGACGGTCGCCTTCTACCGGGACGTGCTCGGCTCGGAGGTCGCCATGGGCCACCGGCTGGATCGCCCCGGCCACGAGCGGCACTACTTCATCACCGTCGCGCCGAACACCGTCTTCGCCTTCTTCGAGTTCCCGGACGCCGCACTGCCGCCGTACAAGGACGCGACGCTGCCGAGCACGGGCCGCTCGCTCGACCATATCTGCTTCCACGTCGAGGACGACGCGGCGTTCGACGCCTGGTACACGCGGCTCGGCGAGCGGGGCGTGGACAACCTCTCCGCGATCATCGAGCGCGGGCCGTCGCGGTCGTTCTTCTTTTCCGATCCGAACAACATCGTCTTCGAGGTGGCGACGCGAAGCAAGGGGCAACATTTTCCGATCCGCGAAGACCCCGATCCGGCGTACTGAGGCGAGCCACGAGCGGCGGGGCGCTTCAGACCGTTCGCGCCCGTGGCATCGCCTCCTCGGTCGCCTCAATGGTTGCCTGCGGCGCCGTGTCGTTATCCGCAAGCCCTTCGGCCTTGCGCGCGATGTTCTGGCCGAAGCGCTCGCTGAAACCGGCGATGAACGAGATCGCCGCGTAGAAGAAGGCGTCCTTCCCCGGCGGGAAGGTGATGGTGATGATGCCGGATTCCAGCGCGGCGAAGATGAAGAACGCGAAGCCGATCCCGATGATCGGTCGGAATAGCCCGGTGAGGAAGAGCGACAGCGAGTTCTTGTACTGCGCGTACGTGAACTGCTGGATCCGCACCATGATGCTGACCATGCTCCCCGTCGCCCCGAAGGCGAAGACGATCGCGTAGGTGTGGATCGGCACGCCGAGGTACGTGTCAACGCCGAGCGCGAGGATCACGACGGTCAGCAGATAGGCCACCGGCAGCATGAAATAGGCGACGACCGCCAACCCGACGCTGACCGCACTCGCGGGAGAGGAGTTGATGAGGCGGTCGCGGCGAATCTGTCGGCCCAACCGCCTGCGGATCTTCTTCGCCAGTTCGATATTCGGCGGCTGCTGGAGCAGCGCGATCACCAGCATATCGGCTTCGTCAATGAACGCCTTGTTCTTGACCAGGGCGAGCGCCGGGAAAATTGTGATCAGTTCCCCGAGTTCGCGCTGCACCCGCACGTCGAGATCGGGGCGCATCCCCTGATTGACCTTCGCGGCGAGCGCGGGGAACCCCGGTGCACTGTCATACCTGACCGCGACTTTGGTTGATCGCTGCTCCTCGACCACGATGCCCGTCGGTTGCGCAACGGGTGGCTCGGTTGCCGCGGGCGGATGCTGGCCGTTCCCCGCCGCTTTCGGGATGGCCGCCGTCTCCTCGGCGACGGTCGTTTCGATCTCCTGGATCATGCGAAACCTCCTCGACGCCGACGAAGCAGACATTTTCTCCGTGTCCGCGAGCGGGTTAACCGGGAAGCGCGTGTGACGGGTAAGGACCACGACCGTGCCGCTCTCCATCGAATAATGTCTGCGTACGGGCAATCCTAACCCAAAGCGCCAAAAATTACAATCGGACGAGACTTCGACTCGCGAGCAAACGCGCGGGAGCGCGGGTCGAGGGTGGATATGCCCCGGAAATTCGGCGGGCGTTCGTTGACACATCGAGGCCCCGCACCTATACTTACGTGGCTCGTTTCCGCGAGGAAGCGGGCCACAACCTGCACTGCGTTACCCGCGTCCGCTCGATCGCGTATGTATCGTAACGGCGGCGCGTCGGCCATTATTGGGAGGAAATCAGTTGGTCAAGCGGACATGGCAACCGAAGCGCATCCCGCGCCTGCGCGTCCACGGTTTTCGCGCGCGCATGGCGACGAAGGATGGGCGGCAGGTGCTCTCGGCGCGCCGCCGCAAGGGTCGGGCGAAACTGGCGGTGGGCGAACTCGTCGTCGGCAAGCGATCCTACAAGGTCGTGCGCGAGAAATAGCGCGAGGAGTATCGGCACCGCAATGGAACGCGCCCTTCGCCTCACGTATGACGCCGATTTCCGCCGCGTTCGCAAACAGGGCAGATCGTGGGCGCACCCGTTCGCCATCCTCTGCGCGCTGCCCAATAACCTGCCGCACAACCGCTACGGATTTTCCGTCTCGAAGCGGTTGGGCGGCGCGGTCGTGCGGAACCGCGTGAAGCGGCTGCTGCGCGAGGCGGTGCGCACGACGCCGAAAGAGGTGGGGCCGCTGGTCTCCGGGTACGATGTCGTTGTGATTGCCCGCCCGCCCATCGTCGGGCACACATACGCCGAGGTGTGCGAGGTTGTCCGCACGCTCTTGCGCCGCGCGGCGTTGCTCCTGCCCGCGCCGCCGCTCCTCGTGGAGGAGGCGCGGTCGGCATGAAATGGCTCGCGCTCTTCGCCATTCGCCTCTACCAGCGCACGCTCTCGCGGGTGTTGCCGCCGTCGTGCCGGTTCGTCCCGTCGTGCTCCGAGTACGGATACGAGGCGATCGCGCGCCACGGCGTCGTCCGGGGCGGCGCGATGGCCGTCTGGCGCGTCATGCGTTGCAACCCGTGGGGCGGCCACGGCTACGACCCGGTCCCCGATCTGGCAACGCGGGCAGATCAGCAATCAGATGGCGAAATCCGTAGATCGCGGGAGGCGGATCCTCTCGCTTCGAACTCCGAACTTCGAACTCCGAACTCCCTTACCGCCCTCACGCCGCATGCGCCGGGGCACTCCCTGACGGAGGGCTCATCGTGACACATTTACCGCTTATCGGCCCCGCGATCACACTCGTCGCGCGCTTTATCCAGGCCCTCGGTGACGCCACCGGCGGCAACCTGGGCGTGACGATCATCATCTTCACGATTTTCGTCAAACTCCTGCTCGCGCCGCTGACCTTCAAGTCCATCAAGTCCTCGAAGGCGATGCAGGATGTCGCGCCGATCATCAAGGACCTGCAGAAAAAGTACAAGGACGACAAGCAGGCCTTCGCGCAGGAGCAGATGCGCGTCTATCAGGAGTACGGCATCAACCCGCTCGCCGGGTGCCTGCCGGTGCTCATCCAACTGCCCGTCTTCCTCGTCGTCTATCAGGCGATGCGCGAGGTGTCGCAACATTGGTCCGGCCACTTCGGCTTCCTCTGGGTTACGGATCTCACCAAACTCGAAGGCCAGGCGGATCACCTGCGCATCCTCGTCTTCCTCGCCTTCATCTTCCAGGTGATCCAGACGCGCATGTCCCTGCCGAACGCCGCGAAGCGCGCGCAGCAGGACCAGCAGACGAAGTTGCAGAGCACGCTCATCTCCGTCTCGACCTGCCTCGTGCTCGTCTTCGGCTGGAACTTCCTCGCCGCGATGGTGCTCTACTGGGCGGTGCAGGCGGTCTTCAGCGCCGTGCAGCAGTACTTCATCACCGGCTGGGGATCGCTCTCCGATGTTTTCCCCTTCCTGCCGGCGAAGGTGGAGAAGCCCCGGGTGCTGAAGCCCGTGACGAACAAGAAGCCCTCGCGCCTGCAAGCCTTCATGCAGCAGAGCATGGCGGCGCAGCAGGGGCGGCAGGAGACGGCGCCGCCCGAAAAAACCGCCGAAGCGCCGAAGCAGCAGCGGTTGGGGCCGGATGGTCGCCCCTTGAAGGGTTCGACCACCAGCATCAGCGGCACCCGCCCGGCGACGCCGCCGCAGCGCATCAAAGCGGAGGACGCGAACGGGACGAATGGCGCCAACGGGGCGAACCGGCCCGGCGCGCGCAACAAGGGCGCGCAATCGCGCACGCCCAATAAAGCAATCGGCACGACGGACAGCGCGAGCAAGATGCCGCCGCCCGCCCCCCGAAAGAGTAAAACGGTCCGGCCCGCGCCCGATTCGATGGGCGAGCGAACGGGCAGCGGAGGGAGTTAGCGCATGCAAGGACGGCAACCAATGGGTCGGAGGGGTCGCTCGCTCGGTCGGGATAATGGGGAACAGCCCGCGCAGCGCGCCGTGGAGATCGCCGCGAGTTCGGTGGACGAGGCCGTGCGCCTCGCCTTGCAGCAGTTGAATCTCAATTACAATCAGGTCGAGATCGAGGTGCTCGAGGACCCGACAATCCACGATGTGGACGAGGCGCTGGTGCGCGTCATCCCGCTGCCGGCGGGCGCCGTCTCCGGCAATGTCCGCGCCGACACGGGTAATGTTCGCACCGATGTCGCGCCGCCCGGCAACCGCCGCGAGCCCGATGAAGTCGAGGATGGCCGAGGCAACGTCGAGGACAATGCCGCGCTGCTCGCCGTCGCGCAGGAGATCACCGAGGACCTCGTGGACCTGATGGGACTGCAAGCCGCCGTGCATCCGCTCGACCCGCCGATTGAGATGGAACCGGGCGAGCCGCCGACCGTCGGCGTGGACATCGTCGGCCCCGACCTCGGCGTCCTGATCGGACGGCGCGGCGACACGCTCCAGCAGTTCCAGTACCTCGTCACGCTGCTCGTCAACAAGCGGGTCGGCGGCTTCAATCGCGTCGTCGTGGATGTCGGCGGCTACAAGCGGCGGCGCGAGGAAGCGCTCCTCGGGCTGGCGGACCGGATGGCGGAGCGCGTCGCGCAGAGCCATCGCCCGCTGCCGCTCGAAGCGATGCCGCCGAACGAGCGCCGCGTCATCCACCTCGCGCTGCGCGACCATCCGGCCGTCTACACCGAGAGCCAGGGCGAGGGAGAGGCCCGCAAGGTCGTCATCTACCCGCGCTGACCCCGCTGATCGAAAACAGGATCAAACCACAGATACACGGAGAGCGCGGAGAACGCGGGGGAGAGAAAATGACGATTCCGGACAGGTCCTCCTTCTCTTCCCGGCTCTGCGTTCTCTGCGTCTCCGCGGTTTAAGGTTTCTCCGGTGGCAGACTTTCCCGATTATGTGGTGGTGGGGCATTGCGCGCTGGACCTGCAGCCGGACGGCTCGTTCCTGCCCGGCGGGACGGTGCTCTACGGCGCGCTGACCGCCGCCCGCATGGGGATGCGCGTCGGCATGCTGACGGCGGGCGACCCGGCGGCGATCAGCGCCGCCCTCGCCCCTTTCAACGGGTCATTCGCGGTCCACATCCTGCCCGCCGCCGCGACGACGACCTTCGAGAATATCCCCACGCCCGCCGGGCGGAAGCAGACACTCCACGCGTGGGCCGGGCCGATCCCGCCCGATGCCCTGCCCGCCGCGTGGCGGCGCGCGACCGTCCTCCACCTCGGCCCGATCGCGGACGAACTGCCGCCGGAAGACTGGGCGGAAGCGCTCGGCGCGGATCGGGAGGGGAAATGGACGGTGGCGACGCCGCAGGGCTGGCTGCGCCGCTGGGGCACGCTCCCCTCGCCCATCCGGCACGACACACTCGTCCTGCCGCATCGCCTGCTCGACCGCCTGAGCGCGATGATTATCTCCGTCGAGGAGCGCGACGCGGCGGAAGCGGCCGTCCGCCGGGTGGCGCGGCACAATCTGGGCGCGATCACCTACGGGCCGCTCGGTGTGGACATCGTACAGGGCGACGCGACGACGCGCGTCCCGACCTTCCCCGTCGCGGTGCGCGACGAGACGGGGGCGGGCGATGTCTTCGCGGCGGCGTGGGCGGTCGAGTTGGCGCGCGGCCAGCGACCGGATGCGGCGGCGCGCGTCGGCTGCGCGGCGGCGTCGCTCAGCATCACCGCGCCCGGCCCGCGCGGCATCCCGACGACCGCACAGATTGACGCGCTGCTCGCGACGAACAGCGACCGAGCTGCGCAATGAGCGCACCCTATGCGATGGCCGCCGGGTTCGCGCTGCGCGACGAGGGCGGGCGGCTCCTCCTCGTCCACCAGGCGTACGGCGAGCGGCTCTGGGACTTCGTCGGCGGTGGCGCGGAGGCGAACGAAGTGCCCGAAGAGACCGCCATCCGCGAGGCGAGGGAGGAAATCGGCCTGACGGTCGCGCCGCGCGGGCTGATCGGCGTCTACTTCAACCGCCCGCGCCGCCTGCTCATCTTCATCTTCCACGGCGTCGTCACCGGCGGCACGCTCGCGCTCCAGCCGGACGAGATCGCCGGCATCGGCTGGTTCGGCCCCGACGATCTGCCGCCGATGTCCGCATGGAAGGCCCGGCAGATCGCGGACGTCTTCGCGTGGACGGGCGAGCCGTTCCTGCGCACGCGCGAGTAGCCGTCGCTCGCGTCCACTACGTTTCCCACGCACCCATCACTTTCCGTGGCACGCGCTCTGCATACGCCCTAGCGTGACACGTAGTGTTCGCGGCAAAGGAGGCGGCACCATGGCGAATGTGAGCTTCGAGGACCTCAAACAGGAAGTCGCGATGAAGGCGGAGGAGAGCGGCGCGCTGCCCACATCCGTGAATGTCAACGGCACGCAGTACACGCTCCAGATGCCGGTCGAGACGAAAATGAGCGCG
>JAICIL010000268.1 GCA_025924435.1 Chloroflexia bacterium | reverse complement strand
GACGGTGATTGTGCCGCCGGGGGGCGTATAGGCGCGGGCGTTCGCGCAGAGGTTGAGGAGCGCCTGGCGCAGCCGGTCCGCGTCGCCCGGCACGATGATCGCCGTATCGGCGGGCACGTCCAGCGCGATCACCCGGTCCGGCGCGAGCAGGCGCGTCACATCGGCGACATCGGCGGCGAGCGCGCCGAGGTCCACGGGCGCGCGCTGCATCGTGCCGAGCGGGCTGGCATCGAAGCGCGTCAGGGTCAGCAGATCGTCCACGAGGCGGCCCATCCGGGCGATCTCCGACTCCATCAGCCGCAGGAGCCGGGCGCGCGCCGCCGGGTCCGCCCGGTCCGCGCCCATGAGCAGCATCTCGATGCCGCCGCCGAGCGCGGCGAGCGGCGAGCGCAGTTCGTGCGAGGCGTCCGCGACGAACCGGCGCTGCGTGGCGAACGCCGCCTCCAGTTTGCCGACCATCTCATTGAACGCCACGGCAAGGTCGGTCAACTCGTCCCCGCCGCGCGGGACGGCCACGCGCAGGCTGAGGTCGCCGCCCGCGATTGCCCGGCTCGTCCCCGCCATCCGGCGGAGCGGCTGGAGCAGCCCGGCGACGAGCGGGATCGTCAGGAGGACCGTCGTCAGAACGGCCAATAGCGTGCCGATCAGCAGCAGCAGGCGCAGCCGGTCCAGGAAGGCATCAACGTTCCGCAGCGATGTGCTCAGCTCGAGCACGCCGACCGCGCGCGGCGCCGCGCCCACCTGCCGGACGAGCGGCACCAGTTCGACCAGCACGGGGCCATCCGCCGTCTGGGAGCGGAAATGGCGCTCCCGGTTCGTCGCCGCGACCGATGCATAGGTGGCGGGGTCGAGCGCGGGCGCGCTCACCGTCGTGATGCCGGCGAGCGCGGGGCCGTCGCCGACCGTCGCCCCCGCCGCGTCGGTCGTCAGGGCGGCGATGTCGCGCGTCGTCAGCGCCCGGGCGAGATCGTGGAGCGACCGCGCCGTGTCCTGCGCGGGCGGCGCGCCACCCTGGCCGATGGGCGGCCCCGGCGCGATACCGGGAATCGGCAGCGTGCGGTCATCCCGCGGCCGCCGGGGGCCGTTGAGTTGCCCGTCAATCGCGGCGCCCGCCGAGGAGCGGAGACCCTGCGCGGTGTTGTCAATGAGGACACGGCCAATGCCGACATAGAGGATGATCCCGAAGAGCGCCATGATGCTGACGAGCACGGAGGCCGTCAGCGCGATCAACGTCGCGCGCAAGGAGCGATGCCGGTGGCGCAGCGCGCTCCTCATGCCCGCAACGTGTAGCCGACGCCGCGCACCGCCTCGATCCGCTCGTGCCGCTCGTCGTTCAATTTGGCGCGCAGATAGCGCACGTAGACATCCACGACATTCGTGTCCACCGCCTGATCGTAGCCCCAGACGCGATTGAGGATCGCGTCGCGCGTCAGCACCTGCCGGGGGTGGAGCATGAAGCATTCGAGCAGGTCGAACTCGCGCGGCGTCAGGCTGACCGGCTCGCCCGCGTCCGTCACCTCGCGCGTGTTCCGGTCCAGCCGCAGGCCGCCCACCGTGAGCGCGCTGCCGACGACGATCTGATGCCGCCGCAGGACGGCGCGGATGCGGGCCATCAGTTCCACGAACCGGAAGGGCTTCGGCAGGTAGTCGTCCGCGCCGCTATCCAGCCCGGCGACCCGGTCCTCCACCTCGCCGCGCGCGGTGAGCATGATAATCGGCACGTCGCTGCGGGCGCGGAGCGTGCGGCAGAGGGCGATGCCGTCCACGCCGGGGAGCATGATGTCCAGCAGGACGAGGTGCGGGTGGACGCGCTCGAAGGTCGGCAGCGCCTCACGCCCGTCCCGCACGGCGTGGACAGCGAACCCCTCGTAGGTCAGCCCCATCGTCAGAAACTCGATGATCGTCTCCTCGTCCTCGACGAGCAGGACGGTCAGCGCCGCCGCGTTCGGTTCCGGTGCCGTCATCTTGCCCTCGCTTTTCCCGCCATTCTACCGCACTCTGGACGCTGGTCCCCACCGCGCCGCAAGCGCGCGAAGAGAACGAACTTAACGCAGAGATCGCAGAGATCGCGGAGCGCACAGAGAGGAAACGAAAAGGAATCGTCCTCTGCGGTCTCCGCGATCTCTGCGTTCAATCTTTCTTTGCGTGCTTGGTTGCTCCAACAGCGAAACGGATTGCATCACCGCCGGCCAGTCCACCCGCGCGAGCGCCCATCCGAGCAGCGCGCGATAGTCACCGATCTCGCGGGGGGCGTGCTGCGCCGACCACTGCACCAACGCCCGCCGCAGCGCGCCGAGGTGGGCGTGCGTGCGGATCATGCGCTCGTTGTGGATCGCCGCATACCCGCGCCGCTCGGATCGTCGCAAGGCGCATGCAACCCGTTCCCGCACATCCGCCGGGCTGTCCGCCAGCGTCAACCGCTTCCGCGCATCGCGCAGCATGGCGGGATCGCCGGTGAGATGCTCCGAAACGAGTTGCGTGGGGGTGCGCGCCATCGGAAATGCTCCTGTGTATCGCGAGGCCGGATCATTGCCGCATCTGCCCCACCGCATTCAGGATACAGGGCGCGAATGAGAGGAGCGGGGGCCGAAAATGAGAACTCGATGAGAGCGGCGGCGCACAAACATCACCGAGGGCGGGGAACCCTCGGTGATGCGGAGGCAGGGATGCCAAATGTTAGAAATTGGGGGCCGGGACGGGCACGACCTGCGGCCCGGTCGGTGTCACACCGGCGGCGTGCAGGAGATCGTCGGCGATGTGCGCGACGCTCTCGGCGGCGCGGACAGTCTGGCTTGCCTGGTCGTACTTCCCGGCGTTGTAGAGGTCGTACGCCTGCTTGTACAGCCCCTGCGCCGTCGTGACGTAGAAGGAGAGGTCGCCTGCGGCGCTCGTGCCGTTCGCCTTCACGGTGTTCGTCTCATTGACGATGCCCTGATACGCCCGCGCCAGTTCGTTGCTCGACCGCGCCTTCTGCTGATCGGCGGTCGGGGCCGTCGTCGGCGCGGGGCGCGCGGGGCGGTTGGCGGCGGAGGGCAGCCCCGTCGTGCCGATGCTGGCGACGATCAGGTCGTCCGCGCTGTGTAGCGCCTCCTCCGCCGCGCGGACATAGCCGCTCGCTTGCGTGAGGTTGTTGGCGGTCAGGGCGCTCTGCGCCTGGCCCTGCAACGCGCTCGCCTTGTCAATCAGGCCGTTCACCGTCGCGAGGTCCATCTTGCCGTTGGCGAAGTCGCGATCCGCCTTGGCGCTCGTGATGGACTGCGTCAGGTTGGTGATTTGCGCGGTGACCGAGGCGGTCGTCGGCGTTTGCGGCCCCCCGCCCGGCCCCCGACCGCGCGGGCCGAACTGCCCGTGTCCGCCCGGCCCGCCATCGGGGGCTTGCGGCGCGTTGGCGTTCGGCGCTTGTGCGGTGGCCGCCGGTTGCGTCGTCGCGGTGCCGGTTGTTGTCGCGCCGGGCGCCGGGGTCGTGGTCGGCGTCTGCGCGAGGACAACGCCGCCGGTGACGCCGAGGCCGACGACGGTCGCGGCGATGGCCTGTTTCACGGATCGCTTCATGGTGCTGGCTCCTTTTGCGGGCTTGCTTTTCCCGCCGCATCGTATGCCGGACGATTTCCGGCACATCCCCACGATAGGGCGCGCGTCTGAGAGAACGGGGCGGCGAAAATGAGAGGATGGTGAGCATCGCGCGCCGCTACGACGCGGCGTCTATTTGCATTTCGCTTGATACATCGCTATCATTCCTCATTGGGACTCGACATAATGTTGTTCGGCGCAATTGCCCGGGAGGTGGAGGAACGATGGTAGCAGTGAGCAGGAAGGCACCACGAAACGATGGGCGCACGCTGCGCGTCGAGGTGACGGCGCGGGAGGCGGTCCTCCCCTGCCCCGTCTGTCGGGCGCGCGGGGTGGGGACGGATGATGGGTCGAACGTCCATCTCGGGCCCGCCCTGCACCGGGTCCGGGAGTATCCGCTCATCCCGCGCGGGGCGGTGGACCGGGATTTCCCGGATATCTGCATCCAGTGCTGGTGCGACGAGGGCCACGAGTTCGAGGTCAGCATCACCGTGCGCAAGGGGATGACGCATCTCTTCGCGACCTGGATCGAGGGCGACGAGGAGGCGGACAAAGAGGTGCGCTCCGAGCGGCGGCTCGCCCACGCGGCGGAGGCGGCCGGCCCGCAAGAGCCGCGAACGGAGAGCGAGGCCCTCACGACGGCGATGCGAGAGCCGCGCAAGGACGCGGGCGGCCCCCGCGAATCCCGACCGGAGAGCGAGGCGCGCGGGCTGATCCATGAAACATCGCCGACCGTGATGCGCAATTCGACGCTGTAACCGCCGAAAGGCGGATGCGCGCTCGCGATAAACCCCTCCCCGACGCGGGGAGGGGCGGGAGTGGGATCACCGCGATGGGCGGGGCGGCGAGACGGCATGCTCGACGGCCAGGGCGCGCCGATCCGACGCGGGGCGCTCTCCCCGCCCGTCGGCCCGCGCGGGAGAGGCTGCGGGCGTGCGCTTGCCCGCACCGATGTTGGGCGATGACGCCCGCGAACGCGTCCGCGTGCGGCGCCACGCCTCCCAGCCGTTCCCGATCAGCAGCCCGGCCGGGAGGAAGTAGAGCGCGCCGAGCGTCAGGTACATTGCGACGCACGCGACCGCCACCCCGACGCCGAACAGCGCCTGATCCCGGTAGCGCGCGGGCGAGGTCGGCGGGTCGGTGAGCATGAAGAAGGCGAAGAAGAGCGCGGCGTTGATGTCCGGCGCGCGGAAGATTTCCGCCGCCCGCCCGGCGTCGCCGACGAACGCCACGAGCGTGAAGAGCAGCAGATAGCAGCCGAGGAACGCGAGCGCCATCGGCAGTTTGTTCACGCGGTCGGCGATGAAGACCCCCGCCGCGAGCAGCGCGACGACGAACGGCGCGGGCAGGTTCGCGAGCGCGCCCCACCAACTCTGCCCGCTCGCGAAGAGGAAGTACGCCGCGACGAGCGCCAGCGCGGCCGGGTTGAAGATGTGCTTGCCGCGCGCCCGGAAGAGGTACTTCGAGTTGACCGCGAGCATCGCCGTGACGGCGGCGACGCGAGGCGACTCCGTGGGGCTGATGATGAGCGCGACGATCAGGCCGGAGAGGAGCGCGCCGCTCGGGAAGAACCACGCGCCCCGGACGATCCGCGCCAGCCCGACATCGAGGAGCGCGGCGGCGAGCATCGCGCCGAAAACCCCCGGCAGGATGAGGCGCATGCCTTCGTGCGTGGCCGCGACCGCCGCGAGCAGCGCGAGCGCGACGAGGAGCAGCCCCTTCGGTGTGCGGAAGAAGCGCTTGACCGGCTGGAACTGCGACCCGATGGCGAATGTGCGCGTTGATGCGGTCATTGGCGGTACCTCGTAAATCTTTCCGTCATTCGTCGCGACCGGGGCGCGGAGATGATGCATCCCGCCATGCTCATGCCGCCGCTTTCGCGAGGGCGTTCTTGATCGCGCCCTGATACGCCTGCGAGCTGTCCGTCGCGCCGGAGACGAGATCAACGGCGGCGCTCTGGCGCGCCACGACCTGGCCGGGGAGCGTCGCGATCTTCGCGCAGGGGTAGCGCGTGCCGCACTGCGTGATCTCCGCCGAGGCGATCGTGCCGCCCTGGATGACGACCGACGCCGTGATGCTGCCGTGGCGGCTCGTGCCGGTGCCGGTGTACGTGCCGTCCTTGTAGGCCGCGCTCGTCGTAGCGGGGGCCTTGGGGGCGGTCGTGGGGGCGGTCGTCGCGGCGGGTGCGGTAGTGGTTGCCGTCGGCGCGACGCCGGTGGCGGTCGCGCTCGGCGCTGCGGCGGTCGCCGTCGGCGCGAAGAGCGGCGACTGGAAGGCGGGCGCCTGGGCCGCTATGGCGGCAGTTGTCGCCGTGGGCGCGGCGGTGGCGACGGCGATCGTCGGGCTGCCGCCGTTGACGGATGCCTCCGCCGATTGCGTGCGGGCGTAGCCGAGGCCGTAGACCGAGATGATCGCCGCCGAGCCGAGGGCGACGAGGCCGTTCGCCACCTTCTTGTTCTTCCCGCCGCCCTTCTTCCCGCTCGATGCGGCCGAGGCGGGCGAACCCGGCCCCGATCGCCGCGCCGGGGGGACGGCCGGTCCTCTTTTCAAATTCTCTGTCATGCGTCCATCCTCGATCTCATTCCGCTTTCCGCCGGGCCATCCCCGGCACGCTCCCACGATACGGCGCGCGTCTGAGAGGAGAGGGGGGCGCGAATGAGAAAATGGTGAGAGGCGCGCGGAGCCGGGGATGACGGAAGCGGCCCCGCCGAGCAGGCCGGCCCCCAGCAGGAAAGGGGAGAAAACTTCGCATTTGGGGTTGGTTAGGTGGCCCT
>JAICIL010000267.1 GCA_025924435.1 Chloroflexia bacterium | reverse complement strand
GAACGCGCGCTTCGCGCCCGCCGCGTTCGTCGGCCAGCAACTGAACTGGCCCGTGCGGCACGCCTTCGCGAACCTCACGCAGCCGGTGATGGTCGTCTGGGGGGCGAATGCGGCGATCGCGCCGGTGAAGTACGCCCAGACCTTCCGCCACACCAATCGCCGCGCCCGCCTGGAAATCCTCGACCGCTGCGGCGCCGTCCCGCACGACGAGTGCGCGGGCGAATTCCTCCGGCGCGTGCAACCCTGGCTCATGCTGCCCGACGAAGAGGCGCGCTGGTGCGAGCCGATTGCGGAGAAGAAGATCTAAAACCCCCCGGCCCCCTTCCCGATCCGGGAAGGGGAGCGGGCCTCCTCAGTCCTCAGTCCTCAGTCCTCAGTCCTCAGTCCTTTCCCCTTCGTTACGAGAGGGCCGGGGAGGCGAGTTTGATGTAGCGTTCGACGCTCATCTTATTGCGCGAGTCCTCCGCCAGGCCGAGGAGGCCGATCAGTTTCGCGGCGTCGTTCCCCTCGCGCGCCCGCTCGACCGCCCAGGTGTCGCGCAGCGATTGCGGCGTCACTTTCTTCTCGATCTCGGCCGCCGCCGCGATCCGCTCGACGATCTTGTTGATGGATTGCGGCGGCAGCGGGATCAGCCGCTCGTGCGGGTCGTACGCCGCGACGTAGGCGGTGAAGACGGCCGCGAAGGCCGCGTCCGCCGCCAGTTTGCGCTCCTTGTTCCGGTAGCGGGCCGAGTCGTAATAGATATAGACGACCGGATGCTCCGGGTCGGACATGTCCACATGCTCCTTGCGGATCGTCAGCAGTTCGCCGCGCGAGAAGCCGAGCCGCAACAGCAGATGCGCGATCAGCGCGGACCGCTCATTCTCGTCGGCGGCGGCGGCGAGGAAGCGCTCCTGCTCGTCCGCGAAGAGCGGCTGCGGCGTCTTGAGCGGGATGTGTTCGGGATAGAACCCGGCCGCCGGATTCTCTTTCTCGGTGATCAGTTTGCACTGCACGATGAGGAACTTGAAGAAGGTGTTGAGCGAGGTGAGCCGCCGCTTGCGCGTGCTGCGCGTCGTGCTGTCGCCGAGGAAGGCGGCGATGTCCCGCGCGCTGATCTGCGGCACCGGCTTCGGCCCGATCCGCTCCTCGAAGAGCGCGAGGTCGTACGAGTACGACTCGATGGTGTTCTTCGGGTGGCCGGACTGTTCGAGGTAGCGGCGGAACCAGTACCGCGCGAGCGTCAGCGTCGCGTCCGCCGTCAGTTCGCGCATCAGCGCGACGCCGGGCGTCAGTTTGCCGTTCGTGTCCACCGTGAACAGCGCCTGCTGCTCCGGCTGGGGCGTCGTCGGGATGTCCGCGACGGACTGCCGGCTTGTCGCCGCCTCGGCGTTTCGCGCCTGCTCCGGGTTGCTGCTCATGGCGTCACCTCCTGTCCTCCCGCTCCCTATTGTCCGTACACGCGAACGCATGTCCGTATCTTAGCATATCCCACAACATTCTGTCGAGTTGTTTTTACAAATTCGCTTGTAGATCGGTCTGGCGCTGCGGGGATGGAGCGATGATCGGCGGATTGCGTTGGTGGCGGCAGGCTTTCCGGTCTGCCATCACCGGAAAAAGCGTTCCGCCACATGTTGTCCGGTGGCGCTACTTTGCGTTTGCCGGCGAGCGGTCCGCGCTGTCGGTGAGCAGGGGCAGGCGCGGGATGAACCGATGCGCGGAGCGGGGGAGGAGCACCGTCACGGTCGTGCCGACATCCACGAAACTGGCGATACCGACGCGGCCGCCGTGCGCCTCGGCGATCTGCTGGACGAGGCTGAGGCCGAGGCCCGCGCCGTGATGCCCGCTCCCAATGCCGCTCGCGCCGCGATAGAATCGCTCGAAGAGATGTTCGATCTCCGCCGGTGCGATGCCGGGGCCTTCGTCGCGCACGCGGATCGCCAGCCACTCGCGCTCGGGCCGCACCGTGATCGCGACGGGCGTCCCCGGCGGCGTGTAGTGGCAGGCGTTCTCGATCAGATTGGCCAGCAGCCGCCGCAAGAGCGGCGCTTCGCCCTCGATGACCGCCTCGCCGTCAACATCGGTGCTGATCGGATGATCGGGGAAGGCGGCCGCCGCGTCTGCCGCGACGGCTGCGACGAGATCATCCACGTTCACCCGGCTCTGGACAATCGGCTGGCGGCCCGCGTCAATCCGCGCGAGCGTCAGCAGATCGGCGATCATCGCGCTCGTCTCCGCGACGGACGCGCCGATCGCTTCGAGCGCGGCGCGGTACTCGCCCACGCCGCGCTCGCGCATCAGGGCGAGTTCGGTCGTCGCCTGGATGACGGCGAGCGGCGTTCGCAATTCGTGCGCGGCATTGGCGACGAACGCCTGCTGCTGGGCGAGCGACCGCCGCACCGGCACCATCACCTGCCGCACGAGGAACAAGCCGCCGACGACGGAGAAGACGATCACCCCGCCGCCGATCAGCGCCATGATGAGCCGGAGTTTGTTCAAAAGGTCGTGCAGCGGCGCGTCCGGTCGCCCGGTCTGGACGATCACGGCGATGTGCGCGCTGTCCTCCTCGCCGAACCAGACCGGCTCGGTCAGGACCCGCGTGTCGCTCCCCGGCGATGCGAGCGTGCGGACATCGGTCGCGCCCTCCTCGGCGACTTTGAGCGGGAGCAGGGCGGGCAGGTTCGCGACGCGCTGCGGATTGGGGGCCTTCAATTGCGTCCCATCCGGCGCGAAGAGGTAGACGTCAATCCCCGCCGTGTTCAGGTCGCGGGCGAAATCGAGCGCGTACATATCAATGGTGCCATCCGGCAGGAGGACAACGTTCGCCACATCGTCCGCGCGCTGCACCAGCGAGTCGTCGAAGTTCTCGCGCGTCCGCCGCGCCTCGACGCCGTAGGTGAGGAAGCAGGCGATGATCCCGGCGACGGCGAGCACGCCGACAATCCACCCGGTCATGATGCCGCGATTCCGCTGTAAGACGAGCATGGAGCGCACTCCCCGCGTACCGCGCTTTCGCTTCGTCTCAGGATAGCACAGCCCGTCGGCTCAACCGCGCCGCACACGGATGCCGCGATCCATGACGACGATGAAGTGGCGCAGTTCATCGGGGTAATGCTCGATCAGATACGCCAGCCACGATCGCTTCACGAACACATCGGCCATATTCAGCCGGAAGAATATGACACCGGCATGAGGAAGCCCTTGCCGGAAAACGAGTGCGCCGAAATCGCGGTCCCGATTGTTGGTGATGAGGATGCGCTGTTCGCGATACGCGACGTCCAGGATGTCGCGGTCGGACATTCCCTGGGCATAGTCGCGCGCTATCGAGGTTGCGTTATGATCGTGCGCCCGCAAAAAGAGGGCAAGCCGGTACTCCGCGTTCTCGTCAAGCAGGAAACGCATCGTTACTCGGCTGCGGGAATGTCTGCGACCGCGATGGGGAAGACATCCTCATCGGCGACAAGCCCTGCGGCGTACGAGAGGCACGCGCGCACATCGTCGGGCGTGAGCCGGGGATAATCCGCGAAGAGCGATTCCAAGTCTAAATCGAGGGCAAGATGCGCCAGCACGATCTCGACCGGAATGCGAGTCCCGCGGACAATGGGTTTCCCGACGAGGATCTGTGGGTTGATAACAATACGCTCCCTGAGCGTCTGCTTCGTCTCCGTTACCATCGGATGTTCCTCCAGAAACCGATACGCCGTTCAGGACAAAACCATTATCGCATACGAACGACGCATCATCGGAGATGTTTCACGATGCGGTGCGGACGGTCGGCACCCACGAACTGATGATGATGAGCGAGCCGAGGCAGCCGATGCCGCCGAAGATGAGCGCCATCGGCACGCCGGTGAAGTCGCCGACCGTGCCGAGGATCATCGAGCCGAGCGGCATCATCCCCATCGCGATCATCGTGTACATGGAGAGCACCCGGCCGCGAAATTCCGCCGGCACGTTCAGTTGGATGAGCATGTTCGTCGTGGACATGCTCATCGTCGCCGCGCCGCCGACGATGACGAGCAGGCCGAGCGAGAGCGGGAACGAGCGCGAGGTGGCGAAGCCGACCAGCGCCGCGCCGAACGCCCCGATGGAGATCGTCAGCAAGAGGCCGCGATGCGCGAAGTTGCTCAGGGAGGCGATTGCCAGCGCACCGATGAGCGCGCCGATGCTGGAGAAGGCCATCAGCATGCCCAGCCCCGTCGCGCCGACGTGGAGGACGTCGCGCTGCACCGCCGGCATCAGTTGACTGTACGGCCGCCCGAGCAGGCCGACGAGGGCGATCAGGATGAGCAGGGCGGCGACCGTCCGGTTGCCGCGCACGTAGCCGAACCCCTCGCGCAGATTCTCGAACATCGTCTGCTTGCGCATCGTCCGGTTCGGCACGGAGGCCATCAGCCAGAGCGCGATGATGACCGCGAGGAAGGAGATCGCGTTGATGTAGAAGCAGGCGGCGATGCCGATGAAGCCGAGCGCCAGCCCCGCGAGCGACGGGCCGAGGATGCCCGTGCCGTTGAACGCCGCCGATTGCAGCGCGACGGCATTGGCGATGTACTCCCTGCCGACGATGTCCGGCACGAGCGCCTGCCGCGTCGGATTGTCGAACGCCGCGACCGCCGCCGACATGAAGGCGAGGATCATAATCATCCAGACGGTGATGACGCCCGCCGAGGTGAGGATGCCGAGAATCAGGGCGAAGACGCCCGCCAAGGACTGCGTGACGATCAGCAGTTTGCGGCGATCCACGCGATCCGCGACGACGCCCGCGAAGAGCGAGAAGGTGAAGACCGGCACGGCGCGGACGAAGCCGACGAGGCCGAGGGCGAAGGGGGAATCGGTCAGTTGGTAGACGAGGTACCCTTGCGCCACCATCTGCATCCACGTCCCGATGTTCGAGACGATCATCCCCCACCAGAGCAGCCGGTAATCGCGGATGTGCAGGGAGGCGAATGTCCCCTGGCGCGGCGCGGACGCGGCGGGTGCGGCCCCAATTGCCGTCCCGCGCACTGCCGGTTGTGTTGACTTGCCAATCATCCTATCGCTCCCCCTCATGTCGGATTCCCTGTTTCGCCCTGTCTCGTGGTCTTCGCGCCCGCTATTCCTGCTTGTTGAACGCATAGGTCGCCGCCGCGAGGACGACCGCCGCGAAGCCGACGAGCACCGCCGCATCGAGCGACACCGGATACGTCCAGACGCCGACGATCAGGCCGCGCAGGAAATCCACCCCGTACGAGAGCGGGTTGAGGCGCGCGAGCACGCGCAGCCAGTGCGGCGCGCGGGTGAGCGGGAATTGCGCCGCGCTCGTGAAGTAGAGCGGCAGGACGACGAAATTGTTGATCGTGCCGAACCCCTCGAACGAGGTCATTTTCGCGGCGATCAGGATGCCGACGCCCGTCAGCCCGAGGCCGATCAGCAGCATGACGCCGATGCTGCCGAGGATGGCGAGCGGGTTCGGCCGGATGCCGACGAACGGCGCGAAGACCCAGATCAGCGTCCCCTGCACGGTGGCGATCGTCGCGCCCGCCAGCGCCTTGCCGACGACGACCGACGAGCGGGGAATGGGCGCGACGAGGATCTCCTTCAGGAAGCCGAACTCGCGGTCGAAGATGATGCTGATCGCGCTTTGCAGCGACGAGAAGATGATCGCCATCGCCATCATGCCGGGGAAGACGAACTGCAAATAGGTCACGTTGCCCGGCACCGTCACCGAGCCGCGCAGCCCCGCGCCGAGGATGAAGAGCCAGACGACGGTGCGGGCGAGCGAGCCGTACAACTGGGCGCGCTCCCGCGCGAAGCGGACGAGATCGCGCTGCCAGAGCATCGCCACCGCTTCGAGATCGAGGACCTGCCGGAAGCGGCCCGGCGCGCGGAGCGGTCGTACCGGGACGGTGATCGCCGCCATCGCTAGATCCTCCCGCGTCGGCGGCGCATGATCGCGCGGAGCCGGTCGTTGTTGTCCGCGCCCTCGTCGCGGATCGCGTGGCCGGTGAGGCGGAGGAAGACATCGTTCAGGGTCGGCGGGGCGATCTCCACCGCCTGCACGTCAATCGCCGCGTGCCGGAGGAAGCGCGGCACGAAGGTGTCCGCGTGCTCGACCTCGAAGCGGAGCATGCCCTCTTCCTCCCGCGCCGCGACGCCGAACTCGCGTTTGAGCAGGTCGGTGGCCGCGCCATTGTCCGCCGTGCGGAGCCGGATGACATCGCCGCCCATGCCCGCCTTGAGCGCGGCGGGCGTGTCGAGGGCGATCAGGCGGGCGTGATCCATGATGCCGATGCGGTCGCAGTTCTCTGCCTCGTCCATGTAGTGCGTCGTCATGAAGACGGTGATGCCGACGCGCCGGCGCAGTTCGTGGATGTGCGACCAGATCGTCTGCCGCG
>JAICIL010000266.1 GCA_025924435.1 Chloroflexia bacterium | reverse complement strand
GGGGGGGGGCCCTCACTCCCTCCCCCGGGCGGGCGGCGCTCCCTCCGGCCCCCCCCGCTGCTCTCTCACACCCCCCGCGCTACCGATCCATCTGCTCATAGCGTAACACTCTCCACTATTGCCCCGCGCGCATCAAGGTACGCGAGCAGCGTGCCCGCGTGGCGCGTCAGGCTCTTGTAGGCGAGCATCGCGGGCGGCATCGTGCGGATCAAGGTGGCGAGGCGGCGGGCGTCGTCGGGATCGGCGAGGGCGTCCGCGAGGGGCGTGACGCGCGTGCGGATCGTGAAGAGGACGGCCTTCGTGCGCGGGTAGCGGACGAAGGTCTGCCACTCGGAGCGGAGATAATATCGTTCGCCCGCGTTTTCCGGCGTGATCCCCTCGTGCTCGAAAGCGTACCGCCGCTTCATCACCGGCGCGCAGTTCAGGCGGTCGGACGGATGGATCGTCCAGTTGACGCGGGCGGTCGGGCGGCCCACCTTGACGCGCTGCATCATCAGGTCCGCCGGGCGGCCGATCTTCTCCGCGAAGAGCGGCACCGGGCCATGGATGGCGAGGAACGACCGGCCCATCTTGTCGTCCAGGCACCAGCCGGAGGCGAAGCAGAGATGCCCCGCGACGAGCGGGCTGCCCGGATCGTTGCCGTCCATCACGCAGAGGTCTTCCTGCACCTGCCGCCCGACCCAATCGAGGGGCGGTAAGGGCAGCGTCGCCGGATCGCCGAGCGTGAACGCCGTCTCGGTATCCAGGAGCCGGTTCGCCCAGCGCCAGCGGTCGCCGTCCGTCGTCAGTGTGAAATGCTCCGGATAGAACCGCGCCATATTCGGCAGCAGAATTTCAATCGTCTCCCACTGCATCGCCTCGGTGCCGGGGAGGGTCTGGTAGTAATAGCGCGCGTCGCCGGCGAGAATCTCGTCTTTCAGTGCCAATTCCCGCGCGTACGCGGCGGGGTCAACGTCAATGATGCAATCCGGCGCGAGTTGCCGGACATTCATCTTCAGGTCGTACGCGCCTTCATCGAGCGCGAGATGCTTCAGCACGAAACGGTCTCCTCCGGTGGCTCGCGTGGTACGTTCCACTGGCGGAGATCATACGATGCGCGCGGGCATCTGACCAGACGGATGCCCGCATCGTCATGCAGGAAGGGGGGCGCGGCTACTCGCCCGGCATGGATTCCTCGGCCTTTTCGCTCGCGTCGAGCGCGGCCCGCTTGTTCGGCGCCGCCGTCTCCGGCAGGTGCAGCAGGTTCTCGACATCGCGCACGCCGGGGACCTTGCGGACGGCCTCCTCGAAGGCGCGCATCTGCTCGTTCCGCTCCAACGCGCCCCGCAGCGTGACGACGCCGTCCCGCGCGTGGAGGTTGACGGGGCCTTTCGGCAGCGACGCATCGCGATAGATTTCGCTCTCGACGCGCTGCGTGAGCGTCTCGTCGTCAACGCTGAACTGGCCCGCTTCCGCGAGCCGATCAACATAGGCGGCGTGCGCGTCCTGTGATGCCGCGAGCGACGGATCGGTCGCGTGGGAATCGCCCGGCGGCTCGACCGGAAACTCGCCGTGCTGCGCCTGCTGTTCTGCCATCCTGTTCCTCCTGATTGATGATCGGCCAGTCCGCCGTATTCGGGCTGGTTGTCGTGTATGGTGCGATGCCACCCGGTTATCATCCGCCGGGCGGCGCAAAGATATTCCATGCAGCATGCGTGCCGTGGCTGAGCGGGATATTGTTACTCGACACCGAGAAACGTTACGTGCCCGCGATGAATTCGACCTCGTTGCCGTCCGGGTCGTCCACGTACATCGTGCGGGAGGGGATGATGGGGTGCTGGCCGGTGCGGATCGCGAGGCCGTGCGCGGCGAGATGGTCGCGCAGCGCGTCGAAGTCCGCCGGGGCGAGTTCGAAGGCGAGGTGATGGAGCGTGCGGCCCGGCTTGGCGGCGGGGAAGGGCGGCGTCCCGGCCGGGAGGGGCACGAGCACGACGAGTTGCGGCACCGTCACGGCGGGATCGCCCGCGCGGAGGAAAACCGGGCGGAAATCCGGCTCCGACACGAGCGTCAGCCCGAGCATCTCCCGGTAGAAGTGCAGCGACGCGTCGAGGTCGTGCACCGAGAGGACAATTTCCGCCAGCCCCCGGATCATCGTCATCGCCGCGCCTCCTCTCAACACCGATTGGCGCCGCCATTGTATCCTATGACATGCGAGTTGGGGCGCTTTCCACGAGCGGACGCCGCCACTCACGCAGGCTGGAAAGCCTGCGCTACCGCATTTTCTCCCCCTTCCTTTTAGGGAAGGGGGTCAGGAGGTGAGGTTGAACGCCGCCGAGATCAAAAATCTCGCCCTGTCGCACGGCTTCCACCTCGCGCGCGTGACGACGGCGGAGCCGTTCGCGGGGCTGGAACCGGTGCTGAACGCGCGGATCGCGGCGGGGCATCTCGGCGGGCTGGGCTGGTTCACGCCGGAGCGCGCCCATGTCGCCAGCGCGCCGCAGCGATTATTGCCGTGGGCGCGGTCGCTGCTCGTGCTCGGCGTCTCCTATTACGCGGACGCGCCGCCCGTGCCGGATGACGGCGCGCTCCGTGGCCGCGTCGCCCGCTATGCGTGGGGCGCGGATTATCACGACCTCTTGCGCGCGATGATGCGCGGCCTGATCGCCGACATCGAACGTCTGGCGGGCCGACCTTTGCACACCGGGACGCTCGTGGACACGGCGCGGATCGTGGATCGGGCGGCGGCGGCGCGGGCGGGGCTGGGCTGGTACGGGAAGAACACCTGCATCATCGCGACGCGCGACACCGGCTCGTACCTCTTCCTCGCCGAAGTGCCGCTCGATCTCGATCTGGAGCCGGATGCGCCGCTGCGGAAATCGTGCGGCAGTTGCGCGGCGTGCATGGCCGCCTGCCCGACGCATGCCATCCCGGCGGCGTACGTCCTCGACACGCCGCGCTGCATCTCGTACCTGACGATCGAGCATCGCGGGACGGTTCCGGCTGAACTGCGGCCGAAGATCGGCGACTGGGTCTTCGGCTGCGACATCTGCCAGGAGGTCTGCCCGCCGAACCGGCACGCCCTGCCCCTCGCGCCGCCCGCGCTCCGGCCGCGCGACGCGGACGACGCCTACCCCGCGCTCATCCCGCTCCTGGCGATGAGTGTGCAGGAATATCGCGACCGCTTCCATGGCCGGGCGATCAAGCGGGCGAAACGGGAAGGGCTGGCGCGCAATGCCGCCGTCGCGCTCGGCAACAGCGGCGACCGCGCCGCCGTCCCCGCCCTCGCGGACGCCCTCGCCCGCCACGACGCCCCGCTCGTCCGGGCGCACGCCGCCTGGTCGCTCGGACATCTCGGCGGCCCCGCCGCCCGCGCCGCCCTCGATCACCGCCGGGTGACAGAGCCGGATGAGGAAGTACGGGCCGAGATTGCGGCGGCGCTGGGGGAAACCTAATCCCGCCCCCTTCCCGCCGAGGGAAGGGGTGATTCGTGCGAAATGCCGTGGTGTTTGGTGAAATGCCCCGATCTCCCAGAGGCTCACTCTCCTTCCTTTTCGGGAAGGGGCCGGGGGCTAGACTGTCCCTTAAATGCGAAGTGCGGACGTCATTCATCGCGTCCGCACTCTCCTTTGGAACCGAAACAGTGTTCGTCTGTTCTCCACGCCCTAGACGGGCGTCTGATCCTTCGGCGGGTTCATCTACCATCCCTCCTGCTGATCACAGTTCCTGCTCTTTATGTACACCCCCTGACATGCCCTGTCAAGACGCGCAAAGCATAGTCACTCGCGTCTTTCCCTATTGCTCCCCCTCTCCCTTGCTCGGAAGGAGAGGGGGCCGGGGGGTGAGGCTTTATCGTGCCACGCGGGCGTGATCGAGTTTGAAGACGGTGCGCAGGTTCGGGCGCGCGCCGTAGAGCAGGACGCCGATGCGATAGATGCGGGCGGCCAGCGCGACGAAGAAGGCGATGCTCGCGACGAGGATCACCACCGAGAGCGCGACCTCCCACGGCGCGGGGTGGCCGACGAGGATGCGCGTCAGCATGACGAGCGGGCTGCAAAACGGGACGAAGGCGAGGAAGCGCGTCAGCGTGTCGTCCGGTTTGCCGAGGGCGAAGAGGGCGGCGAAGAAACTGCCGAGCATCGCCAGTTGCATCGGCATGGCGATCTGCTGCACATCCTCCTGGCGGCTGACGAGCGACCCGGCGCCGGCGTAGAGCGCGGCGTAGAGGAGGAAGCCGAGGATGAAGAAGCCGATGAACGTCACAACGGCGGTGGCGGAGAGGTCCGTCAGGTCGAGCGCCGCCGCGCCGGTGCGCTCGCCGAGCAGCGCCTGCGCGATCCGCCCCTGCGCGGCGAGGGCGACCGCGCCGGGGATCGTGATGCAAAGATACTGCGTCAGCGCCGCCGCGCCGATGCCGAGGATTTTGCCCGCCATCAGTTGCGTCGGCGTCGCGGCGTTAATCATGATCTCCATGATCCGGTTGCTCTTCTCCTCCACCACGCCGCCCGCGATCCACATGCCGTAGACGATGATCGTCGTGTAGAGGACGATGTCGAGGACGTAGGCGAGGCCGCGATTGGTCGTCCGCTCGGTGTCCGATTGCGCGCCCCCGCTCGCTGCCGGCTTCGTCGCGCTCACCGAGAATGTCGGCGGCGCGAAGATCTGCGCCTGGCGGGATGGGTCCACCCCGGCGCGCGTCAGGCGATCCCGCACCGCGAGGAAGGCGGCCGCCTGCTGGATGCGCGCGGCGGTCGCGTCCCGCGCGCCGGATTGCGTCGCGTAGTCGAACGTCAGGTCGCCCGCCGGGTTGCGGCCGATCGTGAGATACCCGTCGTACGCGCCCGTGTTGACCTGTTCTCGCGAGACGGCGGTGAAAACGGCCGCCGTCAGGAGCGTGATGGCGCTCCCGCCGGCGCCGTCCGCTTTCAATTGCTGATCGAGGCGCGCGATGTCGTCCGGCGTCGCGGCGGGGTTGGCGGCATCGTAGACGGCGATCGTCGTCGTGTCATTGCGTCCGCTGCGGATCGCCTGCACGATCGTCGGCGCGCAGGCGAGCAGGACGAAGACGGCCGCCATCAGCGTCGTGAGGATGACGAACCCCCGCTGCCGCACCCGCGCCCGGTACTCGCGCCGGACGATCAGGCCAATTTTCTCCCATGAGCGTTGCATCGGGGTCTCCGTTACGGCATCGCGACGGTCTCGCGCGGCGCGGTCGGCGCTCCATCGGCCTCCACCTGCCCGCCGACGCTGGCGAGGAAAATATCATTGAGCGACGGCTCGCCGATCGCGAAGCGGGTGACGCGGCCGCCGTGTTCGAGCGCGGCGCGCAGGATCGCCCCCGGGTCGCCGCCGCGCTCTACGTCCATCTCGACGAAATCGGGCCGCCGCTTCGTGACGGTCACGCCCGGTAGCCGGTCCAGCCAGCGAATCTCCGGGTCGTCCGCGAGGGCGAGGCGGACGACCTGCCGCCCCGTGCTCCGCTTCACGGCGCGCACATCGCCATGCACGACGAGTTGCCCGCGATGGATGATCGCGATCGCCTGGCAGAGTTCCTCCGCCTGCTCCATCTGGTGCGTCGAGAAGATGATCGTCTTGCCGCGCCGTCGCATCTCGGCGAACGCCTCGATCATCTGCGCGGCGTTGACGGGATCGAGGCCGCTGAACGGCTCGTCCATGACGAGGATCTCCGGGTCGTGCAGCACGGCGGCGAGGAACTGGATTTTCTGCTGGTTCCCCTTGCTCAGTTGCTCGACCCGCTTGCGCCGGTTCTCCACGATGTCGAACCGCTCCAGCCAGTCGTTCAGGTCGCGCCGGGCGTCGCGCGCGGGTGCGCCGTAGAGCTGGGCGAGGAAGAGCAATTGGTCCTCCACGACCATTTTCGGATACAGCCCGCGCTCCTCCGGCAGGTAGCCCCAGAGGCGGCGCGGCACGGCGGTGTTCGGGTCCCCATTCCACAGCACGCCGCCGGTGTCCGGTCGGAGGATGTCGAGGATGATGCGCATCGTCGTCGTCTTGCCCGCGCCGTTCGTGCCGAGGAGGCCGAAAATTTCCCCCGCCTCGGCGGCGAACGAGATGTCTCGCACCGCCGTAAACGCCCCGAAGGTCTTGGTGATATTCGCGATCTCCAGCGACACGCCCGCTGCCTCCTCGGCCCATGCCCCAATCCGACCCGGCAGGATGGGCCGCACCATGTATACCAATGCTTTATGCCGAAAATGTGGACGGGAAGTTCGGAGTTCGGAGTTCGAGGTTCGGGGAAAATGTATCGAACTCCGAACTCCGAACTCCGAACTTCCCGTCCACATTTTCGGCATAAAGCATTGGTATGCATGGTGCGGCCCATCCTGCCGGGTCGGATTGGGGCATGGGCCGAGGAGGCAGCG
>JAICIL010000265.1 GCA_025924435.1 Chloroflexia bacterium | reverse complement strand
GAGGCGCGCGCCGCGCTGCCGCCCGCGCCGATGGTCGAGCGACCGGCGATGGACTGACCTAACCCCCCGGCCCTCTTCCCTCCGAGGGAAGGGGGAGCGAGCCCCTGAAAGACCGAGGCGAATGGGGGAAGACACGGCATTGAGACGAGTCACCCCCTCCTTTTAGGGAGGGGGCCGGGGGGTTAGGTCGGCAGCACACGGGACCTGGCAGACGGGGAAGGGAGCAGGAGATGGCGGAACTGACGTTGCAGTGGCAACTGGCGGGGGGGATGCACGAAGGGCGCGTGAGCGGCGACATGCCCGCGATCATCGGGCGCGAGGCGGGGGCCGCCGTCCATGTCGAGTCGCCGACCGTCTCGCGCAAGCACGCGCAGGTGCGGCGGCGGTCGGACGGCTTCGCGATCGCCGACCTGACGAACGGGCGGAACCCCGTGATCGTCAATGGCCGCACGATCACCGCCGAGATGCCGCTCAAGGAGGGCGACAGCGTGCAACTCGGCGACGTCGCGCTGCGCGTCTCCGCCGTGCAGGGCATCGGCCCCCCGGCGGGCGGGCCGGTGATGAAACTGCATTGGGAACTGGGGGGGCACGCGCACGACGAGACGGTGCTCGGCGGCGAGCCGGTGACGATTGGCCGCGACGCGTCGGCGGCGATCACCATCGCCTCGCCGACCGTCTCCCGGCAGCACGCGCGGATCGCCGAGAAGGGCGGCCGGTTCGTCATCACGGACGCCACCGCCGGCCGGAACCCGGTCACAATTAACCAGCGCGCCCTCAGCGGCGAGCGGTATCTCAGCCCCGGCGACGTGATCAAACTCGGCGAGGTCACGCTCGTCGTGACCTCGGTGCAGGGGGCGACGCCGCAGCGGAGCGGCATCACCGAACTCCGGCGCGGCCGCCTGGTCACCTGCCCGACCTGCCACCGCGAGGTGGACGGCTCGCTCCAGGATTGCCCGTGGTGCGGCACGGCGCTCGTCAATGCGGAGACGGTACTCCCCGGTTTCTAGGGGACGATAAGGAGGAAATCGGGTGCATGCCATGAATGGCGCGATCTCCCTCGCCTGGGCCGACCCCGTGACGGGGGAACCGCGCGAGGAGACGGTGACGCTCCCCGCGACGATCGGGCGCGCGGCGGATAATGCGGTCGTCCTGACGAGCGAGATGATCTCCCGCCACCACGCGACCCTCGCGCGGGAGAATGGGCAGCTCGTTGTGACGGACAGCAGCACGAACGGGACGTTCATCAACGGCGCGCGGCAGCAGCGTGCGGTGCTCGCGGGCGGCGAGAGCGTGCAGATCGGCCCCTACACGCTGTCGGTGCGCGAGCGTGCGCAGGCCGCCCCGGATGTGACGCTTGCCTGGACGGATGGCGCGACGGGCCGGCCGATGCGCCAGACCTTCGCGCTGCCGCTGATCATCGGGCGCGGCAGCGCGAGCGGCATCGTCCTCAACGACACGGAGGTTTCTCGCGCGCACGCCACGCTGACCGCCGAGGACGGCGCGGTCGTCGTGACGGACAGCAGCAGCAACGGCACCTTCGTCAACGGCACGCGGCAAGAGCGCGCGACGCTCCGGGATGGCGACCACCTGCGGATCGGCGGCACGACGTTCGCGGTCGCGCTCGCAACCGCGCCGGTGCATGAAGCCCCGCGTCGGGCCGACCAGGAAGCGGTGATCGCGATGGATGACGCGATGGACGGCGCGACGATGGTTCAGCGCGTCGCGCCACCGGGAATGGCCGCCACGTCGCTCGCGCCGCGTGCCGTCGCCGCCCCGCCCGGCGTGGCCGCGCCCCCGGACGCCGGGAGCACGACCGTTGTCCCGCCGCGCGTTGGAGACGATCAAACCGTGCTCGGCGCCCCCGCGCCGCGCCCCACGGGGCGCGCCTTCCCGCCGCCGATCTTCAACGAGGCGTACGTCTCGGTCGCCGCCCTCGGGCAGACGGGCCTGCCCGTCTACACGACCGTCTATGCCGCGCTCGGCGGCGGCTTCGGCAGTTTCATCTTCACGGACAACCTCGTCATCTACGGGGTGGACCCGAGTGCGATCATCTCCCTCGGCATCTATCCGGAGCCGTATCACCGCTACGCGGGCCTCGCCCGGAACTCGCAGATCCCCCTCCACGAGCGGCTGCGCTCGAACTCCGAGTCCACGCCGGACAACATCTGGGGCACGCCGGGCTACGCGGCGCGTGAGGCGTGGCAGTCGTTCAAGACGGGCCACTGGGGGAACGCCATCCAGGTGCTCTGGCAGGTCTTCGGGGAGCCGACCGTCGCGCAGACCTACACGCCGCGCGCGGGCGACCTCTTCCGTGGCGTGGATCGGGAGGCGGCGCGCATCGGCTGGCCGAATATGTGGCGCTTCGGCCGGATCCGCGCGATCCGCAAGACGGACGACGGGCGCTACGCCATCGCCTACTCGCAGAGCGACGACCGCAACCAGCAGTCGCACGCCATCCTCCTCGCCAACTACGTCCATCTGGCGACGGGCTACCCCGCCCTCCAATTCCTGCCGGACTTGCAGGAGTACCGCGAGCGGACGGGCGATTTCGAGCACGTCGTCAACGGCTACGAGGCGCACGATTACGTCTACGAGCGGTTGGAGCGCAGCGGCGGCGTGATCCTCCTGCGCGGGCGCGGCATCGTCGCCTCGCGCCTCATCCAGCGCGTCTACGAGGCGCGCAAGAAGAACCCGAACATCGCCATCCTCCATCTGCTCCGCTCGCCGATCACCGAGGGGCATAAATTCCGCCGGGCGCGACGGCGGGCCATCAATCACGTGGAGATCCAGCCCTTCAACTGGCCGAAGGCGACCTGGGGCGGCGAGCAGCGGCTGATTATGGAGAAGGCGGATGAGGCGACCCGGTTGAGCCTGCTCGCGGACTGGGGCGGCACGACGACCGCCCAGCGCGGCGACTGGGTGCGGATCGGCAATCAGGGCATCAAAGAGGGCTGGTACAAGATCGAGTTCGGCGATGTCGTCCGCGTGGATCGCGCACCGGATGGCCGCGTGGTGACGAAGGTCGCGGGGAAGGGGCCGATCGCCGGGACGACCGAACTGGTCGCCGACTACATCATTGACGCGACGGGGCTGGACGCGAAGGTGAACCGCAACCCGCTGCTGCAGGACATGGTGGATCACCACGGCTTGCAGGTGAACAAACTCGGGCGGCTCGTCGTCACGAACGACATGGAGGTGCCGGGGATGCGCAACGGCCCCGGCCGGTTCTACGCGGCGGGTTCGATGACGCTCGGCGGGCCGCTCCCCGGCGCGGATAGCTTCCTCGGGCTGCAAGGCGCGGCGCAATTGAGCGTCGAACATCTCGTGAAGGAGCGCGCGCCGGGCGTGCGGCGGCTCGGCCCGATGCGCTCGCTCTATCAGTGGACCAAATGGGTCCGGGGAGTCAAACCGTGACGCCAAACCTGATCGGCCGCTGGCAGACGCGGCTCTATCTACTCGGATTGATCGGCGGGATCATCGCGCTGGGATTCGTCTGGCGCTACAATTCATTCATCCCATACTCGAACAGGAATCGTTGGATCCCGGAGTTCGTCATCGCCTATCTCATCGTCTTCGGCTTCGTCTGGGACATTGTCTATCAGGCGATCACGCGCCTCCAGTGGGACTACGACTGGCCGGGGGCCTACACCTTCATCGCGGGCATTCTGGAAGGCGCGCTGCTTTTCCTGCTCATCCGCTTCGTCGGCCTGCCGCTGATCCCGAAGCGGAGCGTGGATTTGTGGCATTTCTTCCTGGAATATGCCGTCGTCTGGACCTTCACCTACTTCTGGGTGCAGTTCCTGATGCGCGCCATCTTCATTCGCTGGCGCTTCCGCGCCGCCCGTTTCGGGTGAGATAGTGGGCGGTGGATAGTAGGCAGAAGAGAAATGCATCCACTGCTCACTGCCCACTGCTCACTGATCACTGCTCACTCCGTTTTTCAGCAAACTTTCAGGAAACGCTCAGACAGGATTCAGCGAGGGCCGCGATACTGTGACCAGACGAGATCGGGGACGGTCTGCGGTGACGGTCGAACGGATAAACAGGAAGCCGCACCCACCTGCCACACACCCGGAGCCGCTGGCCGCTCCCGATCCGTCTTTTTTCATGCCCACAATTCAGCGACGCAGTGCCCGAGGGATGTGATATGGGAACACGACGGATATTCGGGCGCGTGGCGATTGTCGCCCTCGTCGCTCTCGCCCTTGCCGCGGGACTGATCGCCCTCGGCGCGAATGCGCGTATGCACCCTTCCAGCCAGCCGACACCGCCTCCGCCGGTTCAAGGGAGGAGCGCGACGACCGTGCCCGCTCCGTCCACGCCGCTCGTCCCCGCGATCCTCAGCACCGCGCCCGCCGTGTCGCCCGCTGTCAGCACCGCCCTGGCACCGTCGCTCGGCGCATCTGCCGTGGCTGCTACCGTCGCCTCACCGACCGCAACGGCGAGAGAATTCGATCCGGAGCGGCTCTATACGGCGGTCGGTCCGGCGGTCGTGACGATCAGCAACCAGCAGAAGACGAATGCGAAGGGCGGCGCGACGCGCGAGGCGAACGCGGGCAGCGGCGTCATCTACGACGCGCAGGGCGACATCCTGACGAACCGGCACGTCATTGACAGCGCGGACGCACTCGAAATTACCGTGCAGGGCGGGAAAACCGTCGCGGGGACGCTCGTCGGACAGGACCCGGTGGCGGACATCGCCGTCGTGAGGATTGATCCGGCCGCCGTGCCCGCAGTGGCGATCTTCGGGGATTCATCGCTCGTCCGCGCCGGGCAGCGGGTCGTCGTGATCGGCAGCCCGCTGCAATTCGCGGGGAGCATCACGCGCGGCATCATCTCCGGCACGGATCGCTCGATTGGCGGCATGGACGGCCTGATGCAGACGGACGCGGCGATCAGCCCCGGCAACAGCGGCGGGCCGCTCGTCAACGGGCAGGGCGAGGTGGTCGGCATCGCGACGAGCACGATCCGCACCAATCAGGCGGAGCGCATCGGCTTCGCCATCCCCGGCAATTACGCCCGGCGGCTGGCGGGGATCATCGTCGCGGGTGGCAAGGTGACGCGCCCCTATCTCGGCGTGACCACCGAACTCCTGACGCCCGGCAGCGCCGTGGATTTGAAGGTCGCCGTCGGGCGCGGCGCGTACGTGAGCGAGGCGGCCCCGAACACACCGGCGGCGAGCGCGGGCATCCGGAAAGGGGACGTGATCGTCGCCATCAACGGCGTGAAGGTGGAGGGCGCGAACCCGCTCAACGCGCTCTTGCTCGATTTCAAGCCGGGTGAGACGGTGACCGTCACGATCAACCGCGACGGCGCGGAGCGGCAGATACCCGTGACGCTGGCGGAGCGCCCCGCCAGCCTCGATCCGTGACCGATGCACGGTGACGATGCCGCGAAATCTCGAGTGATGATACACCTCATCCGCTCGTCACCTCTCTTCCTCCTTCGATCCCCTCGCCACCGGACGTCCTTGGACGCGCGACGCCGCTCCACGGGGACACTGGGGCGGGGGCTTTTTTGTGCGCGGTACAGCAATCATGCCCCGCCCTATGCTAGACTGCGCGCATCGGCACAAACGAATCGAGGAGGAGGGCACCATGGCGGGGCAGCGGCATGCCGACGACGGTACCGACGAGCAGGGCGGCGTGGGTAAGAGGCTGAAGCGGCGGGGCATCCTGGCGGCGGCGGGCGCGGTCGTCGCGGGGATCGCGATGAAGCAGGCGAGCGATCCGGTGCGGGCCACCAGCGGCACGGGTGGGCAAGGGGCGCTCATCCTCGCCTCGAATACCGTCGATAACACCGCCAATACCGCCACGCGGCCCACCTATCTCTTCAACACCGCCGCCGGGGCGCCCAATGTCGGCTCATTCTTCTTCGGTGATGCCTTCGTTGCTGCGTCGGTATCGGGCCTCGGGGTGAAGGGCCAGAGCGGCAGCGGCACGGGGGTGCAGGGACTAAGTGACTCGTTTCACGGCGTCATCGGTCAGACAGGAACGAACAGCGGCCACGCCGGGGTCGCCGGATTTGGCGCCGGCACCGGCACGTTCGGGATAATCGGAGATGGCGGCGGAAACGGGGCGGTGGGGGTGCAGGGTCAGAACGGGCAGTACGGGGTCTACGGCACGTCCTCCCTGGCTGGCGGCTGCGGCGTGCGCGGCGAGAGCACGGGGGGGATCGGGGTGCGGGGGACGGGCAATCTCACCGGCGTGCAGGGGGACATCGACCCCGCCAGCCCCGCCGCCCAGCAGACCTTCGCCGTCATCGGCCGCAACTCCCTCAACCGCGCCGACGCCGTCGGCGTCCTCGGCACCGCCGACCACGGCGTCGGCGTCTACGGCCAGACCGGCGCGGGGCTCTACGGCG
>JAICIL010000264.1 GCA_025924435.1 Chloroflexia bacterium | reverse complement strand
GCGACTTATTACATATATTCGGATATTCCCCTAACACCACGGCATCGCGGCGAGTCACCCCCTTCCTGGCGGTAAGGGGGCCGGGGGGTTAGGCCCGTCGCGTCTCCGTATGCACCGCCTCGACCAATCGCGCGAGCATCGCCGGATCGGTTTCCGGCATCACGCCGTGGCCGAGGTTGAAGATGTGTCCCGGCCTGCCGCCCGCGCGGGCCAGCACGTCCCGCATGCCCGCCTCGATCACCGGCCACGGCGCAAGCATCCGCGTGCCGTCCAAATTGCCCTGAATGCCCCGGTCGAAGCCGACGCGCGCCCAGGCGTCGTCGAGATTGACGCGCCAGTCCACGCTCATGATGTCGCCGCCCGCCTCCGCCATCAATTCGAGCAGGCTCGCATTCCCCGTGCCGAAGTTGATCATCGGCGCGCCCGTCTCCGCGATCGCCGCGAAGATGCGCCGGGTTTGCGGCAGGACGTATCGCTTGTAGTCCTCCGGGTTGAGCGCGCCGACCCAACTGTCGAAGAGTTGGACGATCTGCGCGCCCGCTTCAATCTGCGCTTTCAGGTAGACGATCATCGCATCGGCGAGTTTCGCCATCAGCGCGTCCCACACCTCCGGCTGGCCGAACATCAGCCCCTTCGCCTTCTCGAAGGTGCGCGACGGCCCGCCCTCGATCAGGTACGAGGCGAGCGTGAAGGGCGCGCCGGAGAAGCCGATCACCGCCTGCTTGCCGGCGAGTTCGCGCCGCACGATGCGGATGGCGTCCAGCACGGGCCGCACATCGTCCGGCTCGATGAGGCGCAGTTTCTCGACATCGGCCATCGTGCGGATCGGGTGGTGGATGACGGGGCCGCCCTGCTGGATTTCGAGCGAGATGCCCATCCCTTCGAGCGGGATCATGATGTCCGCGAACATCACCGCCGCGTCCACCCCGAAGGTCCGGATCGGCATGAGCGTCACTTTCGCGCTTAGTTCGGGCGTCTTTGCCATCTCTAAGATGCCGTACCGCTCGCGCATCCGGCGGTATTCCGCGAGGCAGCGCCCCGCCTGTCGCATGAACCAGACGGGCGTGCAATCCGGCTGCCGGTGGTGGCAGGCATCGAGCATCCGCGCCTCACCCGTCCCCCGCACCGGCCCCGCCGCTGTCGCCGTTTCCTGCATCGTCAAACCTTTCATTTTGAACCACAGAGGCACAGAGGGCACAGAGAAGAACACAAAGGAGGTTTTTTGTTTTTCTCTCTTTCTCCTCTTACTTCCCTCTTTGTGTCCTCTGTGCCTCTGTGGTTCAATCGTTCCCGGTTAGTCCGCAGCGGTGACGGGGGCGGGGAGGGCGCGGAGGGCGCCGCCCCATTCCTCGGCCAGCCAGCGGGCGGCGTCCACCGCCGCGTAGGTGATGATGCTGTCCGCACCGGCGCGCTTGATGCTCGTCAGCGCCTCGAGCATCGCCCGGCGTTCGTCCAGGAGGCCGTTGCGGGCGGCGTTCTTGAGCATCGAGTACTCGCCGCTCACCTGATAGGCGGTGATCGGCAGATCGAAGGCGGCGCGCGCCTGCGCCAGCACATCGAGGTAGGGCATCGCGGGCTTGACCATCACCATGTCCGCGCCCTCCGCGATGTCCGCCGCGATCTCTCGGAGCGCCTCGCGCCCGTTCGCGGGGTCCATCTGGTGCGAGCGGCGGTCGCCGTGCGACGGGGCGGAGTGCGCCGCCTCGCGGAACGGCCCGTAGAAGGCGGAGGCGAACTTGGCGGCGTAGGCCATGATCGGCGTCTCGGCGAAGCCGCGCGCGTCCAGCGCGGCGCGGATGGCGGCGATCCGGCCATCCATCATGTCCGACGGCGCGACGATGTCCGCCCCCGCCTCGGCGTGCGAGAGGGCGACGCGCGCCAGCACGGGCAGTGTCGTGTCGTTGTCAATCGTGCCATGATCCGTGAGCAGGCCGCAGTGGCCGTGGTCGGTGTACGCGCAGAGGCAGACGTCGGTGATGACGACGACCGACGGAAAATCCGCCTTGATGCGCCGCACCGCCTGCTGCACGATGCCGTCCGCCGCGAAGGCTTCGGACGCGCCGGGGTCCTTCGTCTCCGGCAGGCCGAAGAGCAGCACGCTCGTCACGCCCGCGCCCACCGCCTCCTCGACGGCGTGCTGCAGGCGATCCACCGAGAGATGGAAGACGCCGGGCATCGCGCCGATCTCCTCGCGCACATCGAAGCCGTGCGCGACGAAGAGCGGCAAGATGAACTCTGCCGGATGGAGCCGCGTCTCCTGCACGAGGCGGCGGAGTGACGGCGTTTGCCGCAGGCGGCGGAAACGCTGGAAGGGGGGCACGGAAACCGAGAGCGGGTCGTTCATGCGCGGGCTCCTGTCCGGTGATGCATCAGGGCGGCGACGAGGCCGTCGTTCGTGTGTTCGGCGGCGACGAGCGCCGGTTCGATGCCGAGCGCGCGCACCGCATCCGCCGTCACCGGGCCGATGCAGGCGAGCGGGATGCGGCGCAGGGTTTCCGCGTCGCCACCCAGCAGTTCGAGCAGGCCGCGCACGGTGCTCGGGCTGGTGACGAGCGCGCAATCAATCCGGCCCGCCGCCAGCCAGCGGCGCACGTCGTCCGCCGCCTCGGTGTTCGGTTTGGTCTGATACGCGGGCGCGACATCCACGACCGCGCCCGCCGCGCGAAGCCCCACCGCCAGCACATCGCGCGATGTGACGGGCTGCGGCAGCAGCACCCGCGACCCCGCGCCGACACCCGCCGCGATCAGGACATCGCGCAAGGATTCCGCGACGGCCTCCGGCGGGACGAGGTCGGCGGTGTGGCCGAACGCGGCGAGCGCCCGCGCCGTCGCGCCGCCGATAACGGCCAGTTGGCATGCGCGGGGCGCATCGGGGTCGAGGCCGAGCGCCGCCAGCCGCGCGAAGGTGCGCGACACGCCGTTCGCGCTCGTCCAGACGATCCAGTCGTACGACGGCAGGTGCCGGAGCGCGGCATCGAGGGCGGTAGAGGACGGCGGGTCGGCGATGCGGATCGTCGGCGCGTGCAGCACGGTCGCGCCGAGCCTTTCCAGCCGCTCGATCAGCGCGTCCGCCCGCCCCTCCGGTCGCGTCACGACAACGTGCAAGCCATAGAGCGGCTTCCCGATTTCGTTCATGCGCGCACCCCGGTCGCCACGCCGAGCGCTTCCGCCAGTTGCCATCCGGCGGCGAACGGATCGGCGGCGGGCGCGGTGCACGCGATCCAGCGGGCGTTGGCCTCGTCCGTGTCCGCCGCCATGCCCCAGAGCCTCAGCGTGTCATCGTGCGGTTCGGCGTACCCCGCGAGCGGCATCGTGCAGCCCGCGCCCGCCGCGACGAGCAGGGTACGCTCCGCCGTCACCGCGTTCCGCGTCGGGCTGTGCTCGATCTTCGCGAGCCGCGCGATCATCGCCGCATCATCCGCGCGGCATTCGATGCCGATTGCCCCCTGCCCCGGCGACGGCACGAAGCGGTCTACCGGCAAATACTCCGTAATCCGCTCCTGCCAGCCCATCCGATCCAGCCCCGCCGCCGCGACGATGATGCCGTCGTAGTCCGGCGCGGCGGACTTGCGCAGCCGCGTGTCGAGATTGCCGCGCAGTTCGACGATTTCGATGCCCGGATTGATCGCCCGCGCCTGCACCGCGCGGCGGCGGCTGCTCGTCCCGACGCGCGCGCCGGACGGCAGCGCGGCCAGCCCGACGCCGTGGCGGGAGATGAAAACATCGCGCGGGTCGGCGCGCTCGAGGAATGCGGCGAGGACGAGGCCCGCCGGTGTCGCGGGCGGGAGGTCCTTCGCGCTGTGGACGGCCATGTCCGCCTCGCCGCGCAGCAAGGCGTCCTGCAAGGCGACGGTGAAGACGCCCTGCCCGCCGATGACGGTGAGCGGCGTCGTCTTATCCCGGTCTCCCTCGGTGCGGATAATGGTCGGTTCGTACGTCGTAGCGGGATCGGCGGCGGTGAGGGCGGCAATCGCCAGCGCCGCCTGCGCGAGCGCGAGCGCGCTCCCGCGCGTGCCGACGCGCACCGGGCGTGCATTGCTCATCGTGCCCCCCGCGCGGGTGTGGAGCGAGGATCGAAATCGGGCGAGACATGTGGCAGGAGTAGGCGCACCATCACCGTGCTTCCCCTTCCGACGGGGCGCCGTTGCCCCCTCGGAAAGAAGCGTACGGCGGCCTCCGCGGAACGTCAAAGTCTTGTGCGCGATTTACCTAGAATTTATTGGATTTGCCGGGGGAAGCCGATCGAACCGCCAAGACGCCAAGGACGCCAAGAAAATGCGAGGAGAGGATTTGACTCTCTTTTTCTTGACTCCCTCTTGGCGTCCTTGGCGTCTTGGCGGTTCCGTGATCCCTGCTACCGCAACACGAGCCAGAGGATTGCCGCGAGGGCGATGAGGGGCAGCAGAATCGCGAGCGGTCGGAGCGCCCATGCGGGGATCGGGCAGCGCGCGGCGTCCTGTTCGTCATCGGAGAGAGAGAAAGAATCATCCATACCGCGAGTATCGCACAGAATCGGGGGGAATTAGGAGGGCCGCGTGGTGTAGACGGCGAGCAGGATCACGCTGAAGGCGACCAGCGCCTGCCCGGCGCGGCGCAGATAGACCGCGCGCCCGTCGTGCGCCATCACGAAACCGGGGAGGACGGCCATCGTCAGGCCGACCGCGAGGTAGAACCCCATCATATGTTCCATCGTTGCCTGTGTCATTGTTCTCTCACATCGCTCGTGCCGAAATCCGAGACGCACCGCCCGTCTCTTGCCCATTTGCATGCGGCGTGCCATCATCGCGAAGGACTGAGGACTGAGCGATGAGGAGTGAGAGACAGCCGCTCCCCTGCTCAGTCCTCGGTCCTCAGTCCTCAGTCCTTTCAGCGAACGGAGCGAGCGATGTACGACGATCTCGTGACGCCGGAACTGCTCGCGCGGCAGATCCTCGATTTCCGGCAGATGCAATCCTTCGCCGAAGACCCGTTCGTGATCGTCGAGGGCGAGGGGCTGAACGTCACCGACCACACCGGGAAGCAGTATCTCGACGGGCTGTCCGGCGTCTTCGTCAACTCGGTCGGGCACCGGAACCGGGCGGTGATCGGGGCGATGGCGGAGCAGTTGCACACGCTCGCCTTCGCGCCCCCGCTCGCCGGGACGAACCCGACCGCGCTCGAACTGACGCGCGACCTGCTCGATTTCGCGGGGAGCGGCTTCGGGGCGGTCAAATTGCTCTCCGGCGGCTCCGAGGCGACCGAGGCGGCGATGAAGATGGCCCGGCAGTACCACAAGCAGACCGGCCACCCGCACAAATTCAAGATTCTCGCCCGCTATGGCGGCTACCACGGCGCGACGATGGGCGCGCTCTCGGCATCCGGCGGCTGGGAGCGCAAGAGCGTCTTCGAGCCGCTCGTGGCGGGCTTCCTCCATGTCCACCCGCCGACCTGCAACGCCTGCCCGTACGACCACACGCTGGACGAATGCCGCGCGCACGACCTCTTCACCTGCGCGCGGCACGTCGAGCGGACGATCCTCGCCGAGGACCCGGAGACGGTCGCCGCCGTGATCGTCGAGCCGATCAGCGTCAGCGGCGCGGGCTTCACCGTGCCGCCCGCCGAATACCTGCCGATGCTCCGCGCGATGTGCGACACGCACAATGTGCTGCTCATCCTGGACGAGATCATCACCGGCTTCGGGCGGCTCGGCACGAAGTTCGGCGGCGAGTACTTCGGCGTCGTGCCCGATCTCCTCTGCGTCGGCAAGGGGATGAGCGGCGGCTACGCGCCCCTTTCGGCGGTGCTGGTGCAGGAAAAGGTGCAGGCCGCCTTTCTCGGCACGCCGGAAGAGCGGCGCGAGTTCCACCACGGCCACACCTACGGCGGCAACCCGGTCGCGGCGGCGGCGGGGCTGGCGGTGCTGCAACTGATGCGCGATCAGCATCTGGTCGAGAACGCGGCGGCGATGGGCGACGTGCTCCGCGCGCGGCTGAACGCGATGGCGGAGCGGCTGCCTGGCATCCGCGACGTGCGGGGTGCGGGGCTGTTGCAGGGGTTCGATCTCGATCCCGCCGTCTACGGCCCCGCCCCTGGCCCGGCGGTCGAGCAGGCCGCGCGCGCGCGGCCTGCTCGCTCGCATCGGCAAGAATTTCGTCGTCTTCGCGCCGCCGCTCACGATTGACGAAGCGGGCATCGCGACGATGGTGGATCGCCTCGAAGGGAGCATCGCCGCCGTGGCGGGGTGAACCTCACCCCCGGCCCCCTCTCCATCGCAATGGAGAGGGGCGACTCATTGCGAATATTCGGTGTTCCGCCAAACGCTCCGATCTCATAGAGGCTCGCTCCCCCTCTCCATCGCGATGGTGAGGGGGCGGGGGGTGAGGTTCTTTAATTCGGCGGGTCGTGC
>JAICIL010000263.1 GCA_025924435.1 Chloroflexia bacterium | reverse complement strand
CTTCAGCCTGCCTCTCTATGGCAGGCTGAAACCCGCCACCACGCTGTTCCTGGTTAATTCCCCGTTCTCGCTCCTTCCCCTTCCCCGCTCACCGCGATGCGCTCACGCCTTGAGGACGAGCGTATTGGCGATCTTGTCGTGCCAGCATTGCTTATTCGCATCCCAGAGCATCCAGAGATAGCCGAGATAGAAGACGCTTCCCGAGAAGAAGGCCTTGAAGAGGTACCGGCCCCACGCCTGACCGGCGCCGATTGGGCCGCCTTGCAGGTTCGTGATGCGGATCCCGGCGGCGGATCGGCCCGGTGTCTGGCCGTTTTTCGGCCCTTTCCGCGCGGTGAGCAGCGGCTCATAGAGCACGGCGATGATGAACGCGATGATGAAGAAGATCACGGCGATCCCGATTGCCGCGCCATTCGTCACGGTGGCGTTGCCATCCGCGTCCGTGCTCACGCCGTTCACGATCAGGACAATGCCGACAATGACCGGGATTGCCATCAGTGCGGCGATGATCAGCGCGTCAATGATGACGCCGATGAGTCGTTGGCCGAAGTTCGCGAAGTTGTATGCCGGTACGCCCGCACCCCATTGATATCCGACCTGACCGGGCAGGGGTTGCTGGTATTGCTGATACGGCTGGTACGGCTGGTACGGCGGGACCGCACCGCCGGGATAGGGTGGCGGCGCGCCGGGATAACCGGAGCCGGAGCCGGGCTGCCCGGCGGGCGGCGGCCCATAGCCGGGCGGGTTGGGCGGCGGGTACGATCCCGGTGGTTGCGGCGGATATGCACTCATTCTGACCCTTCCCTGTCCATGCCGTTGGCGGCGATCACGCGCGGCGATTCACCCCCGATCGCGCCTCCCTCTATATAACGATCCCCCGCCCGTTGAGTTCCGGCTTTTGCGCGCACGCCCGTGCCCGCATGGTGGCGCATCTGACGGTATTGTCATCGAGAGAGTCGGCAAGATGGCGTCGCAACTCATGGGCAGGCGGTATCCTCGCTGTGTGGCCCGGTTTGACACCCCGCCGCGCGGCGCGTAGACTCGCGGCGGTGCGCTGATGGGAAAAGGGACGATTGGTTCGTAGCGCCAGGCCCGGTCGAGGAGGTGAACCGGGTGACGAGGCGGGGGCTGTGCGAAGGATTCGGCGGGTGGCCCCCCGGCTGACACGGTCGTCACGCACGGAGAAAACCGGCGGCGCAATGCCCCGACAATGGCCGTGCGATGTGTCCCCTTCTTCCCCGAACCAGCGCGAATGGGTGGCCGCACGCTGTGCGGGCCATGTATGCGTGTGCGCTGAAAGGGAATCGCCAATGTGCGGAATTTTTGGCTATGTCGGCTCTGCGGAGACAACCGTTGATGTGCCGGGGATGACCCTCGCCGCGCTCAAGCGGCTCGAATATCGCGGCTACGACTCGTGGGGGATCGCCGTCCGCAACGGCGTCGGCCTTGTGGTCGAGAAGCATGTCGGCAAGATCGGGGCGGCGGAGACGACCTTGCCGCCGAGCACGATCGGTTTCGGGCATACCCGCTGGGCGACGCACGGCGGCGTCACCGAGCCGAACGCCCACCCGCACCAGGACGAATCGCGCCGCGTCGCGCTGATCCACAACGGCATCGTCGAGAATTACCTCACGCTGAAGGCGGGACTGATCGCGCGCGGGCACACCTTCCGGTCGGACACCGACACCGAGGTGATCGTCCATCTCGTCGAGGAGGCGCTCGCGCACCGCGACAACCCGGAGTCCGACCTGACCTGGGCGGTGCGCCACGCCTTCCGCCAGCTGGACGGCCTGAACGCCGTGATCGTCATGCAGGTGGACCGGCAGGAACTTGTCGCCGTCAAGAACGTCTCGCCGCTGATCGTCGGCATCGGCGACGACGCGGCCTATATCGCCTCGGATGTCGTCGCGCTCCTCGAATACACCGACCGCGTCGTCTATCTCGATGATCTCCAGGTGGCGACGATGACGCCCGGCAAGGTTTCGCTCGCCAATCTGGAGGACAGCGCGCCGCTCCCCGTCCGCGAGGAGCGGGTGACGTGGCGGCCGGACGACGCGGGGGTCGGCGACTACCCGAACTTCATGTCCAAGGAGATGGCGGAGCAGCCGGGGATCATCGCGCGCCTCGCGGACGACCACGCCGCGCTCGCCCAGGACCTCGCGGACCGCATCCGGCTCTCGTTCGGCGCTTTCCTGCTCGGCTGCGGCACGGCGTCGTACGCCGCCCTGTCGGGCACCTATCTCTTCTCGCGCATCGCCCAGCGACACATCAACTTCATCCTCGGCTCGGAATTCAAGTACCACGAGCATTTCATCACGCCGCGCTCGCTCGTCATCGCCCTCTCGCAGAGCGGCGAGACGGCGGACATCATCGAGGGGGTGAACGCGGCGCGGGCGCGCGGCGCGCAGATCGGTGCGCTCGTCAATGTGCCGGGTTCGACCCTCGCGCGGATCGCGGACGTTGTCGTGCCGCTGACGGCCGGCCCGGAGCAATGCGTCCTTTCCACGAAGGCATACACGGCGAAGGTCGCCATCCTCCTGCTCGCGGCGTACGCCACCGCAGGCAAGTTGGAGGAAGGGCAGGCCCTCCTCCGTCGCGCGGCGGTGGCCGTTGACGAGGCGCTGAACGGCGAATGCGCGGAGACGGTGCGCGCCGTCGCGGCGCGGATCGTCGGCAAGAACCATCTCTACGTGATCGGTCGCGGCCTCGCCTATCCGACGGCGCTCGAATCCGCGCTGAAGATCAAGGAAGTCTCGTACATGCACGCGGAAGGATTCGCCGGTGGCGAACTGAAGCACGGCGTGATCGCCCTGATCGAGCGGGACACGCCCTGCCTCGTCTTCGCGCCGATGGACGAAACCCGCGCGGACATCCTCTCCGGTGCGATGGAGATGCGGGCGCGCGGCGGCTTCATCATCGGCGTCTCGCCGGAGCCGGACGAGGCGTTTCACGTCCATATCCCGGTCGCCGATGTCGGGGACGCCTCGCCGCTCGTCAATGTCATCCCCGCCCAGTTGCTCGGCTACCATCTCGCGCTCTTGCGCGGCTTCGACCCCGACAAGCCGCGCAACCTCGCCAAGAGCGTGACGGTGAAGTGATCACCCCCCACCCCCGGCCCCTCTCCCTCACGGGGCGAGGGGAGCACGAAAGATCGCAATACGCGATCATCCCCTCTCCGCTTGACGGAGAGGGGGCAGGGGGTGAGGTAAATCCCGCTACTTCTTCAGAAACCGCTTCGCCGCCATGCCGACCGCGCTGAGGCCGAGGAGGCCGACGCCGACCGCCGCGCGCTTCGTCGGCGGATCCGCGTGGCCGTTGCTGCCGTCGCGGTGCGGCGTGTCCGGCGTCGCGGTCATCGTGTACCTGGCGTCCGGGCGCGGCGAGGGGTCCTCGCGCTTGCCGGTCGAGTAGTTGACGAGGCGCTGCTTGCCGCTCTGCGTCTTCGCGGTCGGCGCGGTGCGGTTGGTGATCGGCTCGCCGCGCACCTCCGCGCCCTTCAGGTCGGACTCGCGATCCGGCTGCGACTTCTTCGGCGCTTTGTCGGCGTAGATCGTCTCGCCCTTGTCCTTCTCGGGATGCTCGGCGATATCCTCGATCGTCTCCGGGTCGTACCGCTTGGCGAGCTCGCTATTCAGTTGGCCGCCGACCATGATGACGAGCGACGAGATGTAGAAGACGAGCAGCAGCACGATCATCCCGCCGAGCGTGCCGTAGGTCTTGTCGTAACTGCCGAATTTGGAGACGTAGAACCCGAAGCCGTAGATGGCGAGCACCCAGACAATCGTCGCGATCACCGCGCCGGGGGAGATCCACTGGAACTTCTGCTTGATGTTCGGCCCCACCCAGTACAACACGGCCAGCGCGAGCGAGATGAAGACGAGCACAATCGGCCAGCGCGCGATGTTCCATGCCACTTTAAAGATCGTCCCGGCGCCGATATGGTCGGCGATGCTGCCGATGATCTTGCCGCCGAAGGCGATGGTGATGAACGCGACGGAGACCAGCACGCCCATGAAGAGCGTAAGGACGACCTGCAATCCCTTCGCCTTCCAGAATGGCCGCGTCTCCTCGACATCGTAGGCGCGATTGAGCGCCTTGATGAACGTGCTCATCGCGTTCGACCCCGACCAGAGCGCGAGGATGATACCGAACGACAGGAGGCCGCCGTTCTGGTTGGTCAATACTTTCGCCAGCGGGGCCGCAATCGCGGAGCGCGCGTCCGGCGGCAGGGCGGACGTGAGCGCGGCCATGATCTTGCCGAAGAGATCGAGGCCGAAGGCGCGGTTGATGATCGCGGACATCGAGGCCGCGAAGATCGCCAGCGGGAAGATCGAGAAGAGGATATGGTAGGCGGATTCCGCCGCGAGGCCGGTGCAGTCGTCCTGGCTGAACTCCTTGATCGTCGCGCGGGCGACTTCCTTGTAATCCACTTTCGGTTTCTGCCCCGTCCGCTGCCGCGCGGAGAGGGTGCGAGTTGCCGTTGCCATTGGTGCCACCCCCGGATACGATCACGCGAACCATCGCTCGCATGCGGTGTATGCAGGTGCCGTGCCACGTCATCGCGTGGCATCCGCAACGCGCCACTACTGAGCCACCGAGGCGACCATGCTCTGCGACTCGCACGCCCATCTCGACGCGCCGCAATTCGACGAGGACCGCGCGGCCGTCCTGCGGCGCGCGGCGGACGCGGGCGTGTGCGCCATCGTCAATGTCGGCTACAACGCCGCAACATGGCCGACGACGCTCGCGCTGGCGTCCGCGCACCCCGGCATTTTCGCCTGCCTCGGCCTCCACCCGAACGACGCCGCGGCGTGGGACGACGCGATGATCGCGACGCTCGCGGAACTGCACGCGCACCCCAAAGCGGTGGCGGTCGGCGAAACCGGCCTCGATTACTACCGCGACTACGCGCCGCCGGAGCGGCAGCGGGCGGCCTTCGCGGCGCAACTCGCCCTCGCCCGCGCGCTCGGCAAGCCGGTCGTCATCCACCACCGCGAGGCGCACGAGGACCTGCTGGCGATCTTGCGGGCGGAATGCGCGGCGCACGGGCCGATCCAGGGCGTGCTGCACGCCTTCAATGGCGATCCAGCGTTCGCCGCGGACCTGCTCGCGCTCGGCTTGCACCTCGGCATCGGCGGGCCGGTCACCTTCAAGAACGCGACGGCGCTGCACGACGCCGTGCGCGCGATGCCGCTGGAGCGCATCGTCATCGAGACGGACAGCCCCTATCTCGCGCCCCATCCGCATCGCGGGCGGCGCAATGAATCGGCCTACGTCGCGCTCGTCGCGGAGCGGATCGCCGCACTCAAAGCGACCGACACGACGACCGTCGCGGCGGCGACGACGGCGAACGCGGCTCGCCTGTTCGGGATCGCGACGCCCGATATGCTGCTTGCCGAGCGATAATGCCTTGCAAGCGTTCGACTCCCCTCGCCATCGCCCTTTCGCCTCGATAAAGAAGAGCACGGCGGTGGAGAGGGGCCGGGATGAGGCCGCTACATATCCATTGAGAGCGGTAATACGACGCGCGGTTCGCCGGATGGGTGGGACGTCGCGAACCATTCTCCCTGGCCGAAATCGCATCCGAGAGCGCGCAGCGCACGCAGTTGGGTGGCCGTCTCGACGCCGTCGGCGACAACCCGCATCCCCAGCGTGTGCGCGAGCGTCACGACCGCCGCGACGACATCCCGGTCGGACCGATCCGCGAGCATCCCGACCCAGGTGTCGTCGAGTTTTAACGCATCAATGGCGAAGCGCCGGAGCAGGACAAGCGACGTGCTCCCGGCGCCGGACCGATCCACTTGCACGCGCGTGCCCGTCTCGTGCAAGTGGCGGAACAACGCCAGCGCCGCGTCGGCGTGATCGAGCACCACCTGTTCGGCGAACTGGACGATGAGCGACCCCGGCATGATGCCCGCACGCCGCACGATCTCGGCGTATTCCCGCGCGAAATGCGGGTTGAGGAGATGCGAACCGGAGAGCCGCACGCTCATGGCGAGCGCCCCATTTTCGTGAGATGCGCCCTGCCAGCGTTGGAGCTGGCGGCACGCGGCGTGGAGTAGCGCGCGATCGAGCGATGCGCGCAGGCCCATCTCGTCCGCGATGGGCAGGAACATTTCCGGCGGGAGCGCGCCGAATTCCGGGTGCGGCCAGAGGAGCCGGGCTTCGAATCGCGCGGCGCGGCCCGCCCGGAGGTCAACCACCGGCGCGAATTCGACCCGCATCCGCCCGCGCGCCAGCGCATCGCGCAGATCGCCCTCCAGGCGGGAAGTCGTCTGCCCGTGCCCGCGCATCTCCGTGTCGGCCACCGCGCACCGCCCGCGCCCCTGCCCCTTCGCGCGGTACATCGCGGCATCGGCGTCGCGCAGCATTTCGTCGGCATTGTCGTACGCCGGCCCATTGAGGGCGACACCGATGCTCGCCG
>JAICIL010000262.1 GCA_025924435.1 Chloroflexia bacterium | reverse complement strand
GGCACTCGACCCTCAAAGACGCCATGTACTCAAATAGTATAAATAGAATCACAAATAAACCTTAATCCTTTCGCTCTTCTGGGCGTCCTTGGCGTCTTGGCGGTTCATGCTCCGGTAGTGGAGAAAGGACGGCCGCGTGCATCTCGGCTTCATCGTTCCGCGCGATCTGCGCGAGGTCTCCTACCCGGAACTGTGCGCCTGGGCGAAGGAGCACGGCTTCGCCTTCGTGGATACGCACAAGGTGCTGCCGGACGGTGGGCACGTCGCGACCGCCGCCGGTCTCCGCGTTGGCGTGCCGACCGTCACCGCGCCGACGGCCAACGAGATCTTCTCGCCGGACCGCCGGGTGCGCGATGGTGCGGTGCACACGCTGATCGAATACTTCGAGCAGGCGTCGCGGCAGGGGATCACCGTCTGCCTCGGCATGCTCAACAATGTGGACCCGACGATCACGCTGGCGCAGAACTTCGACCGCTTCGTCGCGACGTGGGGGCCGGTGGTTGCGGCGGCGGATCGATTCGGCATCCGTCTCGCGCTGGAGCCGTGGTTCGGCTGGGGGCGCAATCTCTGCTACTCGCCGGAGATGTTCCGCCGCGTCTTCGCCGCCTTCGACTCCCCCGCCCTCGGCCTCTGTTTCGATGCGTCGCATTTCGTCTGGATGGGCATTGATCACATGCGCGTCCTGCGCGAGTTCGCGCCGCGCATCTATCATGTGCATGCGAAGGACACCGAGATCATCGCCGACGGCCTGTATGAGTACGGCGTGCTCGGCCAAATCTTCACGGAGCGGCGGCGCACGTCCGGCTGGTGGCGGTACCGGCTGCCCGGATATGGCGTCGTCAACTGGCGGCAGGTGCTCGCCGCGCTCTGCGAGCACGGCTACGACGGCGCGGTCTCCATCGAGCACGAGGACCCGATTTACGAGGGTTCGGAAGAGAAATCGCGGCGCGGCCTCATCCTCGCGCAGCGGTATCTCGAGCCGTTCATCGCCTGAGCGCAAAAACCGGCATATGGAGAGGTTGAACCGCCAAGACGCCAAGGACGCCAGGAGAGAAAAGAGAAGGAATAAGATACTGTTCTTCTCGTTCCCTTCTTGGCGTCCTTGGCGTCTTGGCGGTTTTGCGATCGTCCTTTAATCCGCCGCCACCGCCGGTTCGCCGTCGAGCACGAGCGACTCGAAGTGCGTCGGGTCATCGAATGGGCCGCACATCGCGAGGTGCAGGCGCTCCGGCGTGAAGAGGTCGTTCGCGACGCGGTAGACATCGTCCGCCGTGACCGCGTCCACCTCGGCGCGGCGCTCGTCCGGCGTCCGCACGCGACCGCGCAGCAGTTCCTGCCGGACGACATCCATCGCCACGCCCGCCGAGCCTTCCATCGCGAGCAGGATGCGCCCCTTCAACCCTTCCTTGCCCATGCTGAGTTCTTCGTTGCTGATCGGCGCGGCGGCCATGCCGAGCATCTCCTTGCGGATCGAGACGAGCGCCTGGTCTATCCGGTTGAGGTCCATGCCGCCGCGCGCGACGTACAAACCGGTGTCCGTGTACGGGTCCGGCGAGGAGCCGACGTAGTAGCAGAGGCCCTGCTTCTCGCGCACCTCGATGAAGAGCCGGGAGGACATCGTGCCGCCGAGCACGGTGCTGAGGACGTTGAGCGCGGGTTCGTCCGGGTCGCCGATCGGCAGGCTCGGCACGCCGAGGCAGAGATGCGCCTGGCCGGTGTCCTTCGTATACAGTTTGACCCGCGCGTCCGGCCGGACATCAATCGCGGGGATCGGCTTGGGCGCGACGCCGCCGGGGAGTTGCGCCATCCACTCCCGCACGGCGTCGAGCGCATCGTCCTCGTCCACCTTCCCGGCGATGGAGACGACCATGCTGCCGGTGTGATAGGCCATCGCCATGTAATCGGTGAAGGTCGCGCGCGTCATCGCCTGGATCGTCTCGTCCGTGCCGAGCACCGGGCGGCCGAGCGGATGGTTCGGGTACATCATCTCCTGAAACGTCCGGGGGGCGAGGGCCATCGGCTGGTCCTCGTACATGCGGATCTCCTGGATAATCGTCCCCTTCTCGCGCTCGATCTCGTCCGAATCGAATTTGGAGTGGAAGAGCATGTCCGTCAGCACGTCGAGGCCGACTTTGTAATGCTCCGGGGCGAGGCGGGTGTAGTACGCGGTCATCTCCTCGGAGGTGAAGGCGTTGAACTGCCCGCCGAGGCCGTCAATCAGGCTGGAAATGTCGCGCGTCGTCGGGCGGCGCTCCGTCCCCTTGAAGAACATGTGCTCCGCGAAGTGGGCGACGCCGTTCACCTCCGGCGCTTCCCACCGCGCGCCGACGCCGACGCCGATCACCACCGTCACGGAGGTCGCGGCATCCATCGGCGTGATGTAGACGCGCAAGCCATTGTCGAAAACGTGCTTGTGATATTCGATGCCCACGAATGCGAATCCTTTCATTGCGACGCCTGCCAATGCCGCATATACGCATGATCGCCGTCTGTTATGCGGCGGTGTTCTCCAGGACGACCGCGATCCCCTGCCCGCCGCCGATACATGCCGTGACGATGCCGTATCGCTCGCCGCGCCGCCGCAGTTCGGAGATCAGTTTGACGGCGAGGATGTTGCCCGTCGCGCCGATCGGGTGGCCGAGCGCGATCGCGCCGCCGTTGACGTTCACTATGTCCATGTCCAATCCGAGTTCGCGGATGCAGGCGAGCGATTGCGCCGCGAACGCCTCGTTCAGTTCGAACAGCGCGATGTCGTCCAAGCTCAGGTCGGTCTTCGCCAGCACTTTGCGGACGGCGGGCACCGGGCCGATGCCCATGTACTCCGGCTCGACGCCGACGACGGCCCAGCCGACAACGCGGGCGAGCGGGGCGATCCCCCGCGCCTCCGCTTCCGAGGCCGCCATCATCACCGTCGCGCTCCCCGCATCGTTGATGCCGGCGGCGTTCCCGGCGGTGACGCTGCCCTCCTTCTCGAAGACAGCCGGCAGTTTCGCCAGCGTCTCGGCGGTCGTCTCCGGGCGCGGGTGCTCGTCGCGCGTCACCTCCACCGTCGTCCGCTTCGGGCCGGGGACGGTGACGGGCACGATCTCCGCATCGAAACGGCCCGCCTCGACCGCCGCCGCCGTCCGCCGCTGGCTGAGGGCCGCGAAATCGTCCTGATCGGCGCGGTTCACGCCGTCGCGCCGGGCGATATTCTCCGCCGTCGTGCCCATGTGGCGGCAGGAGAACGGGTCGGAGAGGGCGAGTGTCAGGGCGTCCTTCAGCGCCGTGTCGCCGAGGCGGGTGCCCCAGCGCACATCGGCGAGCAGCGGGTAGCCGCTCATCTTCTCGACGCCGCCCGCCACGACGATCCGCGCATCCCCCGCGAGGATCGCCTGCGCCGCGCTGCCGATTGCCTGCGCGCCGGAGCCGCAGAGTCGGTTGACGGCGTACGCCGGTATCTCAATCGGCAGCCCCGCGCCGAGGCTGACCGCCCGCGCGATGTAGGCGTCCTGCCCGATCTGGCCGACGCAGCCGATCACCACATCGTCCACGTCGCCGGGTGCGATGCCCGCATCCGCCAGCGCCGCGCGCACGGCGGTCGCGCCGAGCGTCGCCGTCGGGACGTCCTTGAATGCTTTGCCGAACGCGCCAATCGCGGTCCGCTTCGCCGCGACGATCACTGCCGATTCCATCTCATCCCTCCGTAGCCGAACACGTTCCCGCTATTGTACTCCCTTCTGATACACTGGTCGCCCAGTCGGGGAAGGGCTGAGGACTAAGGACTGAGGACTGAGTAACGCAACGCCGCTCAGTCCTCAGCACTCAGTCCTCACTCCTCTCGACCAGAGGGAGAGTGAGATGGCGCGCGACGACTTCCATTTTGTGCACACGCTTCGCGTCCGGTATGACGAGATTGACGGCCAGCGAATCGTCTACAACGGGCGCTACCTCTCGTACATGGACATCGCACAGGCCGAGTATTTCCGCACGGGCCTCGGCCTGCATCTCTACGACCTCGCGGACGCGAACATCTTCGATGTGGCGACGGTGCACGCCGAACTCGACTACCTGCGCTCGTTCCTGCTCGATGATCTGGTGGAGATCGGTGTCCGCTGCACGGCGATCGGCACGACGAGCCTGACCTTCGCCTTCGAGATGTGGAAGGCGGGCGATCCCGATCCCTATTTCCGCGCCACCGCCGTGTTCGTCAATTTCGATCAGGCATACAGGGCGAAACGGCCCGTGCCCGCCATCGTCCGCGAGGCAATCGCGCGGCTCGAAGAGTGGGAGCGCGTGTGATCCCGCCCGCCGACGATGCGAAGGCGATCGTCGCGCGCGGCTACGACGCGATTGCCGAGCGCTACGCCGCGTGGTCCGCGACTGTCCGGGTCGCGGAGCGGGAGCGGTATACGCGACTACTGCTCGCAGCGCTACCCGCCGGTGCGGCCGTGCTCGAACTGGGCTGCGGCGCGGGCCTCCCGACGACGCGGCGACTCGCCGCCCGGTTCGCCGTGACGGGCGTTGACCTCTCGCCGCGTCAGGTCGCGCTGGCCCGCCGGAATGTACCGAACGCGGCATTCGTCGTCGGGGATATGACGGCGCTCGCCTTCTCGCCCGCGTCCTTCGACGCCGTCTGCGCGTTCTACGCGATCACGCACGTCCCGCGCGAGGAGCACGCCGGGTTGCTGTCGAACATCGCGGCGTGGCTCCGACCGGGCGGCCTGTTCGTCGCCTCGTTCAGCGATGGCGGCACGACCGGCGACGTGGAGGACGACTGGCACGGCGCGCCGATGTATTTCAGCGGGTATGATGCGGCGACAAACCGGCGGCTGGTGCGCGAGGCGGGCCTCGTCATCGAGCGCGCCCGCGCCGAAACGGACGAGGAGTTCGGCAGACCGGCGACGTTCCTCTGGATAGTGGCGCGCAAACCGCGCGCGAGCGACGAAAGGGAGTAGGCGATGGCGGACGTGGCGGCACTGAAAGAGGCGGCGCAGCGGGAGATCGAGCAGGTCTCGCGCATGCTGATCGGGTGCAGCGACTGGATGGCGGAGAACCCCGAACTCGGCTTGCAGGAGTACCAGGCGTCCGCGAAACTGACCGAGATGCTGGAGGAGTTCGGCGCGGAGGTGGAGCGGGGCATCGCGGGGCTGGATACCGCCTTCCGCGCCACGCTGCCCGGCGGCAACCCGGACGGCCCGACGGTCGCGATCATCGCGGAGTACGACGCGCTCCCGGATGTCGGCCACGGCTGCGGGCACAACATTATCGCCAACGCGGCGATCGGCGCGGGCATCGCCCTCGCGCGCCTCGGCCAGCAGGGGCTGCTGCCGGGTCGGGTCGTCGTCCTCGGCACCCCGGCGGAGGAATCGGCCGTCCCGAACGCGGGCGGCAAGATTCCCGTGCTGGAGCAGGGTTACTTCGATGGCGTGGACGCCGCGATCATGATCCACCCGATGACGGAGGATTACATCGCCCTCAAGCCCTCGATGGTCGCCTACGGGATTGACTTCATGTTCCACGGCCGGGCCGCGCACGCCGCGTCGAACCCGCACACCGGCATCAACGCCCTCGATGCCGTGATCCAGACCTTCAACAATGTCGGCATGTTGCGGCAGCAGGTGCGCTCCGAGGCGCGCATCCACGGCGTCGTGACGAGCGGCGGCGGCGCGCCGAATGTCATCCCGCCGTACGCCGCGTGCCGCTTCCGCATCCGCTCGTACGACCCCGTCTACGCCGCCGAGTTGAAGCGGCGCGTCGTCGCCTGCGCCGAGGGGGCGGCGACCGCGACTGGCGCGCGGCTGGAGTGGAAGGAGTACATCAAACCGTACCAGAGTTATGTGCCGAATCGCGCGCTCGGCGGCGTGATGCGCGCCAACATGGAGGCGATTGGCCGGGATGTGCGGGACGGCCCCTCGCGCGAGGGCGGCGGCTCGACCGATTTCGGCAATGTCAGCCACGAAATACCCGCCGTCTACGCGTACCTCGGCATCTGCGGCGAGGAGGCGGGCTGGCACTCGCGCGAGGTCGCGGCGGCGACGCAGACCGAGCGGGGCCACGAATCCTTGATCGCGGGCGCGAAGACGCTGGCGATGACGGCGATTGACCTGCTGGCGGACCCCGATGCCGTCGCGGCGGCGAAGCGGGAGCACACCGCCGCGATGGCGCCGATCCGCGAAGGATTGGCGAAGGTCAACGCGGGCGGCCATGCCTGAGACGCGCCGCCCATTCTCGGCGTGGCTGGACGCCTTCTTCGCGGCGTATTACCGGCGTCGGCCCGTGAACGCGACGTTCATCGGCGTCCACGACCACGACGAGACGCTGCCCGATTTCTCGGCGCGCGGCGTCGCGGAGACGACGGCGGAAATGGCCGCGCTGCTGCGCGACCTGCGCGGCGGCGCGGTCGCGGAGCCGGAAACGCCCGCCGAGCGGATGGATCGCACGCTCGCGG
>JAICIL010000261.1 GCA_025924435.1 Chloroflexia bacterium | reverse complement strand
GCGGGGATCGCCAGTTCCCCCCACGCGCCGTTCCCGGTGCGGGCGAAGAGGCGCGTGCGGTCGGTCGTCGCCGGGCCGCCGACCCAGAGCAGCCCGCGCAGATCGCCCGCCGGCACCTTGTTCGCCACATTGCCCGTCGTGAACAGCCGGTCCGCCTTCTGCGTCGCCGGGTTGACCGCGTAGACGCCCCAATCGCCCTTGTCGCGGTCGAAGAGGTAGAGCGCGCCGTCGCCGCCCGCGAGCAGGAGGCGATGATTGCCCGGCTCGCCGTCGAGATGGGAGAGCGCCGCCACCGGGCCGGGAGTGACGCGCGTGACGCCTGTCGCCGTATCGAGCGCCTGCGCCAATGTCTGCCGCTCCTGGGCAACGCGCCCGGTTTGTCGGCCTTCCGCCGCCACGCGCTCCAATTGCCCGCCGACCAACGTCAGGGCGGCGTATTGCGCCTGCGGGTCGGGGAGGGCAATTGCCTGCGACCGCGCCGCCGCGATGCCGTCCAGTTCGTGCCGCGTGGCGTCGTTCGCGCGATGGGATGCGAAGGCGTGGGCGGCGCCGATCAGCGCGGCAAGCAGGAGCGCAAGCAGGAAGCCACCGGCGAGCACCCAGAGGCGCGGCGGCAAGGAGGGGAGCGAGCGGGCGCGGCGAGAGCGGTGTAGATCGCCCCATGTCGCGGCAAGCGGTTGCCCCGCCTCCCCACGCCACCCGCGCGGGGCGTCGGCGCGGAGCGATTGTTCCCGCTCGCCGAGGTAGTCCCAGCGTGGCTCTCCCTCATCGCCCCGCGGCACGGGCACGGGCGCGTACCGCGAGCGGCGTTCCGGTTCTGCGGGGAGCGGGAGGCCCGTGGGCCATGCATGCGCGAATGCGTCGCCGCCGGTATCGTGCACGGGCCACGCGGCGACGCCGCGCGCGGGGGGCGCCGCCGAGCGACCGCCGCCATCGCCCATCGTCGAGCAGAGGACGCCGTACGCCTGCGGCAATCGGTAGCGCGCGCCGAGCGCGGCGAGATAGTCCGCCGCGTGGGCCGCGTCGCAGGCGAGCAGCGGGCCGTCGTCCTCGCGGGAGAAGACGCGACCGAGCGCGGAGACGCAGAGCGCGGCGAACAGCCCGTCGCCCGCGTCCACATGGAAAAGGTCCGGCTCGATGGTCGGCAGGCTGCCAAGCGGCGCGGAGTCGGGCTGCCCGTGGCGGTCCAGTGACGGCAGCGCGGTGATGCCCTCCGCGCCGACGATCAACGCCTGCCCCGGCCCGGCCTGGACGATATAGGCGTCCGCACCCCGCGCGACGAGCGCCGTCAGCCCGATGCCGGCGGGCCGGTGCATCCCGCGCGGCGCGCGCCGGTCGTAGAGCGCGCCGTTCGCCTCCGCCATGCCCGCGATCAGCGCGTTCGTGAGCAGGCGCGGCCCCGCCGCATCGTACCCGGCGCGGAACGCGTCGAGCGCGAGCAGGCAGCGTCGCGCCGCGTCCGGGTCCGGCTGCTCGGCCTCGGCGCAGAGGACGAGCAGCGTCTCGCTATCGGGCGTCTCGATTGCGACGGTCGGCGGCATCTCGCCGACACCCGCGCCGCGCGCGTCGAACGGCACGACCGTCCATGTTGGTTCTGCCCGTGCGGCGCGGCGCGATCTGGTTGCGAACGCCATGCCACCTCCGACGCTGTGTGCCTTCCCCGCCCCGAATCGCTCGCTTCACGCAATTCGAGTGTACGTTCACATCGTACGTATTGTCGCACGGTCTGTGCCGCGCCGCAAGCCCACTTCCACCCGATCGCGCGGCGCGCCTTGGACAACGGGGTGTCATCCTTCCGTTCCTCTCTTGCCGCACCTTGCTTCCATCCGGCATGGCCCGCATACTATGAGCGGCACACCCAAGGACAACGCGCGGAGATTCGGCGGTTCGAGGGAAGGAGCAGTCAATCATGGCGACGCATCATCTGGACGACAGCCAGCCGCACGCCTTCTGGGACAACACGCACCCGCCCCGCGTCCGCATCCAGCCGGGCGACACCGTCGTATTCGAGACGCTCGAAGCGTCCGCGCGGCAAGTTACCCCCGGCGCGCCGTCCTCGTCGCTCGCGACGCTCAGTTTCGACCCGATCCACCCGCTCACCGGCCCGGTCTCCATCGAGGGCGCGGAACCGGGCGACGCGCTCGATGTCGAGGTGGTCGGCCTCGCGCACAAGGAGTGGGGCTGGAACGCCGTCATCCCCGGCTTCGGCCTCCTCGCGGACGATTTCTCGGCACCCTATCTGCACCACTACAATCTCGGCGAGGAGTGCGAGTTCCGCCCGGATATCCGCATCCCGTACGAGCCGTTCTGCGGCTGCATGGGCGTCGCGCCGCGCGACAACGGGCGCTTCGTGACGATCCCGCCGCGCGAGAATGGCGGCAACCTCGATATTCGCCACCTGACCCCAGGCGCGGTCGTTTCCTTCCCCGTCCTCGTTCCCGGCGCGCTCTTCTCCTGCGGCGATTGCCATGCCGCCCAGGGGGACGGCGAGGTGAACGGCACCGGCATCGAGACGCCGATGACCGTCACGCTCCGGTTCACGCTGCGCAAGGGCGCGAACATCCCGGAATTGCGCTTCACGACGCCGCCCGGCCAGAAATTGACGGTCGCGGACACCGGCGGCTACTTCGTGACGACCGCGCATGGTCCCGACCTCTTCAAGGACGCGCAGCAGGCGATCCGCTACATGATTGACCATCTCGCCACGAATCACGCGATGACGCGCGAGCAGGCGTACTGCCTCTGCGGCGCGGCGGTGGACCTGAAGATCAGCGAGATCGTGGACGCGCCGAACTGGATCGTCTCGGCCTACCTGCCGATGAGTATTTTCCGGTAGCGCGGGCTTTCCAGCCCGCGCCGCCGCTGCCAGATCAAACGTAGCCGAGCGAGGAAACAGCGCGGCAGCCGGGCGATGGTATGGATCGGTTGCGTGCGATGCAGACCGATCGGCCTGTCGCGGGATGCAGATACGCAGTTAATTGCCATCGCCCTTTCGGCCAATGTAGAGGAGATGCCGCGAGGCCCCTAAGGTTGTCTCGTCGGCGCTCACTTCGAGGAGCAGGTCGAGCCACCGATCTCGTCGGGGCGACTGGAGCGTGTTGTAACTCTCATCGTCGGCCGAGATCGCCGGTTCGACGCCGGCGAGCACGACGGTCTGGATGCCGAGCGCCTCGTGGAGCGGTCGGATCTCCGAGACGCGCGCGAAGTAGCCGCGAAAGCCGCCCCTGGGCAGATTGTCCGGGCGCCTGCCGCTGTCGAGCAGGGAGCGCACTTCCTCTCCACGCTCGATCCACTCGGGCGTTCTCTTCATCAAGTCGCCGAGGACGCCCAGGCGGCTCAGATGCGCGGAAAACAGCAGCCCTCCGCTACGGAGACGATCCGCCGCCTGGCGCACCGCTTCCCGTCGGTCCTCCTCGAATACCAGATGGTATAGCGGCCCCATGAGCAACACCGCGTCGAACGCCGTGTTCGGCGCCGCATGGAGGTCGCGTGCATCAGCCACGAGGAACCGCACCTGCCCGTGCAGCCCCTCCGCGGCGAGCCGCCCCTTGCATCGTTCCAGGAGGGCCGCCGACAGATCGACCGCCGTGACGGAATAGCCGCGCCTGCACAAAGCGAGCGTGTATCTTCCCGTCCCGGCGCCGATCTCGAGTATGGAACCCGCGGGTGGCAGGTATCGCGTCAGATAGCGCCATGTGAGGTCGTACTCGAGCTGATGCCGCTCCAGCCGCGCGTCTTCGTCATCCACGCCGCTATCGTACGAGGCTGCGATGTCGCTGATGTCGTCTCGCACGCGTCGGTCTCCTCCCCCAGTGGCAAATACGATGAGGCCGTACGCGGTTGGGGATTTTTCCCGGTGGAGGCAAGTGTCCCGCTTGCCTCCACCACCCTTGTTCTCCGCCTTGTTCCCGCGAACTGCATAACGCCCAAAGATAAAGAAGTGGGCAATCGGCTCTGGGGGTAGGTGTATGAGTGAGGATCATATCACGGTGATCGGCAGGACGGCGACCAGTCCGTCGGTGTCCACGCGCGCGCCGTCGCGATTGAAGATCGGCAGCGGGTGCGTCGGGTCATTGACGGGCGCCATGCCGACGAGGATGCGGTACTGCCCCGGCGCGAGCGTGGGCGGGAGGAAGAGATCGTGCGGGTCGTAGGGGTCGTCCTTCGGCTGCCAGCCGCTCGTCGGCCAGTGGCCGTCGAGCGGCGGGATGTCGTACCGGTCCACCTCACGGCCCGTCGCGTCCACGAGCCGGACGAGCACCTTGTAATCCTCCGGGATCGCATGGTTCGGCGCGAGCCAGCGGAGCAGCAGCGGCGCGAACGCCCCGCGCGCGACGCTGTTGCCGCCGCCCGGCGTTTCGAGCGACACGCCGAATAACCCGATGCCCGTGTCACCCATCCGCAGATCGGGCACGACTTGCGGCGGCAGCCGATCCGCCCGATACGGCCCGTCGTAGACGAAGCAATCGAGCAGCACGCCGTTGTACTTCCGCTGCTCGAACAGGGTCTGCCCGCGCGGGTTGACGACCGGGATGCCGCCTGTGTAGAAGCCGAGAATCCGCCCGTCCGGGTCCTGCGTCGGCGCGCGCTCCGGCGACTCGACGAGCCAGGCGCGCTCCCAGCCCTGCGTATGCTTCGTGAAGAAGGCGTCCAGCGCGCGATCGGTGATGTCCGTTCCCGGCGCGAGCGACGGCGGCGTGACGACGGGGAGATTCCGCAACGCCGGGAACTGCATCGCGTAGTAGTCGTAGGTGGAGCGGAGATAGCCCGGATAGACGACGACGCCGTCACCGGCGCGCGCGTGCTCCGCGAGATGGCGGTACGCCTCGCGCCAATCCTCCTTCTGCGGCACCGTCGAGAAATTGGCATCCCGCAGCGGCAGCCACGCGACGATGAGCACCGCCACGCCCGCCGCGACGGCAAGCGGCCATGCCGGTTTCCGGCGGAGCAGCCCGTCAACGCCGAGCGCGGCGAGGAGCAGGAAGCCCGGCAGCGCGACGATCAAGTAGCGATCCTCGAAGACCGCGCGCTGCATAGAGAGCAGCATGAAGAGCACCCCCGGCACCGCCGTCATCGCCCCGACGACGAGGAGCGCGCGGCGCGGCGGGGTTCCCCCCTCCCCGTTCCCCGCCCGCCACGTCAACCCGACACCGAGCGCGGCAAGCGCGACGTAGAGCGAGACGCCCCACGCCTGCACGGCATCGGCGGCGCGATGCGTGACACTGAACTCGACGAGCATGCGGCGGAGGATATCCCACGGCGTCGCCTTCACCTGCCATGTCGGGCCATTCTGGACGGCGAAAATCGCGCCCCAGATGAGCAGCGGCAGCGTGGCGACACCAATCAGGATCGCCAGCCAGCGCGCCTGCCGCCCCGCCGGCCGCACGCCGTACCCCGCACGCCAGAGCGCCACGGCGATCACCGCGTGCGCGGCGAGGACGAGCAGAAATGTGGCATGGATGCCCAGCGTCAGCGCCGCGACGATGCCGTACGCGACCCACATCGCGCCGCCGCGCCGCATGGCGACGAGCAGCAGCCATGTCGCCACAATCGTCAGCAGGACGAGCAGGCTGTACATCTTCGCGTCCTGCGCGTACCAGTGCGCGTACGGCGAGATCGTGAGGAGCGCGGCGGCGATCAGTCCGAGGCGGGGCCCGCGCAGCGCGCGTCCGAGGCCGTACAGCGCGGGGATGGCGAGCGTCCCGGCAATCGCCGAGGGCAGCCGGACAGCGACTTCCGACGTGCCGAAAACCTTGATCCAGCAGGCCATGCCGAGGGTGTAGAACGGCCCGTTCTCGCCCGGATTGACGAAGTTTCGTAGCAAGTCCGGCAGTGGCTGCCGGGCGCGTATCACGAGGTCCGCCTCGTCGAACCACAGCCCTTGCTGGCCGAGATGGTAACGCCGCATCAGGCCACCGAGCAGGGTGAGCAACGCGAGGATGAGGAGCGGCATCGCCGCGCCGCGCCAGCGCTCCCGGTTCGGTCGTTGGCGTGGCGGCGGCACCGCATCCACCGTCATCCGTCGCTCCACAACTACCATCAGCGTTCCACCCCCGACACCCCGACTGGCATGGCGATTCCCCCGGCGGATGCCGCCACGCCGAGCGTCTCATACAGCGCGAGGGTCTGCGCGGCAATCGTCGGCCATGTGAAGTGCGCGGCATAGGCCGCCGCCCCCGCGCGAAGTCGCCGCGCGAGCGTATCGTCGCGGCGCATCGCTTGCGCGGCATCCGCGACGGCCCGCGCATCGCCCGGCGGCACACACCGCGCGGCCTCGCCATCCCGAAAGGCGGGCACGCCGCCATACGCGCCGGGCGCGGGCGTCGTCGTGACGACCGGGATGCCCTGCGCGAGCGCCGCGAGCAGGCTGCCGCGCCGTGGCGACGCGCCGTCGCGATAGGGCAGCACGCAGACATCGCTCGCCGCCAACGCTTCCGCGACCTCGGCGG
>JAICIL010000260.1 GCA_025924435.1 Chloroflexia bacterium | reverse complement strand
TCTCTATTCCTGCGCTGGAAGGATTGGCCTCCCAGATGCGTGCCCCCCCCCCCCCCCCCCGCCCGGCGCGCCCCGGGGGGGCCCGGGGGGGGGGGGGGGGGGGGGGGGGGGCCCCCCCCCCCCCCCCGTACGGCATCCGTCACTGCTTCCATAGAACATGCTCACTGAACCGTATTGGCCTCCAGCCTGCCGATCCGTGCTGTGGCAGGCTCTAAAGTCCGCCACCGCTGTGGTATCTGCGCTCACCTTGCCGCGCGGCCCTCGCCCTCGCCATTACTTCCCAGGTAATCGCCGCGATGAGGCTGCGGCCCTATCATGACGATGTGGCGTGGTGGCTACGTCGTGATACGGAGGCGCAACGATGGAGACGCTCTATCACCTCTCGTGGCGGGCATATCCCGCGCTGGCGCTCGCGGTTCTCGGATTCGCGCTCACGATATGGGCCGTGCGGGGCGAGCGGGAGGCTATGGGGCGATACCGATTCGGCACCGACCGGCGGCTCATCGCCCTGATGCGCGATTTCCGGCGCGCGGTGATCGGCCTTGAACTCGTCGGCATCGCCGCCGGGTGGTACTGGCAGATCCCGGTAATCCTCGCCATCGCCATCATCCTCGGCGTGGGCGAGACCTTCGAGACCACCAATGACATCATCGCCATCGAGCAGGCGGTGCGGCTATCACCTTCCGCACGCGGACATTGAGTATCGTGCGTAGGAACTATCGAGTCGTTATGCGGATACGGCGTGGTGTGGCGCGCGGGCAAGGCGCACGAGGTCCGCACCGACCGCGATCGTCTCCGTTTCGTCTCCGTTCGGCAGGGCACGGAGGAGAGACCATGACAGGACCGCCGCATCGCCGCGCCGCTCCACCGTCGTCGCGATGAACGCGAGGGCTTCGGAAAGATCGTCGTACTCGATAATCGGATGTGCGGCGTCGCTATCCCAGATTTCGTAAACTGGATCTATCTTTGCCGCCTCCGCACATCCTCCAGGAGCCTCGTTCGTCATGCCTTGTGATTCCAGCTTCTGGCAGTGCAAGACATAGTAGGTCATCCCATGGTCATGATAACCATCCGTACGCTCAACCTCCATACGTGAGTTTTGTTCTTGCTCTGAAACAACCTTGGTGATGGACTCGACCAGCCATCGGTAACCTTGCCAGTCTGTTGGATAATCAATGCCGAGATCGACATCTCCTGTCACATATGTGCCACGGATTACATCTGCCGAAAGCGGGGCCGCTGTCGTCGCGCTGAGGCCGAAATCTATAGCCCAGTGCCGATCCCAGACTGCGGTTACCTCTGCCACAATGCGATAGCGTCGAGGATTTCCGTCTAAACGTTCAATGCGCTTGTGGGTCTCTTGTGTAGGTACCATCATGCTATCTAAAGAGATAAACAGGGGACTCTCGATGACGTCGCCGCATGCGACGTCATCATATCCCCAATCCATCGTGACCCACGATTCAAGGATGAGATCCCACGCTTCCATCACTTCATCCGATGCCGATTTCGCGGAGATAGGCGCGGGTGCGTTTGGCGATGGGGAGGGGCTTGTCGAAGGGGGCGGGGTACATATCCTGCTCGACGATGCCCCAGCCGGTGTAATCAATGGCGCGCAGCACATCGCGGAAGGCGAGGAAGTCCACCGCGCCCTCGGACGGCTCGCAGAACATGTCGCTGCCGACGGCGATGGCGAAGGGGATATTCTCCGCCTCCACCTTCGCGATCATCTCCGGGCGGACACTCTTCAGGTGCAGGTAGGGGATGCGGTCGTGATGCTTCGCCATGAAGGCGACGGGATCGCCGCCCCGGTAGGCGTGGTGGCCGGTGTCGAAGCAGAGGCCGACGCGGGCCGGGTCCGTGTCCGCGAGGAATCGCTCGATCTGGTCCTCGTACTCGACGTGCGTCTCGGCATGCGGGTGGAAGACGGTGCGCAGACCGAAGCGGTTGCGCGCGATGTCCGCCGCCCGGTGCGTCGTGGCGATGAATCGCTGCCAGCCCGCGTCGTCCAATCGTTTCGGCGCGATCTGCTCGCCGGTGAAGAGGTTCGTGTACGGGTCGTCTATAAGGACGACGAATTCGCCGCCGAGGGCATGGGCGAGTGCCCCGCCGCCGAGCACCTGCCGCTCCACCTCCGGCCAGCCGTCCGGGTCCTCCAGCGTCGCGATCACCGTCGCGCCGGTGATGCCAAGATGCCGCGTCGCCAGTGCGGCGCGCAGCGTATCCGGGTCGGTGGGCAGATAGCCGTACGGCCCCAGTTCCGTCCACGCGTACCCCGCCTCGGCCATCTCATCGAGGCAGCGTTCCCAGGGCGTCTGCCGCTCGTCGCTCGGGAACCAGACCCCCCACGAATCCGGCGCGGTCCCAACCGTCACATCCATCGCATCCTCCGTGTTCAAAGTCGAAAGCAATTGAACCGCAAAGACGCAAAGAACACAAAGGACGCAAAGTAATTATTCTTCTTTGCGATCTTCGCGTTCCTTTGCGTCTTTGCGGTTCATACCCGGTTTCCTCCCGGTCAAGTCTCAGTAGTAGAAGCGCTGAAGTTGGGCGCGCTCGTTCTCGTAGGCGGTGCGGCGTTCGTCGGTGGCAGGGTCGTTCGTAGCCTCGGCGGGGGCGACATCCCACCAGACACCGGCGCCGGGCAGGTAGCGGTGCGGCTCCGTCTCGACGACGATCACGCAGGAGCGACGCTCGTCCCGCGCCTCGGCGAGCGCCATTTCCAGGGCGTCGGGCGTCGCCACATGCCACGTCCGCGCGCCCATGCTGGCGGCGTTCTGGGCGAAATCAATCGTCACATAGTCGCCGTCGAGGCGGTGCGTCGCGTCGTCCCGCGCGCGGAACTCGTTGCCGAAACTGCGCCCGGCGCGGTTCATCTGCAACTGGCGGATCACCTGATAGCCGTGATTCTCCGCGATGACGACCGTCACTTTCAGCCGCTCCTGCAAAGCGGTGACGAGTTCCGACGGGTTCATCAAGTACGTGCCGTCGCCGATCAGGACGTAGACCTCGCCCCCCGGCTGCGCCATGCGGACGCCGATCCCGGCGGGCAGTTCGTAGCCCATGCAGGAGAAGCCGAATTCGAGATGGCAATGCTTGTCGCCGCGCGTGTCCCACAGTTTGAGCAGGTCGCCGGGCGCGCCCCCGGCGGCGGCGATCACCGTGTCGCCCGCGCACGCCGCCGCGTTCAGCGTGCCGATCAGTTGCCCCTGGCTCATCGCCTCGCCGGGGATCTGGGTATAGATTTCGTCGCGCAGTTGCGTCGCCCACGCCTCCTTCGCCGCCGCGATCTCGTTTCGATAGGCGGCATCGGTCGCGATGCCGCCCGCCGCCTCCGCGAGCGCGACGAGCGCTTCGCGTGCATCGGCGACGATCGGCAGCGCGCCCTGCTTGTAGGCGTCGTGCGGGCAGACGTTGATCGCGACGAACCGGACGGCGGGGTTCTGGAAGGCGGACTGCGAGCCGGTCGTGAAGTCGGTCAGCCGCGTGCCGACGGCGATGACGAGGTCGGCGTCGCGGACGATCTTCGCGGCGGCGGGGGTGCCGTTGACGCCGCTGCCGCCGAGCAGGAGGGGGGCGTCGCCCGCCATCGCGCCCTTGCCGCCGGAGGTCTCCGCGACCGGGATGCCGCACGCCTCCGCGAAGGCGCGCAGCGCCTCGCCCGCCTCGGCGTAGTGGACGCCGCCGCCCGCGATAATCACCGGGCGCTTCGCCGCCTTGAGGAGCGCGATTGCCTCGTCAATCCGGCGCGCTTCGGGCGGGCGGCGCGCGATGTGCCAGACACGTTCGTTGAAGAAGTGCGCGGGGTAGTCGTAGGCGTGCGCCTGGATGTCCTGCGGCAGCGAGAGCGTCACCGCGCCCGTCTCCGCCGGGTCGGTGAGGACGCGCAGCGCCTCCGGCAGGGCGGTCAGCAACTGCTCCGGGCGGGAGATGCGGTCGAAGAAGCGGGAGACGGGGCGGAAGCAGTCGTTGACGCTCAGGTCGGCGGAGACGGGGTGCTCCAACTGCTGCAAGACCGGCCCCTGATGGCGCGTCGCGTAGTAATCGGAGGGGAGGAGCAGGACGGGGATGCGGTTGATCGTCGCCGTCGCCGCGCCGGTGATCATGTTCGTCGCGCCGGGGCCGATGGAGGAGGAGCAGGCGAAGGTGGCGCATCGCCGGTTCGCCTTCGCGAAGCCCATCGCCGTATGCACCATGGATTGCTCGTTGCAGGGTTGGTAGTAGGGCAACTCCTGCCCGTACTCGTAGAGCGCCTGCCCGATCCCCGCGACATTGCCGTGCCCGAAGATGCCGAAGATCGCCGGGATCAGCCGCCGCGTTTCCCCGTCTCGCTCGCTCCGCTGCACTTGCAGGTACTTCACCACCGCCTGCGCCATCGTCAGCCGGAGGGTTTCGGTGTTATGCATGGCGATCCGCCACCTTTCCTCTTGCGACCGTCGTTGAACGGAACGGGTGCATCGGCCTCCGCTGTGATCGCGTTGTGACGGTAATCTCGCCGCGTTCTTGCCCGTCTCCCATCGGAGTGACGACGATTTGCACGTTGCAGTTGAGCGCGGTTAGATATTCCATCATCTTCTCGACGGAGAAACCCTTGAGCCGACCGTTCAGCAGATTCGAGACATTCGGCTGCGCGAGGCCGAGAACCGCGCCCGCCTGGGCTTGCGTCAGATCGCGCTCCGCGATGATCCGCCGAATTTGCCGGGCGAGTTCGGCCTTCGCCAGTCGCTCCTCCGGGTTCGGCAGCCCGAGATCCGCGAAGAGATTCCCGCTGCTCTCGATGATCTCCTCATTCTCAATCATATGACTCAACCCTTTCCTCCGCGACGCTCGACTCATTGTCGCATTCTTCGCGCGTCTTCGGCTTCCGCCAGCCGCGGATGCGGCCCGATGAGGTTCATCTCGTGTCGTGGCGTTCTGATCCCCTGTGTCGCTTTTTTCTGGAATGCGTGGGAGTACGTAGACCCCGCTCCGCAATTAGAGGGTATAGACCGCGCGGTAGGTGTCGCCGTCGAAATCATCAACGATCTCCAGAACGCCCGCGCCACCGAAGCCCCGCAATGGCTTCGCTTTCGGATGCTTGTCGCCTACTTGGTGTCGAGGAACGCCTGGCCGATCACATCCCGCGCATCTTCGGGAAGGCGCGTACATCCTTCTTTGCGGAGGCGATCCAATGGCGGCCACGGCGCTCATCGGCCATGACGAGAGGATATATGTTTTTATATACACCGTCAAGTGATCGCAGTCCATTATCGTCATTACCTCCGCGCGTCCTTCCGCTCGTCGGCGCTGCGGTGGTTTCGCTGCCTCTCCCACGTCGGGAGGGGCCGGGGGTTGGCAAAAACCGCCGCGAAATTCCGCGGCGGCCGGAAGGAGATGATGGGTGCAGGTGTCGGCTCAGTCTCCAACACTCGTTTCGAGGGCGACGGGTTGCGGCTGCGGCTTGATCCGCGCCGTGACGACCATCGGGACGACGGTGAGCACGACCATGCCGGCGATCACGTAGGGATTGGTGAGAACGCTCATCGCATCCCCGCCCTGCTCGCCCGCGAGATAGCCGAAGCCGACGTAGGTGCCCGCCCAGAGGATTTCGCCGATCGCGTCGTAGAGGAGGAACCGGCCGAGCGAGTAGCGGCGCGCGCCGGTCACGATATTGACGACCGGGCCGAAGGCGGCGAGCACCGTCCGGCTCAGGAGGATGAGTATTCCCATGCTGCCGCGCCGGTCGAGCATCGCGTTGGACCAACCCGTCGCCTGCCGGACGGATTTCCAGGCGAGCGCGCGGGTCGTCATCCGCTTCAACCAGCGCATCGAGGCGGCAACGCGCGTATCGCGGGCCGTCGCGCGCCCGGCGAACCAGCGGACGCCGAGCCGCCCCGCAACGTAACCGAGCGCGTCGCCGGAGATCGCGCCCGCTGCCGAGAGGACGATGAGCAGGCCGATGTTCATCTCCCCGTGCGCGGCGAGGACACCGGCGGCGGTCAACATCCCGGCGACGGGCAGCGGCAACCCGAAAGCGGCGATCAGGACAATGAGGGCGACGGCGATATGGCTGTAGAGAGTGGTGTCGCTCATCTCGTCGCTCCTTTCCGTCGCTCCCGGCCGCTCGCGCCGCCGAACTGTCCGATTGCCGATCCCAGTATGCCGGATGCGCCGCCTGCCCGATACGCCCCGTCGGGCGGTATGGCCTCCGCATCTTCGGACGATGCCGCCCCGTCCATTTGGCGGGGGTACACTGATAAGAACACGTTTCATGCCACGGATGTTTCACTTGTTAAAATCTTCTAAAGTGGGAGGCGAAAATAACCTCTCCCCTGCCCCTCCCCGCGAGCAAGGGGAGCAAGCCTCCGTGAGATTGTGGTGTACGCAGAGCATCACAACCTCAAGATCAAGTCACCCCTTCCTCGCGGGAAGGGGCCGGGGGTTAGGTTCTCTCCCGTTCTTGACGCCGCCTGCCGCGCATGGCAGGATGCGGGCGTTCTCGACAGGGC
>JAICIL010000259.1 GCA_025924435.1 Chloroflexia bacterium | reverse complement strand
GGCTTCGGCGGGCGCATCCGGGCGGCACTCAGACCGTGGCGAGAAGTTCTTCTTCGCGCGCGTAGCGGGATGGCGATTCGCCTTCCAGAACGAGGGAGGAGACCTGCCGCGCGTGGCGGGTCACGGAGTCGCAGTTCGTGAGTGCGGGGTAGATCTGGCTCGTGTTGGCGAGATAGAGTCCGGGGATCTCCGTCCGGATCGGGGCGATCCGGTCCATCCCGCCGATGGGGTGGATCGGCTCGACGTACCGCTCGCGGAAGAGGCGCGTCGTCACGATGTCATCATCGGTGAGATCGGGGAACATCCGGCGGAGGTGGCCGAGAAAGTCCGCGCGCAACGAATCGTCGTCCATGGCGGTGTACGGATTGTCCGGATAAACATACTTCGGCAGGTAGACGAGGTGATAGCCGCCGACGTGCTCCGGGGCGATGAGGTTCGTCGTCTCGATGACGCCCGTGAACGGCACCGAGGTGTCGGTGACATTCGTCGTGTAGTACGGCGTCAGTTGCCGCCGGAGCACGACGAGCAGGAGGATGACGCCGAGATAGCCGTCGAGTTGCCCCCAGCGATCGGCGACCGGCGAGAGTTGTTCCGGCAGGAGGCGGCGGGCGATCCCGGTCGGCGTGGTGAGGACGACTGCGTCCGCCTCCACATCGCCCCGGTCGGTCCGGATGCCGCGCACGCGCCCGATGTTGTCGGTGAGCACGGCGGAAACGGCGGTTCCCGTCCGCACCGTGCCGCCCGACGCGACGACCCGCGCCGCGAGCGCCTCGACGACGGGGAGATGTCCGCCGATCAGGTACCCCATCAACTCCTTCTGCGCCGCGCCGTCGCGCGTGTCCGTCATGCGGACGAGGCGCGACCAGATATAGGTCGCGGGGACCTGCGCGAAGTCGCCGTCGAACTTCGCGCCGAGGAGCGGCTTCCAGATCGTCTCGTATGCGTGCCGCCCGCTGAGGCGCGTCAGCCACGCCTCCACGCTGACGTTTTCCAGATCGTGCCAGTCCGTGATGCGGCGGCAGGCGAGGATGGTCAGGGCGAGGCGGGCGCGGTCGAGCATGCCGAGGGGCGGGAAGCGCAGGAACTCCAGCGGCGTGGACATCGGGTAGAGGCGCGTGTCGTGGTAGAAGCCCATCTTCGTCTCGACCTGTTGCAGCCGGTCCCCCAACCCCACCGCGCGGATGAGATCAATGAAATGGCGGTCGCTGTTGAGGATGCAGTGGTAGTAGCGATCCACCCGCACGCCGCCGAGTTCGTCCAGTTCAATCGGCGCGACGAGGCCGCCGAGATTGTCGCCCCGTTCCACGAGATGCACCTCGACCCCCGCCTCGGCGAGGAAGTAGCCGAGGCTCGTCCCCAGGATGCCGCCACCGACAATTGCGACCCGCATGCGCCCAACCTCCCTCGATTGATCCATCACGTTTGCGAGATGAGAAGCACCCCGAGCACGATCACTCCCATGCCGCCCAGTCGCAGCGGGGACGGATGCTCGCCGAGCATCGTCCATGCCGCGATGACGATCAGCACGTAACTGAGGCTCGCGAAGGGGTATGCGTAGGTGAGTTGCACCCGCGAGAGTGCGAGCAGCCAGAAGAAGGTGGCGCCGACATAGATCGCGAGGCCGAGGACGACCGCCGGTGTCGTGAAGACGCGCACGACGAGTCCCGGTGCGTCCCTGACTGTCGGGGACAGCGGGCCGAGGACGGTCATCCCCCGCTTCAGCATCAGTTGGCCGACGACGCCGAAGACGGTGCTGGTGAGGATCAGGGCAAGATTCATCATGCGGTGTGCTCCGAGGCTGGGCGCGGCGTGACGGGTAGCCGGATCGGCTGGTCGTAGGGCAGGATCGTCGCGAGGATCGCCGCGATGCGCCCCGCCGCTCCCGCCGATGCCGGCAGGGCGTGCAGCGGCGTCGCGTCGAGCGAGCCATCGCGGAGCAGGGCGTGGAAATGTGGGACGATCGTCTCCGGCTTCATCCCAACCAATCGGTGCGTCCCGGCGTTCACGTATGCTTGCCATTCCGTCTCCTCTCGTAGAATGAGCGTGGGAATCCGTAGCGCGGCGGTCTCTTCCTGTACACCTCCCGAGTCGGTCAGCACGACGAGCGCGTTGCCGATCAACGCGAGGGAATCCAGATAGCCGAGCGGCGGGAGCAGATGGATGTCCGGGTGCAGACCGTCCGCAAGGCCCAATGCGTCGAAAACGGCGCGCGTGCGCGGATGCATCGGGAAGACGAGCGGGAGTTGCCCGGCGATCTCATTCAGCGCGGCGAAAATGCCCGGCAGGACCTCGGGGACGGTGTTCGCCGCCCGATGCACGGTCACGAGGCCATAGGCGCGCCGCTCGATGTTCAGGTGATCGAGAACCGGCTGCGTCGTCGCGTATCCCCAGTTGCGCAAGCAGGCGTCAACGCCGGTCGAGCCGGTCATGAAGATGCGGTCGGTCGCGATCCCCTCGCGGAGCAGATGCTCCGTGGCGATGGCGTCGGGCGTGAAAAGATAGTCCGCGAGGTGGTCAACGACGATGCGATTCTGCTCCTCCGGCATCTGCCGGTTGTGCGAGCGGCACCCCGCCTCGACATGGGCCACCGGGATGCCCAACTGCCGCGCGGCGAGCGCCCCGCCGAGCGTCGTATTCGTGTCGCCCTGCACGATCACCAGTTTGGCCTCTTCGCGCCGGAAGATCTCCTCCAGGCCGAGGATAATCTGGGCGATCTGCTTCGCATGCGATCCCGATCCGACGGCGAGCGCATAGTCCGGCGGCGCCAGTTTGAGGTCGTGGAAAAAGACGTCCACCATCTCCTCGTCGTAGTGCTGGCCGGTGTGCACGAGGGCGTGGGACCACCGATCATTGAGAAGCGGCAGCAGGGACGAGAGTTTGATCACTTCCGGGCGGGTGCCGAGCACCGTGACAATGCTAGCCACCCGCGACCTCCCTCGATGTCGCGATCGGCGGCGCGGAGAGCATCGGGGCCGTTGCGCGCACCCGCACGCGGTGGGTCACGAGGCCGGCGAGGAACCCGAGATGCGTGAGCGTGATGCTGAAGACGCGCGCCTTGGATTGCCCGTAGCGCCGCGCGCGCAGGACGGTCGGATATTCCGCGACCCTGTACCCCGCGAGCGTCCCCCGCACGAGGATTTCCGCCACGGCGAGGAACCCTTCGTGTTCCGGCATGACATAGGGCAGCACCTCGCGCCGATAGGCGCGAAAGAGGCTCGTGTAGGTGTGCACCGATGCGCCGTGCCCCCGCAGTGCGACGCGGTAGCAGCGCGACGCGCCCTTGCTCAGGAAGAGCCGCCACGGCGGCACGCCGTCCACACCGCCGTCCGGGTGGTACGGCGACGCGGTGACGATGGCGGTTTCCGGCGTGAGCCGCGCCACGAGATCGGGTATCTCGGCGAACGGGTACGTCCCATCGGCGTCCGTCGTCACGACGATCTCGCCGCGCGCGTGGGAGAATCCGGTCCGCAGCGCGGCGCCGAGGCCGTAGTTCGTCCGATGGCGGACGAGATGGACATTCGGCACGCGCGCGGCGAGCCCCTGGAGCATCGGCCAGGTCTCGTCCGTGCTGCCGTCGTCAATGAGGATCGTTTCAACCGCGCCGCGATCCTCCAGGCGCGCGATGAGCGGCGGGAGGACGGCTTCGAGCGCCGGCAACCCATCCGCTTCATTGCAGCAGGGGATGATGAGCGACACCGCCGCCCTCGCCCCCTGCTGCCCGTTTCCTATGCCCATTGCTGCACCTCCCGTGCGGCGGGAACCGGCATGGCGAGCGCCCGCGACCAGGTCGCCCGCGCGTCAATCAGTTCCCGCACCTTTGCCGCATACATCACCGCCCGCAGCCCGTCTTCTCCCGAGACGACCGGCCGCGTCTCCGTCCGAACGCAGGTGAGGAAATTGTCGAGTTCGAGCGCCAGCGGCTCAATGGCCGGGACATGGATCTGCTCGATCAGCGATTCCTGGCGATACGTCACCGCTTCGGATGTCGCCGTGTAGAGCGGCGTGGTGTGGCGGTGGATGCTGATGCGTTTGTTCAGCAGATCGGCCTCGATGTAGTAGCCGTCCGCGACGATTTCGATGTGCCGGACCTTTTGCTCGGTGACGCGCGAGGCGACGATCGTCACGAGCGGGCCGTCGTGGACGGAGAAGTTGAGGACGGCATGGTCTATCTCGTTCGTGCGCGCCCGCAACCCGTGCGCCTGCATCTCCGCGATCTCCGGCCCGTAGAGGTCGAGCGCGAGGTCGAGGTCGTGGATCATCAGGTCGAAGATGACATCAACCGTGGTGTTGCGCGGGTCGAAGGGGCTCATGCGGCGGATCGTCACCGCCAGCGGGTTCTTCGCCTGCGGGATGAGCCGCAGTTGCGCGATGGTCGGGTTGAACCGCTCGATATGCCCGACCTGGACGATGCACCCGTGCTCCTGCCCGGCGCGCACAATCGTCTCCCCGTGGGCGACGCTCTCCGCCAGCGGTTTCTCGACGAGCACATGCACGCCGCGCTCCATGCAGCGGAGCGCAAGTTCGACATGCGACTGCGTCGGCGTGACGACGCTCACCGCGTCCGCCCAGCCGATCAAGGCGTCGAGCGATGCGAAGGCCCGCGCCCCATACTGCGCCGCGACCCGCCGCGCCCGCTGGCTATCGGCGTCGTACACGCCGACCGCGGCGACGCCGGGGAGCGTGCTGTAGACCCGCGTGTGCCGCTCTCCCATCACGCCGACGCCGATGACGCCGATGCGAAGCCCATTGCGTGTACTCATCGCGCTTCTCCCCCGCTATTCGGCCCGCCCGCCGCGCTCTCCTTCAATCTGAACAGGGCGTAGTCACCGACGGTCGTGACCCGCTGGTATCGCGCCGCGATCGCGGCCTCGTCGTAGATGCCCGAATAGCGCGCAAAGGGGCCGATGATGAGGTATTCCGCCCCGCCCGCGAGGGGGTCGTAGCCATCGAGCGACGGGCCGCCGAGCCATTGATGGCGCACCGACCGGTCGAGCAGCGACGGCGGCGGGTAGTGGTAGCGATGATCGGTCAGCACGCCGAGTTCCGGCTCCCATGTCTCGATGATCGCCGACGTGGGCACCGACCGATTGAGATACGCCGCCATCTGCTGCGGCGCGTCCGATGCCGCGAGCGTCCGGTGGAGCTGGCCGCCGAATGATGTCGCGACGAGGACGCCGAGCGCGAGCGCGGCGAGCGGGGCCAGGAGCCTGCCCCGATCCGGGCGCCGCCAGAGCGCGCGAACACCGTCGTCAACGAGCCGCGCGACGGGCAGGGCCGCGAGCGCGAGGGGCACGAAAGCGTAGCGCGGCCAGGCGACCGACGCCCCCGCAAACCAGGCGAAACCGACGAGCGCGAAGATGAGGAGGGTGAGTTCGCCGACGCTCATTCGGCGGCGGACGGCCCGCACGCCGGCATACACGAGCGCGGGGATCAGCAGCGCGAAATACGCCTGGGGGCCGAGGAGGAAGCGCGCGCCCGCGATCATCCGGTGCGGCGCGACGACGATCAGGCTGCCCCCCGATGCCTGGCGAAGCAGCATGAGATTCTCTCGCAACGAACCGCCTGTGACGATTGTCAGCAAGGCGAGTTCCCACGTCCCGAACACCACCAGCATGACAATCAGCGGCACGAGCGCCTGCTTGAGGCCGATCCGCCGGTCCCAGACGAGGGCGAGGATCGCGAGCGCGATCAGCGACGGCGCGATCACGATGCCGAGTTCGCTCTTGGTGACGATCGTCAGCCCGAAGAAACCGCCCGCGATCATGCAGCGTTTCGTGCAGCCGGTCAGGACGGCATCGCCCGTCGCGTCGTCCCGCGCGAACCAGACGAGCAGCCCGATGAGGAGATAGGCGAAGGCGGGCACCTCGCCGAGCACCTGTCGCCCGGTGGTGATGAAGTCCAGCCCCGGCGCCGCGAGCATCAGGATCACGGCCAGCAGCGCGACGCGCCCCCCGGCCAGGCGGTTCATCAGCAGCGCGAACGCGCTGATCGCGATCATGGTGTACAGGGCGATGACGAGCCGCGCGCCGAGCAGCCCAATCCCCCCGATTTTGAAGACGGCGGCAATCGGCAGCATGACGGTCGGGCCCACGCCGATGGTCGGCCCGAAGGCGCGAAAGCCCTCGCTGCTCCGGTCGGCGTAATGCCCCGTCTGCACGAGCGTCTTCGGGACGTGGAGATGCGAGCCTTCGTCGAACCACGTCCGGGGCGACCGATCGAGGTGGACGAAGAGGAGCGCCGCGCAGCAGAGGCAACCGACGATCAGGAGCGCGATCCGCCCGAGCCGCCACGCGGCGTGCCGGGCGGCCTGATCGCCGCCAACCGGGCCGACAACGGGAGTGGGCGCGAGTGCGCGCCGACCTTTTTCCGCGGCAAGACGCATGCCGATTCCTTCCCCTGAGCGCGTGCTACGACCGAACGATGCCAGTCTACGGTGGGCACCTGACAGGGGCGCATTCGCCGCATTCGGGACGACTGACAAACACGTCAGAGGATGCGTCG
>JAICIL010000258.1 GCA_025924435.1 Chloroflexia bacterium | reverse complement strand
ATCGGGGTGGAGGACGACGAGACCCGCCGCCGCTCCCTCGACTGCCGCGATGATCTCCGCCGCCGTCGCCTCACGCGGTAGCACCGCCCGCACGCGCGACCGGAGGGCGACCGCCGCCCAGAGCGCGGACGGGTTCTCGGTCAGCACGACGACCGCCGGGACGTGGCCGCCCGCGCCGAGCGCGAGCAGCCCCGGCACGAGCAGTTCGTCGTCCCACTCGTGCTCGACGAGCACGACATCCGGCTGGAGCGTCTCGCTGGCCCGCGCCGCCGCCTCGATGCCGGCGGCCTGCCCGACCACGGCGAGGCGGGGGTTGGAAGCGACCAACGCCTCCAGCCCCGCCCGCACGACCGCCGATGGCGCGGCGACCAGCACCCGCGTCACGCCGCTTGCGCCTCCTCGGCTTCCGTCGCGCCGACCCGCGCGTCAATCGCCATGCGCCCTCCGCCCCGCACGATCTCCAGCCGGAGCGTGCCGCCCGGTTCGGCGTCCGCGAGCGCGGAGAGCAGGCTATCGGGCCGGGCAAAGAGCGCGCCGCCCGTGCCAATCAGCACGTCGCCGGTGAAGAGGCCCGCCGTCTCCGCCGGGCTGCCCGCCGCCACATCCACGATCAGCAGGCCGAAGACGATCCTTCCGCCGAGCGGCAGGCGCACCGGCCGCATCGTCACGCCGAGCGCGGGACGGGCCGCAGCGCCGCGCAGGAAGCGGGCGACGGCGTTGCTCGGCACGGCGAGGGCGAGGCCGCCGGCGATCATGCTGTTGATGCCGATCACGCGCCCCGCCGCGTCCGCCAGCGGGCCGCCGGAGTTGCCCGGCGCGAGCCGGACATCCGCCCGCACCCAGCCGTGGGCGCGCGGGCCGTCCGCCGTCGCCGCCGCGTGGACGACGCCCGTCGTCAGCGCGCCCGTCAGGCCGAGCGGGTTGCCGACCGCGAGGACGAGCGACCCGACGCGCAGCGCATCGGAATCGCCGATTGCCGCCGCCGGGAGATCGGTCGCGTCCACCTTCAGGGCGGCGAGGTCGCGCCGCTCGTCCCGCGCCGCGACGGTCGCCTCGAATGTCCGCCCGTCCGCGAGTTCGATGAATGCCCGCGGGCCGCGCGCCACATGCGCGTTCGTGATAATCAATCCGTCCGGCCGCCAGATGACGCCGGAGCCGCCGCCGGGGCCGCGCCCCCGCACCTGCACCGTCGAGCGGCGGAGTTGCTCCGCCATCGCGACGAAGGCGTCCGTCAGGCCGGATGGTGTCTGTGTCAGTTCGTCCGCGATCACCGCCATCGGGTTAGCCCTCCCGCTGCGGGCGCTCGCCCACGGTGATCGTCACATCCACCGGCGCGCCGCCCCGCGCGACTTTCGCGACGAGCGGCGTCCCGATCCGCTCCGGGCCGAGCAGCGCCTGCACGGCGTCCGTGTCCGCCACCGGCGTGCCGTCGAGCGCGATGAGGATGTCGCCGATGAACAGCCCCGCCCGCTCCGCCGGGCCGCCGCCCTCGATGGAGATGACAATCACGCCCGTCTCGCTCGTCACGCCGACCGCCCGCTTGAGCGTATCGGGCAGGCGGACGGGTTGCAAGCCGACGCCGAGATAGCCGCGCGCGATATGTCCCTTGGCAAGCAACTGCTCGACGACGCGATTCACCGTCGCGGCGGGGATCGTCAGGCCCATGCTGCGCGAGAGGCCGGAGGTGTTGATGCCGACGACCTCGCCCGCCGCGTTGACGAGCGGGCCGCCCGAAAAGCCGGGATAGAGCGTGACATCGGCGCGGATGAACTGGTCCACCTGCCCGCCGCGCCAGGTGTTCCACGGCCCGCCGAGCGCGCTGACGACGCCGAGGCTCGTGCCGAGGCCGCCCTCGCCGAAGCGCCCGACCGCGAGCGCCATGTGCCCGACCCGGAGCGCCGCCCCATCGCCGACCGCCGCGACGGGCACGTTCATCCCCTCGACTTTGAGGATCGCGATGTCCGTGCTCGGGTCGCGCCCGGCGAGCATCGCGCGGACGCCCTTGCCGTCCGGTAGCGTGACCGTGATGTCGTCGTCGCGCTCGATTGTGTGATCGGTCGCGACGACGACGCCGGGCCGCCAGAGGACGCCGCTCGCCGGGTGCCGCTGCCGCGCGTGGACGGCGACGGTGGATGCCCCGGCGCGCTCCACGGCGTCGGCCAGATTGTTGGAGAGATCGAGCAGGACGCTCGGTGTCTCGGAAGAAGATGCTGCCATCGGAAACCCTCCTGTGTCGCGGGGAAACCCGCGTTCCCCGGTTGCGTCCAGTATCCGCCGCGTTGATACGGAGCGTATCAGCCAAACGGGGGACGGCATACCCGGAAAAATGGGCGGGGAGCAGCCAGCAGCCAGTAGTTAGTAGTCGGTAGTCAGAACATGCGGCGCTGTCGCACCGCATTGCTCCCCCTTCCCTGTGGGGAAGGGGGCCGGAGGTTAGGTACGACCATGCGAAATCCGAAAAATCCGGGTATACTGTGTGTACGTTCATATGCCCAGCGAAAGGAACGACCGACGTGGCAATGGCAGTGATGACAAACCGGGGCCTGATGGAACTGGAAACGACGATTGCGAACGGCTTCAGCAAATTCCTCGAAGTCGGCAACGCCTTGCTGGAAATTCAGGCGCGCAAACTCTATCTGGACGACGACTACGCCACCTTCGAGCAGTACTGCGCGAAGCGGTGGAGCATCAGCCGCTCGCAGGCGTACCGGATGATCCAGGCGGCGGAAGTCGTCGGCCACCTCGCCGAGGACCGCGACCTGCCGCTGCCGATCCACGAGTCGCAGACGCGCGCGCTCGCCAAACTGAAGGAGCCGGGGGCGATCCGCGCCGTCTGGGAAGAGGTCGTGGACGAGTACGGCGAGACGGTCGCCGCGCCGAAGGTGCGCGACGCGGCGGATTATTACGCGGCCCTCCAGGAGCACCCGCAGCGCGCCGCCTGGCCCCGCGCCGAGGTGATCGCCGCCTACCGCGAGGCGCAGAAGCGCGGCGAACCCGCGCCCGCCGCATCATCCAATGAGGATGATTCATATATCATTGACGCCCCCGCGCGGCAGACGAACGCGGCGCGGGTGGACGAGGAAAGCGACGAAGCGCCGCCGACCCTCACGCTGCGCGACGTGCACAACCGCCTCTCCGCCGGGCGGCAACTGCTCGCGCTCGATCCGACGGAGTGGGCAACGCGCCTGGATGCCGCGACGGCGACGGACATGCAAACGCTCGTCGCCGACCTGCGCCGGTGGTGCGACACCATGGACGCCGCGCTCGGCTACGTCCTACAGGGATAGCGGCGACAGGAAGAACGGGTATTTCCGAACCGCCAAGACGCCAAGGACGCCAAGAAGAAAAAAGGGAAAGCCGAGATTCATTTCTCTTTGTATCTCTTGGCGTCCTTGCGGGTGCCCTCTGGGCAGTATTGGCGGTTCACGTCTCCCTCGCGGCGGTCAGTCGCGTTCGACGATCCGGGTTGTGGCGCGGCTGTTCGTCGCTTCGGCGCGTTTCGCCATCTTTTCCGCCTCATCGCGGGTGGCGAACGGGCCGAGATGGAATCGCATGGGGCGAGCGAGCGCGTTATCCGGCGGGTCAATCACTTCAACGACATAGGACATCGCCGTCCCCCTCCTTCGTATCGTCGCGCGAAACACCAGACGCTTTGTACCATATACGGCTCTTCCCGCGCTACTGTTGCGGACGGGTTCGGGGTTCGGAGTTCGAGGTTCAGGAAGGAGCGATCTACTCCGGGCCTCGAACCCCGAACTAATTCTTGCTGTGGTAGGGGACGCTCGTCACCACCGTGTTCGGCCGCAGCAGCAGCGCCGCCTTCAGCCGCAGCGCCGTCTGCGAGTGCAGCGCCTGCTCCCACCAGTGCGCCGGGATGTACTCCGGCACCAGCACCGTCACCATCGCCTTCGGCCGCTTCTTCTGCACCATGTCGATGTACGACAGGAGCGGCCCCATCAGCGACCGGTACGGCGATTCGAGGATCACCAGGTTCACCCCCTCGCCCCAGCGCGCCCACTGCTCCTGCAGGTGTGCCGCCTCCTCGGCGTCGTCCGTCACATGGACGCCGACGATCTTCGGCGAGAGGGTGCGGGCGTAGTTCAGCGCGTGGACGGTGGACTTGTTCATGTCCGCGATCGGGATGATCACCACCTGCTCCGTCGGCTGGTACGCGCCGGGCATGTCGCTCTCCCCCAGCGCCAACTCCGCCGCCGCCCGCGTGTAGTGCCGGTTGATAGCCCGGAACATCAGGATAAACAGGGGCATCAGGACGAGGACGATCCACGCGCCCTGCGTGAACCGCGTCAGGAGCACGAGGATGAAGACGAAGCCCGTCGCCGTCGCGCCGACGAGGTTGAGCGCGAAGCGGCGCGTCCATCCCCGCCCCCGCTGCCGGTACCAATGGACAACCATCCCGGACTGCGAAAACGAGAACGCCGTGAAGACGCCGATCGCGTAGAGCGGCAGCAGCCGGGTTGGCTCCGCCTGAAAGGCGATGATCAGCACGGCCGCCAGCAGGCCGAGCACGCTGATCCCCGTGTTGAACGCCAGCCGGTCGCCCCGGAAGAGGAACTGCTTCGGCATGAAGTGGTCCTTCGCCAGCCACGTCGCCAACCTCGGAAAGTCGGCGAAACTGGTGTTGGCGCCGAGGATGAGGATGAGCGCGGTCATCACCTGCACGAAATAATAGAAGAACCCGTGGCCGATCACCGTCCGCGCGATCTGCGAGACGACCGTCTCCTTGTCATTCGGCACGATGCCGTAGCGGTGGGCGAGGAAGGAGAGGCCGATGAACATCGCGCCGAGGATCGCGCACATCCACGTCAGCGTCTTCGCCGCGTTCTGCGCCTCGGGTTTCTTGAAGGCGGGCACGCCGTCCGAGATCGCCTCCACCCCGGTGAGGGCGGCGGAGCCTGCCGTGAAGGCGCGCAGGATGAGGAAGAGGGAGACGCCCTCCACGGCGTTCACCGACTCGCGCGGGGCGTTGACCGCGACATCCCCGCCCGTCAAGGAGCGGAAGACGCCGAGGAAGACGAGGACGGCGACGCTGAGAATAAACAGATAGGTCGGCACGGCGAAGATCGAGCCGCTCTCCCGGATGCCGCGCAGGTTGCCGAGCATCAGCAGCGCGACGAACGCGATGCCGAACCAGACGCGAAACGGGTGCAGCGACGGCACGGCGGAGGTGATCGCCGCGACGCCCGCCGAAATGCTCACCGCGACGGTCAGCGTGTAGGAGATGAGGAGCGCCGAACCCGCCGTCAGGCTGGGGAGGGTGCCGAGGTTCGCCTTCGCCACCAGGTACGCGCTCGCCCCGTTCGGGAATGCCTGAATCGTCTGCCGGTAGGAAATGGCGACGATGGCGAGCAGGATGGCGATGGCAATCGAAATTGGGATGAGGTAGCCGAAGGCGGCCGCGCCCGCCACGATCAGCACGCCGAGGATCGCCTCGGTCGCGTACGCCACCGACGAGAGCGCGTCCGACGAGAAGATCGCCAGCGCCTTCACATTCGTCAGCCGCTCGTGCGCCTGATGTTCGGTGGCGATGGGGCGGCCAATTAATGCGCGGCGCAGCCTGCCGAAGACGCCGCGCGGTGTCGAGAGTTGCTCCCCGGCGACGAGGTAATCCGGCGAGACCTGCTTGAAGATCTGATCCTGGGCGCGCAGCACGCGGATGTACTTGTTGCCCGGCAGCGCCCCCTGCCGCACCTCGCGGAAATCAATCTGCGGCGCCCCGCCGCGCCGGGGGGCGGGGCGGGGGGTGCGCTCGGCATGCCCGTTCAGATCGGCGAAGAATTCCGGCGTGCGCGACGCCTCCCCCTCCGCCGATTCCGGCGGTGCGGGCGGCATGGATTCCGACGGTTCGCCCGGTGTATTCGCAGCCATGCGGGTTACTTCCTCCGTATGGTCACGGGGATGCGGTTGCCATACCGCTCCTGTCCCTGTGACGATACGGACAGTATACTCCGCCTGCATAGAGATACGAGCAAGCAGCGGCCAGCGGGCAGCGAATAGCGGCGCGCCGATTGAAGCCGGAACCCTCAGAGCGATGCCCTCGAATCCCGCTCAGTCCTCAGTTCTCAGCCCTCAACCCTCGGCCCTTCCCTTAGTGCTTGCTGTGGTAGGGGACGCTCGTCACCACCGTGTTCGGCCGCAGCAGCAGCGCCGCCTTCAGCCGCAGCGCCGTCTGCGAGTGCAGAATCTGCTCCCACCAGTGCGCCGGGATATATTCGGGCACGAGGACGGTGATCATCGCGTTCGGCCGCTTCTTCTGCACCATGTCGATGTACGACAGGAGCGGCCCCATCAATGACCGGTACGGCGATTCGAGGATGACGAGATTGACGTTCTCGCCCCATTTCTCCCATTTCTCCTGCAACTGCGCCATCTCCTCGGCGTCGTCCGTCACATGGACGCCGACGATCTTCGGCGAGAGGGTGCGGGCGTAGTTCAGCGCGTGGACGGTGGACTTGTTCATGTCCGCGATCGGGATGATCACCACCTGCT
>JAICIL010000257.1 GCA_025924435.1 Chloroflexia bacterium | reverse complement strand
GCCGAAGCCGGCGGGGGCGGCGACGAGGGTCAGGGGGCGGTGCAGGCCCGCGTCCAGCCGCGCGACCAGGCGGGGGCGGGGGACAACCGCCGGCCGCGGCGGGGGGAGATAGAGCTTCGTCGCTAAAACCGGCGTAGACATAGCGCGATTATAAACCGCGCCCGTGTATGAAGCCCGGTCATACGATGAAGTGCCCTTTGCGCGACGGGGTATGTCGCTCGTGTCCACGGCTCCATCGCCCGATTAGAGGATCGCGATGATCGCCGCGAGGGTGACGATGCTGATGAGCGTCGAGAAAAGGACGGTCGCCGTGACGAAGGCGGGCAGCAGTTCGTGCTCGAAGGCGATGATCGAGGCGAGCACGGCAGCGGGCATCGCGGACTGGAGGATGCCCGCATCCCGCGCGAGGCTCGTCAGGTTGAAGGGGATCGCGATCAGCGCGGCGAGCGCCGGCCCGGCGAGCAAACGAATGAGGCTCGCGCCGAGCATGTCGCCGTCCAGCCGGGGGATGCCCGCGCCCGCCAACTGCACGCCGAGCGCGACGAGCATCACGGGCACCATCGCCCCCGCGAGCAGCCCGGCCGGTCGCTCGATGACGAGCGGCGGCGGCATACCGGAGAGGTTGAAGAGCAGCGCGGGCACGACGGCGATCACGGCGGGCGTCTTCAGCACCGCGACCAGCGAGCGTAGGTTACTGCCGTGATGCCAGGTCGCGGCGGCGACGCCGATGATGAACGAGATGGTGGACATGGCGATGAAGTAAATCGTCGCGGCGACGAGCGCGTCCGGCCCGAAGGCGAATTGCACAATCGGCAGGCCGAAATTGCCGACATTCGGGAAGACGGCGATCAGCACGTACGCGCCCGCCATTTGCGGCGAACGTCTGAACAGCCGCGCGACGATGATCGCCGCCGCCGCGCACGCGACCTCGACGACGCCGATGTAGAGCACCATCCGCCCGGCGACCGCCGCCTCTATCCGCGCGGTCGTCAGCACATTGAAGGTGAATGCCGGGACGAGCACGAAGTAGGCGACGCGCGAGAGCGTGCGCGCCTCCAGCCCCAGGCGCGGCCCGACGACATAGCCGATGGCGACGAGCGCGAAGACCGGGATGAGGATATTGAGGTAAATCTGCGGCAGGTGCCCCACGCACCACTCCCTTGTCACGGGCCACGAACAGAGATGCCGACGGGCAAAAAGGGAGTGCCGGGACTCAGGATATCAGCGGCCTGCGCCGGGATCGCCAGCGCGACACTATACCATGTCCTTCGCAAGTCGGCGGGTGCATCTCAACACCAGTCGGTCAGTCTTGGCGCTCGCCGTGTTGGTAGCGCGGGCTTTCCAGCCCGCGTCCTGCTGGCATGCTCGACCCACCGGGTTTCGGGCGCATCCCAAGTTGGTGAAAGAATTGACGATCCCTGCCGCGTCCGGTATGAGAAACGTGCCGCTCGCCGCGCCACCGGGCCGGGTGCGAGGAAGGAAACGATGGCTACCACCGCCGATGACCGCATCCTGCCACTCCTCGACGCCGCGATCGCGGCGCGGGCGGCGCTGCTCGACGCGCGGCATCGCGGGGCGGTGCGGCTGTTCAGCGGCTTCTTCGAGGGCGCGCCCGATCTCGTCGTGGATTGCTACGGCGGCACGCTCGTGCTGCACAACTATGCCGACCCGCCCGCCGGCGCGGACGCGGCGGTCGTGGCGGCGACGCGCTTCCTCACCGCGCGGCTGCCGTGGGTGCATGCCGTCGTCGTCAAGACGCGCAACGCGCCAACGCTCGCCGAGCGGCACGGCACGCTGCGGCACGGCACGCAACCGGAGACGCGCGTGCGCGAGCACGGCGTCTGGTACGCCCTCGATCTGCTCGCGCAGCGCGACGCGGGCCTCTATCTGGACACGCGCAATCTGCGCGCGTGGGCGATGCACCATCTCGCGGGCAAGAGCGTGCTGAATACCTTCGCCTACACCGGCAGCCTCGGCGTGGCGGCGATGGCGGGCGGCGCGCGGCGCGTCGTGCAGACCGACCTAAAGCGGGAATATCTGAACGTCGCGAAGACCTCGTACACCCTCAACGGCTTCCCGATCGCGAAAGCGGATTTCCAAGCCGGGGATTTCTGGACGCACATCGGCCGGATGAAGCGGGCGGGCGAGCGGTTCGATTGCGTCTTCGTGGACCCGCCCTTCTTCGCGGCGACGGGCAAGGGCACCGTTGATCTCGTCACGCAAAGCCATCGCGTCATCAATAAAGTGCGTCCGCTCATCAACGACGGCGGCACGCTCGTCGCGATCAACAACGCCCTCTTCGTCTCCGGCGCGGAGTATCTGCGGACGCTCGAAGCGCTCTGCGCGGACGGCTATCTCGCCATCGAGGAACTGATCCCGGTGCCGCCGGACTGCACCGGCTACCCCGAAACCCGCGTGCGCCCGCCCCTCGTGGACCCCGCGCCCTTCAACCACTCCACAAAAATCGCCGTGCTGCGCGTCCGGCGCAAGGAGAAATAATGCGGAAGACCTAAGTACGTGGTGGTAAATTCACGACAACGGTCTATCCTGTGGGTAGGAGGTGAGATCATGGATCAACCCGCCCATACCGTCATCCCGGTCACACCCGAATAACGGGACGAGGCGGAGGCAATACGCCATCCACTGACGCGCTCCCCACGCCTGAGGGAGCGCTTGGCGATGGTCAAAGCCGCCAGCCTCGGCTGGGATTGGGACGCCATCGCCGTCTGGGGCGGTCGGAGTCCGCGTACCGTCCGGCACTGGCTAACGCGCTTTGCGACGGGTGGCATGCTCGCGCTCGCCGATGCGCCGCGCCCCGGTCGCCCGCCTACCGCCGATGCAGCCTATCACGCCGCGCTCGATGATCTCGCGGAGCGCGATCCGCGCGCCCTTGGCCTGCCCTTCGATGCCTGGACCGCGGCCCGGCTGAGCGCCTATTTCGCGGAAACGACCGGCGTGCGCATCGCGCCGAGTTGGCTGCGCACACTCGGGTCGATTGGCGAAACGGAAAATATTGTACGCGAAGGCCCGCGACGCCAATGAACCCGGCAGACGGTATGCGGCGGATGTCAATCTGGGGTACACCTCAGATTGGCATCCCGGTGCGCGCCGACTGTGGTGAAGGGAAAGGGCGATGGGTGGGGACCATCGCCCTGAGAAGGGAGGAAATTCATATGGGTCGGTGGGGATGACTGCGGTGCCGGTGCGGCATCTTCACACCCCTCTTTGCGGATCCCCGGCACACAGCGGAGCGCGCCCGCGCCAACGGCTGTGATCGGGGATCCGCGCGACTATTTCATCGCACGCCTCACCGGTGGATCGGGAGCGGCGCACCGCCCCCAGTATTGCCAGTGACGGTGGCCGTGCTCGTTGCCGTACCGGTTGCCGTGGCCGTCGCCGTGCCGGTTGATGTGGTCATCGCGCCCGTCGAGGGGCCGGAGCGCCCGGACGGTGCGGCCGCCGGCGTGCCGGTGCCGGTCGATGTGCCCGACGAAGAGCCGGAGCGCCCGGGCGGCTTGGCATCCGGCCCACCCGAACCGGATGTGCGAGTGGCCGTCGCGGTGCCGGTCGCGGTGCCGGTCGCGGTGGCGGTCGGCGTTGCGGTCGGCGTCGCCACCGGGCAGCTCAGCGCGCGGATTGGCGCCGTCGTGCAGGAGGGGCCGGAGGCGGGCAGCACCCGGATGAGGCCCCACATCCCCGCCTCCGTGAACGCCAGCCGCCGGTCCTGGTAGGCGAAGTCCCCCACCATCTGCCCCCGGCCCCCCGCGCCGCCGTAAATCAGGGCGTCGAACTTCTCCTGCGGGCCGATTGCTCGCGTGCTCGCCTCTTCACCATGCGTGATGTACTGATCTATCGGCCAGGAGAGGCCGCCGAGGGAGAAGGTGTGCAGCTGCTCGCTGCCCTGTGTATCCGCGACATGGACCTTCATCTGATCACCGGCATTCGCCATCAGGATCGGCGTCGCCGGGTCGCCATTGACCAGCGAGCTGAACGTGTTCGCGTCCTGCTTACGCTTCCCCTGCGGATCCGCCGTGCGGTAGTTGATCAGCGCTGATCCACTCACGTCCCGCGGGTAGGGCATCGCGTTCTGCCCGATGATCGGGTCCTGATCCGCCAGCAGCAGTGAGAAGTCCCGATAGCCCGGCGTGCCCGGCACATGGATGTCCACCTGCGCACCGTAGTCGGTCGCCACGCCCGTCTTCGGGTCGGAGAAGGTGGCCCCCTTCGGGGCGACGACGACGCTGCCGTACAGCCCGTCGCGGCTCCCCTCGTCGCCGCCGAAGTCGGTGACCTGCTCGCTCTCCAACTTCACCGTGTCGGCATAGTAGGAATAGGTGCGCGTCTGACCGGGAGCGACGGTCTGCTCGGGGTTATAGCCGACGTTGATGCCGCTCGAGTTGATGTCGTGCAGCAGCCCGTCCAGGTGGAACGAGACGCGCGGCCCGTTGCGCAGATTGGTGAGCGTCACCGAGACGCATTCCCCTTCCGCCGCGTGCAGGACGAGTGGTTCCGGGAACTTTGTCCCCGCCTTGACGGCGGCGACGTCGTCGTTCATGACGAATGCCGCTATCCGGCCTGCCTGGCCGCCACCCGCCGCGCTGCTCGGCAGGTCCACCGCGCTGACGGCGAACTTGTGCACCGGCGCCGTCGTCGGGCAGGCGCTCGTGTTCGCGGCAGCAGGTGGGCGGCCCCCTATCTTCGCCGGTAGGCTGGCATTGCCGGACGGCGGGGTGCTGCCACTGTCGGCGGGAAGCGGCTTGAGGTCGCTACTTATCCCCGGCAGCACGCGCACGATGCCCCAGGCACCGTCCTTGAAGCTGCGCTCCACTCCGTCGTTGTAGAGATAGTCGCCCGGCGTGTGCGTCGGCCCGCCGGCTCCCCCTTCCATAATCAGCGTGAATTTTTCCGAGATACCGAAGTGGATGGCGCTTGTCCGCGTCGTTTCATTGCCGTTCGCATCGGCGTAGCGCGATTCCTGCGACGTGCGCCCGTCCAGGTGCAAGGTCTGCATCCCGGCACTGACATTGACAGCGCGGATCACCACCGGGTCCCCCGGGTAGGCGCGGATAATCGGCGTGAACGGGTCGCCGTAGGTGTACGAACTGAAGCGCAAGGACGGGTCGCCCGCGCTTGTCCGATCCTTCCATGGGTTGGCTTTCAGATTGATCGAGGAGCCAACCGTTGGGTGGTCGTCAATCGTGAAGAGCGCCGCCTCGCGGAAGCTCCCCTTCACCTGCTGCGCCGCCAGCGTGTTCGGCGTGTGGATGTCGAGGATCGTCCCCTCGCCCGCCGGTACCGCCGCGCCCGTCTTCGGGTCTGAGTAGGTCGCGCCGCGCGGCTCGATGACGAACTGGCCGACCAGACCATGGCCCCAGCCGAACAGGCCGTTGACGTGGTCGTGGAAGAAGATGTTGTCCAACTCGGTATCGGGATACCAGATGTACTGGACGTACTCCACCCCCGCCCACTCGCCGTTGGCGTGGGCGTTGGCGAGCGCGGTGTTGAGGGTGATCGTCTTGCTGGCGACATCGATGTCGGCGATCTGCCGGACTTCGAGGTTATTCAGGCCCTCGCCGACCGCGATCCCCGTGTGGCGCACCGTGCCGTCCGGGTTGAGGAACTTCGCCACGCTGCTCACATGCAGCACCGTGTCGCCGACGTTCGCATTGCTCGTCAGCTGGACGTCCTCCAGCTTGTAGGGGCGCACCGACTGCTCATACTCGAAGCCGGTAATCACGCCGTCGGAGGCCTGGGTGTCGAACTGGACGTGGTGGATGTGGATGTTCACCTTGGCGAAGGGCTGCTCGGGGTTGCCGTCCTGCTGCTCGCTCGTGAGGGTATTGAAGTCGCAGTCGCCGATGTTGGCGCGCAAGGCGAGCGGCTCCTGCGGCTTCTTGTTGGCGTAGATGTCGTCCTTGTCCTGCGCGAGGGCATAGAGCGCGCCGTTGTCGTCGGTGACGCCCGCCGCCGTGTTCTGGATCGGCAGTGAGATGGCGACGATGTTGTTGTGGCGGATGTTCACCGCGTCCGAGGGGCAGATGCCGTCGGGGCGGTTCGCGAAGGGTTGGACGCCGCCGCCCGCGACGGGCGCCTGGTCGGCGTGCTCGCCGAGGTAGGGGGCGCCGGAGTGCATGTTCGGCGCGAACGGAGGCCGGTCGCCAAGATGGGTGCGTAGGAGCGGGAAGGCGGGCCGCCCGTTCTTTGGATTGAACAAGATCACCGGTCGGTCGCTGTTCGCCCCCGGCAGGAAGCGATCAACGATCAGCGAGCCGGGGTGGCTCGGGCCGAGCTTCGGGATGCGCGGCAGATCGTTCCAGCCGCTCGTGTCCTCGCGCTCGCCGACGTAGACGGGTGCGCCGGTCGAGGTGTCGAGTTTCCAGTCCATCACCGCCGCGTCCTGCGAGAAGCCGTTGGCGCCGCGCTGCTTGGTGCCCTGGGGCGGCAGCTGCGGCTCGACCCACGCCGCCAGGTTGGCCGCCGTCAGCGTCGTGCCGTCCGCCATCGCCTTG
>JAICIL010000256.1 GCA_025924435.1 Chloroflexia bacterium | reverse complement strand
GGAGGAGAGCGACGCCACCGCCGTGGCGCCGGCGAGGGTGTAATCGTCGGCGGGGGCGTGGATCTGCAGCGGCGTGGCGTTGAATCCGGCGCCGAGGCCGGAGGGGCCGATCGTGATGTACCCCTCATTGGTGGCGCTCCCGGCGGGGGAGACGCCGAAGAGGGGAGCGAGCGAGGCGGGCGGGCGCATGGCGATCAGCCGCCCGCCGCCCTGCACGTAGGCGGTCAAGGTGGCGACCTGATCGGCGGAGAGGCCGGCCGTCGGGCCGAGGAGCAGGACGCCGACCCCGGCGAGGAGCGTATCGCTCAACGTCGCGATGTCGGCGGTCCCGAAGGTGGGCATGCCCTCGGCCCGGAGGATTTCCCCCAGGTAGGGGCCGTAGGGGTCGGCGGTGTCCGCGCCGTCGGTGACGAGCAGGATGGGCGTTGTGCTCGCCGCGGAAACGTGGAGCGACAGGGGTTGCGGTGGCAAAGTTGCCGACATGATGAGGAACATACCGAGCAGGTGAAGGGAGAGGACCAGGCGAAGACGCTCGCGGAACATTCGGTTCATATCGGACATGCGGACCCGTTGCGCCATCAGATTCCTCGATCACCACCGCGAAAACCCGTGAATGCGATACCGATTAACGCATCCCTCGCTTACAGAAGGGGGCATGCCGATGGCCGGCCGAGTGACGGTCTGTTCAGTCTGTTCAGGGAGTGCGCCACGATGGCGACCCTCTGCGCGCATCGTCGGCTCACGTCGGACATGGCGCGCGATTGAAAGGCGGGGTGGGAACCTGCCCATTTGGACGGTTGACCCGCCGCCGCCCCCTCCCGTATGCTCGACACAACGCGTACGACCGTTCGCTCACGGCACGAAAGGGAAACCGGTGAACCGCCGCCCCGAGGTGTGTTTCAACGCCATCAGTAGAACCGCCGCGCTGTAGGGGCGCGTGCGGATCGCACCGATATATCACCGCCCGCGCTCCCTCACCATCATGCGGCCTTTCGCTGTGAGGGAGAACGTTTCACATGGAACTGATAACCGAACCATCGCCTGCCCGCTTCACGGGGCTATGGCGCCACCGTGATTTCTTGAAACTGTGGGCGGGGCAGGCCGTCTCGCTCTTCGGCAGCCGCGTCGGCGGCTTCGCGCTCACATTCGTGGCAATCCTGACGCTCCACGCGACGCCGATTCAGGTGGCGGTCCTCAACGCGGCGCAGTACGGGCCGGGGCTGATCGTCGGGCTGTTCGCCGGGGTCTGGGTGGACCGCCTGCGCCGCCGCCCGGTGATGATCGCCGTGGACATCGGGCGGGCGGCGGTGTTGGCGATGATCCCGCTCGCCGCCGCGCTCGGCCGGTTGAGCATCCCGCTGCTCTTCGGCGTCGCGCTCTGCGTCAGCGTCCTGACCGTTTTCTTCGAGGTCGCGTACCGCTCGTACCTGCCGTCGCTCGTGCGGCGGGACGAACTGATCGAGGGGAACAGCAAACTCCAGGCGACGGCGGCGGGCGCGGAGTTCGGCGGCTGGAGCATCGCGGGTTTCCTCCTGCCGCTCTTCACCATCCCCGGCACGATCCTGATTGACTCTCTCTCCTTCCTCGTCTCGGCAGGCTCGCTGGCGGCGATCCGCACGCGCGAGCCGGTTCCCACACCGGCGGCGGAACGGGAAGGGGCATGGCGGGAGATCGGGCGGGGGCTGCGTCTCCTGCGCGACGACGCGATTTTCCGCGCCCTCGCCTGCGTCACCGGGGTATGGAACTTCTTTCGCTACGTCATCGGCGCGGCGATCGTCCTCTATGTCACGCGGGAATTGCACGTCGCGCCCGCCGTGCAGGGGATCATCTGGTCCATCGGCGGCATCAGCGCGATGGTCGGCGCGGTGCTCGCGGCGCGCCTGACGCGGCGCTGGGGGGTCGGCCCGACGATGTTCGGGATGCTCCTTTTCACGGTCGCCATGTCGGTCTTCGTCCCGCTCGCCGCCGGCCCGCTGCTCTGGATCATCACCTCGCTCCTCGTATCGCAGATTTTCGGCGATGGCGCGGCGACGATCTACGAGATCGGTCAGGTCAGCCTCCTCCAGGCGCGTACGCCGGAACACCTGCTGGGGCGGATGAACGCGAGCATCCGCTTCATCGAGTGGGGCGCGATGCTCGGCGGGTTGCTGCTCGGCGGGCTGCTCGGGCAGGTGATCGGGCTGCGCGCGACGCTCTTCGTCTCCGTCGGCGGCCAGTTGCTCGCGCCGCTCCTGCTCGCCCGCTCGCCGGTGCGCGCGCTGCAGGAGGGAACGACCTAACTCCCACTGCCCAGAGGGCACCCGCCTTCCCGGTGCGGGGAGGGGGAGCGAGCCTCTGCGAGGTCCGGGCATTATGGAGAATGCCACGGCACCTTGACAGCGTCACCCCTTCCCGCTCCGGGAGGGGGCCGGGGGTAGGTTTCCCCAGCCCTTCTCATTGCGCATTGCTCGTTGCTCATCGCTCATTGCTATGTTAGTATCGTTGCACAACCCTCGCCGAGCATGCATGTGAGCGCGACTGTAGACAGGGCGCGCCATGCGCGCGAGAATAGACCGTCGTCCTGTTCGCGCGGGGCGTCGTTGTGCATCTGGACACGTTCATTCGATGGTGATTGGGGGGTAGGGAACGCATGGGTCGGTACGCGATCCGCCGCATCTTGCTCTTGATACCGACGCTGCTGGCGGTCTATACGATTTCGTTCCTGCTCATCCACGCGACGCCCGGCGGGCCGTGGGATGACGCGGACAAGCCGATCACCGGGGAGGCGCTCAAGGCGCTCAACGAGAAATTCGGCATTGATAAGCCGCTCTGGCGGCAGTACAGCGATTACCTCTGGAATGCCCTGCACGGCGACTTCGGCCTCTCCTTCGCGCAGCGCGGCCGCACGGTGGGCGACATCTTCCACGATTTCTTCCCCGTCTCGCTCCAACTCGGCCTCGTCGCCATCGTCCTCGCGGCGGCGCTCGGCATCGCGGCGGGGACGTTCAGCGCGATCAGGCAGAACACCCCCGTTGACTACTTCTGCACCTTCGGCGCGATCATTGGCATCTCCGCGCCCTCCTACGTGATCGCCTCGCTCCTCATCCTGCTCTTCGCCAACACGTTGCATCTCGTCCCGACGGGCGGCTGGAACGGCATCTTCAGCCGGACGACGTTCATCCCCGCCTTCGCGCTCGCCCTCGGCCCCGCGGCCATCCTCGCCCGCTACACGCGTTCGAGCCTGCTCGATGTGCTCCGGCAGGATTACATCCGCACCTCGCGCGCGAAGGGGCTGAACGAGCGCGGCGTGATGATCCGGCACGGGCTGCGCAACGCGCTCATCCCGGTGGCGACCGTGCTGGGGCTGTCGTTCGCCAATGTGATCACCGGCTCGTTCTTCATCGAGACGACCTGCAATGTGCCCGGCATCGGCCGGTACTTCGTCAAGAGCGTCTCCGGGCGCGATTACCCGGTGATGCTCGGCACCGTCCTGATGTTCGCGGCGATCATCGCGGTCATGAATCTGATCGTGGACCTGCTGTACGGCGTCCTCGATCCGCGCATCGCGTACGAATAGAAGCGGGAGTAAGCGCGCAATGGCAACCAATACGACCGCGACGGCGCCCGCACTGGCGCCGGCCGCGCCGATCATCGCCCCGAAGAGCGTCTCGCTGACGCAGGACGCGTGGCGGCGGTTCATCCGCAACAAGGCCGCGCTCTCCGGGTTGGTTTTCATCGGCATCATCGTCTTCGCCGCCATCTTCGCCCCGTTCATCGCGCCGTATCACTACGCGACGCAGGACATCAAAGCGACGACGCAGGGGATCGGCTCCCCCGGCCATCTCCTCGGCACGGATCGCCTCGGGCGGGACATCCTCAGCCGGATCATCTACGGCACGCGCATTTCGCTCGCCGTCGGCCTCGTCGTCCCGCTCTTGATCGTCCTGATCGGCGTCCCCGTCGGCCTGATCGCCGGGTATCGTGGCGGCTGGGTGGACACGCTGGCGATGCGCATCGTGGATGTCTTTTACGCGATCCCGAACCTCCTCTTCATCATCATTTTCATGACCTACCTGAAGGCGAAATTCCAGCACGTCAACGGCGGCTGGCTGCTGCCGCTGAAGAATTTCGATGCCGCGACGGGCGGCATGCTCGGCGTCTTCCTCGGCCTTGGCCTGTTGTCGTGGCTGACCGTCTCGCGGCTCGTCCGGGGGCAGGTGCTCTCGCTCAAGCACAAGGAGTTCGTCGAGGCGGCGCACTGCATCGGCGCGTCGAGCGGCCGGATCATCACGCGGCACCTCCTGCCGAATACCCTCGCGGTCGTCATCGTCGCCGCGACGCTCGGCATCCCCGCCGCCATCCTCGGCGAGGCGGGGATCAGTTTCATCGGTCTGGGGATCAACCCGCCCGTGCCGTCGTGGGGGTTGATGATCTCTGAGGGGATCGCGGACTTGCGTTCGTATCCGTACATGCTCATCTCACCGGCGGTCGTGCTGTCGCTGACGGTGCTCTCGTTCAACTTCATCGGGGACGGTCTGCGGGACGCATTCGACCCGTGGATGAAGAAATAGGGCGTCGCACCAACGTGTGGGCGTTGGGGAAGAATTCCAATCAGGAGGGTTTCACGTGGAAGAGCGTTTGAGACTGACGGCGCACGCGTACACGCGGCGCAAATTCCTCGCCCTATCGGCGGCGGGGACGGCGGCGGCCGCACTCGCCGCCTGCGGCGGCAGCACGAGCGCGCCGACCGACACGCCCGCGGCGGCCGCGAAGCCGACGCCGCCGACAGGGCCGCTGCCCACGGCGACGAACGTCCCGCAGTCGCTCGGCGTTACCGCGCCGGCCGGATCGGCGGCGGCGGGGACGACGGGCACCGCACCGGCGGGTTCGGCGGTCGCGGCGGCGCCGCAGCCGACCAAGCCCGCGAATCTGGCGGACAAGCAAATCTTCCGCTATGTGGATGTCGAGCCGCCGACGTTCGACCCGCAGGTCGGCTCCAGCCCGTACAACATGCCGCAGATGTTCGAGGGGCTGGTGACGGTCAACTGGACGAACGACCAGATCGAACCGGCGCACGCGCAGAGTTATCAGGCGAACGGGGACGCGACCGTCTGGACCTTCACATTGCGCCCCGGCCTCAAGTGGTCGGACGGCACGCCGCTGACCGCGAAGGATTTCGAGTACTCGGTCAAGCGCGTCGCGGACCCGAAGGTCGCCTCCAAGTACACCGCTGCGGTCGAGAGCCTCAAGAACGGGGTGGAGGTCGCGAAGGGCACCGTCCCGCTGGACCAACTCGGGGTCAAGGCGCTCGATGATGCGACCGTGCAATTCACCCTCAGCGCGCCGACGCCGTTCTTCCCGCTCCTCGCTTCGACGTGGTCATACTTCGCCACGCCGCAGCACATCATCGAGAAGTTCGGGGATAAGTGGCTCGAGGCGGGCAATGTCGTCGGCAGCGGGCCGTACATGATGAAGGAATGGAAGCACGACCAACTCCAGTCCTTCGAGATCAACCCGAACTACTGGGGCCCGAAGCCGATTGTCACGCGCGTCGAGTGCCATATCTACCCGGACGCATCGTATCTGGCGCAAGGGCTTGCCGCCTACGAGAACGACGAGGTAGACACCGCGCAGGTGCAGGCGTCGGATTATGACCGTGTTGTCAAGGATGCCAAACTCTCCAAGGAGATGAAGGGCTTCCCCGGCTCCAGCACGTACATGCTCCACTGGGACGCGACGAACAAGCCGACGAGCGATGTGAAAGTCCGCCAGGCGCTTGCGCTCGGCTTCGACCGGCAATCGCTCATTGATGTCGTGCTGAAGAAATACTACATTGACGCGCCGACGATCCTGCCGCCCGATATCGCCGGATACAATCCACAAGCCGCACTCACCGGTGGTGTGGAGAAGGCGAAGCAGTTGATGGGGGACGCGGGCTTCGCGAACGGGCAGGGCTGGCCGAGCGACTTCACGATCGTCTACGCGGCGAACGCGACGATCAAACTGGTGCTCGAATATTTGCAGGCGCAGTGGAAGCAGAATCTCGGCATTGACGTCAAACTCGACAGCCGCGAGTCGAAGGCCGCCGTCGAATACCGCGTCTCGCGCAAGACGCAGCCCTTCAACGGCATCTTCGGCCAATGGGGGTCCGACTACGGCGATCCCTTCAACTGGCACAACTTCCTCTTCTCGAGCAAGAACGAGTTCTGGCCGTCGCACTGGCAGAACGATCAGTTCGAGACGATTATCGCCAATGCGAAGGGCATGACGGACAAGGACGCCCGCGCCAAGCAGTATCAGCAGGCGGAACAGATCCTCGTGCAGGAGGCGGCGCACCTGCCGCTCTATCATGGGCAGTCGTTCTTCGTCATCAAGCCGGGCTTGCAGGGCATTTACCACCCCGCGATCCTCGGCACGGTGCCGCGCGGCAAGTACGCCTACTTCACGAAATAGAGGGAACGGAACCTCACCCCCCGGCCCCTCTCACCTGCCCTCTGGGCAGGTGAGAGGGGGAGCGACCTTCTGAAGATCGGGATGTTCGGGGAACGCCACAGCGCTCC
>JAICIL010000255.1 GCA_025924435.1 Chloroflexia bacterium | reverse complement strand
GCTGCTCGGCAAGCCGTCGCGCCGCGACCCTGCGTCGCACACTGGGCGCGCGCCGCCCCGCGTGGGGGGCGCGCTCTTCCGGAGCAGGTAATGCCAGATCAATCCAGTGTCATAGACCACGGGACAGCCGAGGTGCAGAAGAGTAGTGCCAGGTTGGTTTCGGCGTTCAAGCCACCGACACAACGCGCGCCCGAAACCGTGGATCGCGCGGAGCGGGCCGAACAGCGCCGCATGTTCGCGCTCACCGCCACCTGTCTCGCCACCGTACTCGCGGGCTGGATCGGGCGCGGTTCCGGCCTCATGTCGCCGGAAGTGGCACTCGGTTTCTATCTCGTCGCGTATGTGACGGGCGGCTGGTATCCCGTCCTCGGCACGGTGACCGCGCTGCGGCGGCGGACGCTCGACGTGAACCTCCTGATGGTGCTCGCCGCGCTCGGCGCGGCCGCTGTCAACCAGTGGCGCGAGGGTGCGACCCTCATGTTCCTCTTCTCCCTCAGCGGCGCACTGGAGCACTACGCGATGGGCCGCAGCCGCCACGCGATCCGGGCGCTGATGAAGCTCAGCCCCGAGCAGGCGCTCGTCCGACGAGATGACGTTGAGCGGATCGTTCCGGTCGAGGAGTTGGTCGTCGGCGATGTCGTCATCGTCCGCCCCGGCGAGCGCCTCCCTGCGGACGGCACGGTGCTCGCGGGCATTTCGAGCGTAGACCAAGCGCCGATCACGGGCGAATCGGTGCCGGTGCCGAAGAGCCCCGGTTCCCCCGTCTTCGCGGCAACCATCAACGGCGACGGCGCGCTCGAAGTCGGCGTCGCCAAACTGGCGGGCGAGAGCACCCTGGCACGCGTCATCCGCATGGTCGAGGAGGCGCAGGCGGAGCGGACGCCGACGCAGCGGATGACCGAGTGGATCGGCACGCGCTACACGATCGGCGTGCTATTCGTCGTCGGTCTCTTCATCGCGGTGCCGCCGCTCATGTTCGGGGCCGCGTTTGCCCCCGCCTTCTACCGCGCGATGACGCTGATGACCGTCGCCTCGCCCTGCGCGCTCGTCATCAGCACGCCCGCGGCGATCCTCTCCGCGATCGCGGCAGCGGCCAAGCGCGGCGTCCTCTTCAAGGGCGGAGGGGCGCTAGAGGAACTCGGGCGGGTGAACTGTGTTGCCTTCGACAAGACGGGCACCCTGACGCGCGGCAGGCCCGAGATCACGGACCTGGTGCCCGCACCGGGCGTGACCACCGATGAACTCGTCGCAGTGGCGGCGGCCATCGAGCGGCACTCGGAACACCCGCTCGCCCGCGCCGTGCTCGGAAGCGCGACGGTGCACGAGCTGTTGCTCCCCCGTGCGAGTGGTTTTCGCGCGATCGTCGGCAACGGCGTTGAGGCGGTCATCGCCGGCGAGAGCGCGCGCGTGGGTACGATCGCGCTCCTCGCGGATGCCGATGTCGGGGTCCCGGACGAAGCGATTACCCGTGCCGAGTCGTTGCGCGCAGCGGGGAAGACGGTCGTGTTCGTCTCACGTGGATCGGCCTATCTCGGCTCCATCGCGCTCGCCGACACGATCCGCCCCTCGGCGCGCGGCGTGATCGCCGCGCTCAAGCGGCTCGGCGTGCGGCAGACGGTGATGCTGAGCGGGGATAACGCGCGGGTGGCGGAGGCAATCGGCGCGGAACTCGGGCTGGACAGCGTGCGCGCCGAACTGCTGCCGGAGGACAAACTGACCGCGATTCATGAACTCCAGGAGCGCTATGGCGCCGTCGCGATGGTGGGGGACGGCGTGAACGATGCGCCCGCGCTCGCCGCCGCGACGGTCGGGATCGCGATGGGCGGCGCGGGCACCGATGTGGCGTTGGAGACGGCGGATGTCGCGCTGATGGCGGACGACCTCGCCACGCTCGCGGACGGCGTGGACCTGAGCCGTCGCGCCCGCCGCGTCGTCCGGCAGAACGTGACGATCGCGCTCGGGGTGATCGCGGTGCTCGCACCGATCGCCGCCCTTGGGTTTATCCGCCTGCCGATCGGCGTCATCGCGCACGAGGGCAGTACCCTGGTGGTCGTCGCCAACGGCCTGCGGCTATTGGCGGCACGACGGACCGTGCAGTGAGCGGGAAAGGTGAGGGGGGCTGGTGGACATGAGGACGCCTGAGGAAGAAGGGAGCGACAACACGATGGTCGAGGAGGGGACGCTCATGCTTGTGGACGGAGCGGTCGTGCCGTTTCGACCGATTCGGCTGGATGATGCCGCCGCGTTGCAGGTATTCCATGCGGGCTTGTCGGTGCAATCGGTCTATTTTCGCTTCTTTGGCTTCCTGCCGGAACTGACGGCGGAGCGGGCGCACTATTTCACCGATCTCGACGGCACGAATCGGTTCGCGCTCGTCGCGCTCGATCCGACGGCGCCCGCGACGATCATCGCCGTCATCCGCTACGATCGCGAGGAGGGGACGGATCGCGCCGAGTATGCCGCGATCGTCACGGATCGCTGGCAGGGCCGCGGGCTGGGGACCGCCTTGACCCAGCGGCTGATCGCGATAGCGAGACGGCATGGTATTCATCGCCTATACGCGTTCGTCCTACCGGACAATGACCGGATGCTCCACCTTTTCCGCGATCTCCATCTACCGGAACACGCACGCCCCCAGGATGGCAGCATGCGTGTCGAACTCGATCTCCCTGCGACCGAAGAGGGATGAGCGGGTTTTGCCCTCGCGCGGTATCGGGTACGGTGCCAGCCGTATACGCGGAACCTGCTCGCGGTTGGGGCCCCCACCTCTGCGAGACGCCGTTCCGGGCGCCCCAGATGAATATGTGTCAGGCAATTTGCCCACGTCGTGGAATCCGCTGCCGCGTTCGATCGCCGATTCGACAAAAACGCCTCGATCCTCGCATGGCACATGCGGGTGCCTCCCCGTTCCAAGTGGTCCGCGCGGCCTCTGCGACCCGGATCAGCAGATCGGGCGACGTATCGACGGACGCGCCGCCCGCGCTCGTACCGAAGGTCGCGCTGAGCCCGGCGATCAGCGCCTGGCGGTCGGCGGACGAGAGTCGCGCCTCCGGGTGGAGGAGGTAATCCTTCGGCGGCATCTGCCCGCTCTCCACCGTCCGCACCGCATTTGCGGCATTGCGCTGCGGCTGATTCCACACGGAGAAGTTGAGGATGCGTCGCCCTTCATCCCCTTGCCGCTGCGTCAGCCACGAGGCGGGTGCGACATTGGTAATACCACGGCCAGGTCGTCTGGTTGCTGTGGCAAGCGAAGCACGCCTGCGTGGCGAGTTGGCGGGTGCGCGGACTGTCCCATTGCGGTTCGGCGATCACGGGCCGATCGGCGTGGTTACGGCCGTAGGGCACGAGTTGGATCGCGATGAAGAAGTGGGAGATACCGACGAGCACCCAGCCCGCAAGGCATGCCACGCCAGAGGAGCGCCGTCCCGAGATTTTTGTCTCCCCGCGCCTGATGGTGATCGCATCCTCCTGGCAGATCGATCACAAGGGATATCGGATGGGCATAATGAGGGACGCCCCGGTGGACTGTCGAAGGACGCTCCGCATCCGGCTAGCGGGCCACGGCCCCGCTAGCCATTATTCAAGGAGACATTGCCGCTTCCGTCCACCTGCACCGGGATGACGGCGAGCGGTCGGCGCGCGGGCCCCCGGACGACCTGCGCGTTGTGCGCCGGGTCGAAGATCGCGCCGTGGCAGGGGCAGACGATTTGCTTCCGCGTCGCGCTGTATTGCACCGTGCAGCCCGAGTGCGTGCAGACGGCGCTATAGGCCACGACGTTACCGTCCGCCAGATGGATCAGGAGCGCCGGGTCGCCCGACGACGGGTCGGTGAAGCGCGCGGCGCTGTTCGTGGCGAGCGAGGAAGTGTTCGCCAGCGCCGCCGATGTGCTCGGCGCGGTGGATGGCGTCGCGCGCAGGAGGGGGGCGGGCGTTGGCGTCGCGGCGCTGTCCGATTGGGCGCCCGGCGCGGCTGGCGCGGCCGCTGTCCCCTCGCTACTTCTGAAGGGCGGGATGGCGAACGCTGCGCCGCCCGAGGAGGCGACACCGGGCGTTGCGGCCGGCGGCGGTGTCGCGGTCGCGCCGGACGCCACTGGCGTGTTCCCGTCGAGATTGGCTTGCGCCGGGTAGACGCCGGGCGGCGTGCGCGCTTTCGCGATGGCCCCGATGATCCCCGCACCAACGGCGAGGAACGCCGCCGTGCCGAAGCCCCGCAGCACGGCGGCGCGCGTCATGACGTCGGAGGGCACCGGGGATACCGAGGGCGCCGGATAGGGGGGATTGGCCGCCCGCTGCGCCGTGGCCCGGCGCGGCGGTCGTGTGGCAGCTATCGCGGCGGCGGCGGCCCTCCCGCGCGCAACCGCGCCGAAGAAATACTCGTCCAGGCTGTACGGGCCCGGTCCGGCGAGGGCGAGCGTCAGCCACAGGAGGGCGTAGGGCAGATCGCCGCCGAGGAAATACGGGTGGACCGCCCAGGAGGCGGTCAGGTAGAAGATCAGGCTGATCGCCACGCCGCCGATTGCCCCGGCGCGGGTGAGCAACCCGGTCAATGCCGAGAGCCCGACCAGCAACTCGCAAAAGGCGATCACCCCGCCGACAAAGGCGGCGTGTGGGATGACGAGATGCGTGAGCAGCGGCGAGAGCGGCGAGCCGGAGCGCACGTAGCCGCGCATCTCCTCGCCGACAAAACCAGGGGCGCTGGCGTTGAAGAACTGCGGATCGGTGAACTTCTGCAGCCCGGCGTAAAGGTAGGTGATCGCCAGGAAGAGGCGCGCAGGCAGGATGATCGCGGCGGGGAGACGCCCCGACTCGCGCGGCATGCCGACGAACCAGGGCAGGCGCGCGCCGACCGATCCGCCTCTCTCTCGCGTGTGCTCAACGGTCTGCACCGGCGGCTGCCGGCGTTGGGTATCGCGGTATCGCGTCGGGTTCGTGTTCTTCATGCGTCCTCTGCGTGATCGTCGCCGCCCCCGTGCCCTCGCGCGCTATCCTGCCACGCCAACCTGAGAGGGAGCTTGGAATGGCGTTATACTCGTTCTCAGGCTGTCCTCAGGTTTCGCCGGTATCTTTCGTTTGGAGGAGCGCGACTCGTGGAGATCTTGCTGGTCGAGGACGAAGCGCGCGTCGCCCGCTTGGTCGAGCGCACCCTCGTCGAGGGCGGGCATCGTGTCGAGGTGGCGTACGACGGCGCGACGGGCCTCGCGCGCGCCATGGCGGGCGCGCACGAGCTGATCGTGCTGGACATCCTCCTACCGGGGACGGACGGCCTGGATGTCTGCCGCACGTTGCGGCGGCGGGGCGTCCGGACGCCGATCCTGATGCTCACCGCGCGCGACGCCGTCGCGGACCGCGTGCGCGGGCTGGACGCGGGGGCGGACGACTATCTCGTCAAGCCGTTCGCGCTGGAGGAATTGCGCGCCCGCGTCCGCGCTCTGGAGCGTCGCGCGGGGGATGGCACCGAGGAGAGCCTGCAGGTCGGCGACCTGACCCTCGACCTCGGCCGCCACGAGGCGCGCCGGGCCGGGCGGACGATCGAGCTGACGGCGAAGGAGTTCCAATTGCTCGCCTACCTGATGCGCGCCCCCGGCCGGGTGCTGACGAAGGAGCGGATCGCCGACCACGTCTGGGGGTACGACTCGGAGGCGACCTCCAACGTCGTCGAGGTCTACATCCACTATCTGCGCGACAAGATCGACCGGGGATTCCCGCGCCCGCTCATCCGCACCGTGCGCGGGGTAGGCTACACGATCAAGGAGTGACCGGGGATGTTCGCGCGCGTCCGCTGGCGCCTGCTCGGTTGGAATACGCTCGTCCTCGTGCTGCTCGTCGTGACGATCGGCGCGGCGCTCTATGCGAGCCTGGCGCGCAGCCTGGACGCCGAGGTCGACCATACCCTGGCCGCCACCGGGGGCGCGACGGCGCAGCATCTCCACGAGCACGGGGACGCCACCTTCGACTTCGGGCGTGAGGGATACAGCGGCGGCGACTTCGCGCTCGTGCTCGGCGCGGGCGGTCAGGTGCTCGCCAACCCGCAAGGGGTTGCACTCGGCGAGTGGGCGGCGCAATTGGCGGGCGGCCCGACGCCGCGCTACCGGACGATCAGCCTCACTGACGACACCCCGATTCGGCTCTACATCCTGCCGGTACCCGGCCTGCAAGCGCCTGCGGAAACGCTCATCGTCGGGCAGAGCGTGGCCGCGCAGCAGGCGGCGCTCCACCGGCTGCTCGTGCTCCTTTTGTCCGGCGGTGGACTGGGATTACTGCTCGCGCTGGCGGGCGCCTGGTTCCTCGCGGGGCGGGCGCTCCTCCCCATCCAGCAGGCGTTCCGCCGCCAGCGCGAGTTCGTCGCCGACGCCGCCCACGAATTGCGCACGCCGCTGACCGTCCTGCGCGCGGCAACCGATCTGCTCCAGCAGCGCCGGGCGGAGCCGCTCGCCGCACACGGAGATCTTCTCGATGACGTGCGCGCGGAGATTGCCCATCTGGAACGACTGACGGGCGACCTGCTCGCCCTCGCCCGCAGCGACCTGGAGACGGTCGAACTGGCGGTCGCCGATGTCGATCTGCGCGCGCTGCTGGCGGACG
>JAICIL010000254.1 GCA_025924435.1 Chloroflexia bacterium | reverse complement strand
TTGCATCGAATGATACTCCTTCCAATACTTTTGACGGCGTAGATGCACCGCTCTTGTGCGTAGTATGGCCGCCGAAGATAAGCGCGGACTGAGGAGTTCCTGAAACAACTCTGAGAAAATTGCACGCGGCATCCGGCGTGCAAAGTTGGCCATATGAGCCACCCGGTATCCTTGCGCCCATCGGCGGCAATCGCGGATATACGGATGCAGCAGACCGAGCCATGCTGCTCCGCGCATGCTGGCGGCGACTCGGGTGCGGCCGTCTCCTCCGCTCCGCGACATCCTGCGGGAATGGCGAGTTCGGGCCGGTCGGCATGTCGGCGCGCGGGTCGCGCGATGGGGTGTCGCCCTAGGGGCTCAGCGGCTCGATCGCCCCGGTCGTCCCATCGAAGAGCGGCATGTAGCGCCCCTCGTCTTGCGGCGCCGTGAAGCAATTCACCACGATGACATAGCCCTTGGCGCGGATGTGGTAGCGCACGATCTCCTCGAATTGCCCCTCGTCATTTGTGTGTGTGAAGACTCGCTTGTACCCGTTGTAAGGGCCGACCATGATCTTCGTGTCGCTGATCTGGCGGTAATCCTTCAGGCGCGGCAGCAGATAGTCGTAGTCGTTCTGGCGATAGTTGTCGAGGGTGACGTCGTCGGTCACCGGACGCGGCGACACATTGATCCCCGCCGCAGGGGGTGATTGCGGCGCCAGGAAGTTCACGTTGCGGTCGCCATCCACGTTCACACTCCAGCCGGACGGATAGCGCGTGGTGAAGCGCCCGAACTGGTCGCGATAGGGCGTGCCGTCCTGCAGCGGCGGCAGGGTGTTGCTCGGAGCCGCCCCGCCCGCGGTCCCACCGGTTGGCGCGGGCTGCGCGCTGGAGAGCGGCTGCCCATACCGCCACTGGTAGTAGTGCGCGCCGATGTTCCCCATCTCGACCTGGAAGCGGGGGTCGTTACTGGACGTATAGGTGAGGACGCGCCGCTCGAAGACCTGCACGAAGACGGTCCGTTGCTGGCCCGCCACCTTCACATTGGCGCGGAAGGGTTCGGAGATGGCGAGGCCGATCGTGGCGAGTCCCACGGTGTTTCGGTAGTCCGCGAACACCCCGAGGACATTGTGCTGGGTCGTGCCGTCGTAGGCGCCGATGGGTGGCGTCATGGAGATCCCCGCGAAACCGCCGCCGTCCATCGCCGCACCCGTCGCGTCGATCATCACGGTGATGAAGGCGCCGGGCCTGGTGGGGGTGGGGGCGAGGAGCGAGGCGGCGGACGTGCCGAGTTGCGCGTATGTCGGGCTCGGGTTATCGGGATCCCCGGCGATCGGGATGGCGGGCGACGATTTCGGCTGGAAGGCGTTGTTGCCGACCTGGATCTGGCCTCTGACAATCTCCGTCGCGAGCAGGCCGTTCGTCACCGTGCCATTCGTCAGTTCCATCCGCCCCTTGTCGAAATACTGCACCAGTCGCTGGCCGCCCGGCGCCTCGACGTACGGCTCCTGCTGGCCGGGGCCGGCGCCGGCGAGGGGGCCCCAGAAGTTCGGGGCGATCGCCTCGCCCTGCTGCCACTGCGTCTGGAACGCCGGATCGGCGAAGGACGCGGCGGCATCGAGCGGAGCGGCGGTGCAGACAACGGCGATGAGCGTGACGATGATGGTGGAGAGGAGCCAACGGCGCATTGCAATCCTCCGAGCGCGCTATCCATCGGTCGCAACGGCGCGATGATAGCATGATAGCGAGGCCGTCGCGGAACTTCCGCACGGTGGCTGCGCGTGCTATCGTGCGGCCAATCGGCGAACGCACGCACACGCGAAAAGGGTGAGAGGCGCGAAGAATCGCCGCGACGAGGAGGGGACGTGAACTACTTTCGCATCTACACCGACCCGGACGGCGAGAGCCACTTCGCGGATGTGGCCGTCGCGCTGGACGGGCAACCCGGCGGCTCGGAATACTCCGCTCTGTATCCGGGTACGGGCGTGATCTTCCGGCGCAGCCCCGCCGATCAATTCCTCGACTGGCACCCCGCGCCGCGCCGCCAGTTCGTGGTCACACTCTCCGGCGAGGCGGAGGTGGAGGCGAGCGACGGCGAGGTGCGCCGCATCGGACCGGGCACGATCATGCTGGCCGAAGACCTGACGGGGAAGGGGCACATCACGCGCGGCGTCGGCAGCGAGGAACGGATATCGCTCTTTATCCCCCTGTCCGACTGAATGAGACGAGAGGAGCCATGATCGTGCGGGCATGCGGGCAGCGAGGGCGATGGATACGGACGGCACTTTGCGCGCTCGTCCTCCTGGCCGCGCCGCTGGCGTCCCCGCTCCGCCCGCGCGCCGACCCGGTCTCGGCGGGCGCGCCCGTGAATTTCGCCGACCCCGCCTTCCGCGCCCTCTGGCGGCGCACGGACGACCTCGCGCAGGGGCGGCGCTCCTACCTCTGGGGGCCGCTCGACCGGCAGACCTCCGTGATCGCGCGCGAGCCGTACGCGGACGCGCCGGGCGGGTCGCGGCTGGTCGAATACTTCGACAAGACGCGGATGGAGCGGACGGACCCGACCGCGAGCCGCGCCGCCCCCGGCTTCGTCACGAACGGCCTGCTGGCGACCGAGATGATCACGGGCCGCCTGCAACTCGGCGACATGATGTTCCAGACCTTCTCGCCCGCCACCGTGCCGATCGCCGGGGACGCGAGCGACCCGGACGGCCCGACCTACGCCACCTTCACCCCCCTGACCGGCGCGCCGCCGCTCGCCGCGAACGCGCCGATCACGCAGACGGTGGATCGGACAGGCAGTGTCGGCGGGGGCGGGCCGGGCGGTGTGACGGCGGGCGAATTGGTGCCGGAGACGAATCACCGCACCGCCTCCGTCTTCCGCGATTTTATCTTCGCCACCGGCCCGATCGTCGTCGGCGACCAGACGACGAACGGCCCGCTCTTCGGGAACGGCTATGCGGGCGGCGTGGGCTTCCCGATCACGGAAGCCTACTGGGCGAAGGTGCGCGTCGGCGGCGCGCAGAAGCAGGTGCTCGTGCAGGCGTTCGAGCGGCGCGTCCTCACCTACACCCCGGACAACCCGGACGGCTTCAAGGTGGAGGCGGGCAATGTCGGCGCGCAGTATCTCCGCTGGCGATACGGCGACGCCCAGCCGCCCGCGCCGAGCCGGCGCATCGCCTTCACCGCGAAAGCGGGCGGCGGCCCCGCCGCGCTCGTCGCCATGGACGCGGACGGCAAGAACCGCGCGACGCTCGCCAGCCCGCCCGGCGACGCGCGCGCGCCGTCGTGGTCGCCGGACGGCGCGCGGATCGTCTACGCGGCGGGCGGCAAACTGTACATCGTCGGCGCGGACGGCAAGAACAGCATCGCCATCACCGATGGCCCGACCGACGACCTCCCCGCGTGGTCGCCGGACGGCGCGCGGATCGCCTTCGTGCGCGGGCACGACCTCGCCGTCTTTTCCGTCCCGAACGGCGGCGTGACGACGCTCTTCGCGGGCGCGCCGGGCGTCGGCGCGGTCGCGTGGTCGCCGGACGGCGCGCGCGTGGCGATGGAGCGCGGCACGAGCATCTGGACGCTCAACACGGACGGCTTCGGCCTGCAACTCGTCCTCGCCGGGACGGACGGCACCGCCTTCCGCGCACCCTCTTGGACGCCGGACGGCACGCGCATCATCGCCACGCGCGAGGCGGGCGGCGCGCGCACCGTTATCGTCGCCACGGCGGACGGCAAGGACCAGCGCGACCTGATACCCGGTTCCGGCGGCGCGCTCTCGGCGGACGGCCTGCGCGCCCTCGTCGTCTCCCCCGCCGGCCGCCTCACCGTGGCGAATTTTCAGGGCGCGCAGCCGCGCACCCTTTCCCCCGACACGGAAACCGCTGCCTTCCCCGCCTGGTCGCCGTGAAAGAGGAGATTAACCACAGAGACACAGAGGACACGGAGAAGAAACGAAGGAAAGAAGAGGAGGGTACGGTTTGACTGGTATCACCCCTCTCTCGTTCCTTCTTCCCTTCTCCGTGTCCTCTGTGTCTCTGTGGTTCAACCATTCCCCGTTTTCCGGGCGATGAGCATGAGTTCGGGTTCGTCGAGGCGGAGGGGACGGCGGGACCACTGGCCGGAGGTGCCGCCCCAGAGATGCGCGACGGCGAAGCCCGCGCCCCGGCAGAGGGCAATCAGTTCGGGCGGCAGCCAGCGGCGTTCCTTGAGGTACAGGCGTTCGGCGCCCTCGGCGGTCTCCGCCTCGTCCGTGTAGATCTCTTCGAGCGTCAGCGGATCGAACCGGCCCGGCGCGAGGTCCGCGTCGGTCAATTCGCGCAGGCGGGCGAAGGCGTTGAGCGTCGTCAGGATGAGCGGCGCGCCGGGCGCGAGGGCGGCGGCGATCGCGCGGAGGACGGCGCGGTCGTGGCGGGCGGGATCGTCCTCCAGGTTGAGGATGCCGAACGCGCCGCCGCAGAGGCAGAGCGCGGCGTCAAACCGTTCGGGCGTCGCGAAGCGCGTCGCATCCGCCTCGACCCACGCGACCGCGACGCCCGCGTCATCGGCCGCTTTGCGCGCCTCGGCGAGCATCCCGGCGGCGATGTCCACGCCGGTGACGCGGTAGCCACGGCGCGCCAGTTCCACCGCGTGCCGCCCCGTGCCGCAGCCCATATCGAGGATGCGGCTGCCCGACGGCAGGCCGAACTCGGCAACGATGAAATCCACTTCCGCGGTGGTGTTGCGGGTGAAGGCGTTCTCCCCGTAATGGGCCGCGCTCTCGGAGAAGAGTTGTTCCGCCTCATTCATCGCCACCATGTCCGCCCCCTTCGCACACCGATACCCCGCGCCGGTCGCGAACTGACCGACGATCGTGGCTGTATCACGATGCGTGCTACGGAAAATTGCCGCCCCTTTCGCTCGCCTTTCCATCGCCGGACGGACCTTCACATTCCGCGCTTTCGGGGCGATGGGTAGAGATCGGGGATGAGGAGCGAGGCGGCGCTCAACCGTGCATCGGCTGGGCGGTGAACCGCGCGGGCACGCGGTGGAGCGCCGCGAGCGATTCGAGCGGTTCGAGCGATTCGCTTGCGGGCGGGTCGTCGCGCATAATGGCATCTACGGCGAGGCGCCGCATGCACGCCGCGACGCCCTTCGGCGTGAGCCAGATCAGGCTATCGAACATCGCATCGGCTTCGATCAGTCCCTCTCCGACCAGCGCGTGGACGCACGCCTGCGTCTCCGCCAGCGAAAGCCCCAGCCGCCTCGCGACGTGCAGATGCGCGTGCAGCGTGCGGTCAATCCGCCCGTCCGTCCGCTCGAAGAGTTGGATCAAGAATCGTTCCTTTGCGTGCATCGCTCCCCCCCAGTCGTCAAGGCGAGAAACAGCGGATCACGCTCGGATGCCGCGCCGAGTGACCCGTTCGCTCGTATGCCAGTCCCTCAGAGCAATTAATCGCAAGATCGAAGCCACAATCACTCCACACAACAACACCAATTTCGTTCCTCTCTTCCGTTGGGCGGCCAACGATGCGGCAGGTTGGTATCTATGGTCATGATACCGGCGGGAGGATAGCCGCGCCCCGGCGCGCGCTGCTTCGCAGGTGGCCGACACGCCTCGCCGCGTACCGTCCCGCTTGCTATACAACGCGATTCCTTTTCCCTCATGGCACCGCACTTGCCACCTTTGAAGCGATGGAGTCGCGAGCAGGAGGGAGACCGATGGTATCCGAGCATTTTGAGCAGATCACCGATTCACGACCCGACGCGCCGCAAACGACGAATCTGCACGACGACCTGGCGGATCTGGCGCAGCGCGCCGCCGACCCGGAGCGGCCGTACCTGACGGTGTCGCTCGATTATCGCCCCGATGGCACGCAGCCGAACCGCCGCCCCGCCCTGCGCTGGCTGAAGGAGCGCGAGCAGGCGCTGGCGGAGACGCTCGGGCCGCGCGGCCCGGCCTTCGACGCGCTCACCGAGGGGATGCAGCGCCTCCACGCCGCCCTCGACGATCTGGGGGCCGAGCCGCCGCAGGGGATCGTCTTCGTCGCCCAGCCCGCCGCGGGCGATTTCCGCACGATCCCGCTCGCCGTGCCGGCCGGGAACCGCGCGGATGTCGCGCCCCGCCCGATGCTCACGCCGCTCGCGCGCCTCGCGGACGCCTATCCCGCGTTCGCCCTCCTGCTCGCGGACTCCAAGCAGGCGTTCCTGCACACCTTCGCGCTCGGCACGCGGGAGCGCGAGGTGGCGATGGAGAGCGCGTACACGCACCTGAAAGCGGGCGCGGTCGGCAACAAGATGATCGAGCGCAAGGCGCTCAACGCCGTCGAGCAGCAATTGGAAAACTTCGCCAAGGCCATCGCCGAGGAGGCGCGCCGCGTGCTGGACGAGGACGGCGTACGGCACCTGATTATCGCGGCGGACGATCAACTGACCGCGACGCTGCGCGACCATTTCCCGAAGGAACTCGACGCGAAAGTGATCGGCACCGTGGCGGCGGACATCCGCGCCACGCCCGCCGACCTCCTGACGCTCGCGCTGCCGGTGGTCGAGGCGGCGCGGCGGGCGCGCGAGGCCGGCGCGACGCTGATCGCCACCGGCGCCGCCGCCGACCGGATCGACGACGCCGCCTTCACGCTGCCGACGCCGCCGGCGCCGTCGGCCGT
>JAICIL010000253.1 GCA_025924435.1 Chloroflexia bacterium | reverse complement strand
CGCTCCCACGGTACGCCGCACGGCGATGGCAGGATACAGACAACGAGCGATCCGCCGAGTGACCGCGTGCTCGGAGCCTGCCTGCGAGATCGCCACTGTTCGTGCACCCGCATTGTGGCTTCGTCCACCACGGTACGCCCCCTATTCTACCGCGATTCCCGATCTTGACGGGGCGCGCGCGGGCACGGACAATGCGCCGGTATCGCGGCGGCCGTGGCGGAGCGCGCCGGCAGGGCGCGGGAGTGGGATCGGAGTAGCCTCGTGAGCACGGAGACGGCGAAGCGGACGCCGCTGTACGCGGAGCACCAGCGGCTCGGCGCGCGGATGATCCCGTTCGGTGGCTGGGACATGCCGGTGCAGTACACGGGCATCATCGAGGAGCATCGCGCGGTGCGCACCGCCGCCGGTATTTTCGACCTCGGCCATATGGGGCAGGCGCGCGTCAGCGGCCCGGACGCCGAACGGTTCATCCAGTCCGTCGCGACGAATGACCTCGACCGCATCCCGGAAGGTTTGTCGCAATACAGCATCCTCTGCCGCCCGTCGGGGGGCACGGTGGACGACATTTTCGTCTACCGCCTGCCGGACAGCCTCTTCATCTGCCTCAATGCCTCCAACACACAAAAGGACGTGGACTGGCTCCAGGAGCAGCAGCGCGCGAGCGGACTGGATTGCACGGTGGAGAACCTCTCCGACCGGGTGGGGATGCTCGCGGTGCAGGGGCCGAAGGCGCTCGGCATCGTCCAGCAATTGACGGACACGGATCTCGGCGCGCTGCCCCGCTTCGGGGTTGTCGAGGCGACAGTGAACGGCTTGCCGATGATCGTCGGGCGCACCGGCTACACCGGCGAGGACGGCGTCGAACTCTATCCGCCGATTGATGACGTGGTGGACCTCTGGCGGAAGATACTGGAGGTCGGCAAGCCGGACGGAATAATGCCGATCGGCCTCGGCGCGCGGGACACGCTCCGCCTCGAAGCGAAGATGGCCCTCTATGGCCACGAACTGACGGAAGAAATCAATCCGCTGGAGGCGGCGCTCTCGTGGGCGGTCGCCTTCGACAAGGGAGGGTTCGTCGGTCGCGATGCCCTCATGGCCGTCAAGGAAGCGGGTGGCCCGGCGCGGCGGCTCGTCGGCTTCAAGATGGTGGGCCGGGGCATCCCGCGCGCGGATTATCCGGTCGCCGTCGGCGGCGAGACCGTCGGCTACGTGACGAGCGGCGGCTACGCACCGACGCTCGACGCCAACATCGGCCTCGCCCTCGTGCGGCGCGATGTCGCGGGGATCGGCAAGCCGCTGGATATCATGATCCGCAATCAACCCGTGGCGGCGGAGCAGGTGCGCACGCCGTTCTATCGTCGGCCCGAAACGACAGAGAAGGGAAACGCGTAAGATGGAGACCCCGGCGGAACTGCGCTACTCCGAGGAGCACGAATGGGTGCGGATGGACGGCGATGTCGCGACAATCGGCATCACCGCCTACGCGCAGGATTCGCTCGGCGACATCGTCTTCGTCGAACTGCCCGCCGCCGGGCGGTCGCTCGCCGTCGGCGACGGTTTCGGCGTCGTCGAGTCCGTCAAGGCGGTCTCCGATGTCTACAGCCCGGTGCCGGGCGAGATCGTCGAGGTCAATTCGGCCCTCGAATCCGCGCCCGAAAACGTCAACAGCGCGCCCTATGGCGACGGCTGGATGATCAAAGTCCGCGTCAGCGACCCGACCGCGCTCGACAAATTGATGGACGCCGAAGCCTACACCGGATTCACGGCACATTAGGAAGCAATGAGCAACGAGCAATGAGCAATGAGTGGAAATTGGCCTCATTGCTCATTGCTCGTTGCTACTGAGGAGAGTTTCATGTCCTACGTTCCGACGACTGATCCCGAGCGGCGGGCGATGCTCGATGTCATCGGCGTCGAGGAGTTCGACGCGCTGGTGCAGGCGGTGCCCGCCGACCTTCGCTTCCCACAATTGCGCTTGCCGGGGGCGCTCTCCGAGATCGAGACGCTCCGGACGCTCGGCGCGCTCGCGGAGCGGAACGCCGACGCGGTGCGCTACCCGATCTTCCTCGGCGCGGGCGCGTACAACCATTTCACCCCCGCCGCCGTCCGCCATACGGCCTTTCGCGGCGAGTTCTACACGGCGTACACGCCCTATCAGCCGGAAGTCTCGCAGGGCACCCTGCAGGTGATCTACGAGTTCCAGACGCTGATGACGCAGTTGTACGGGATGGAAGTCTCCAACGCCTCGATGTACGACGGCGCGACCGCCCTCGCCGAGGCGGCGCTGATGGCAATTAACAGCACCAAGCGGCGGCGCGTCGTCGTCGCCGATTCGGTGCATCCCGCGTACCGGAAGGTGATGGCGACCTACACGAGCGGCCTCGATGTCGAGCTCGCCACGGTGGAATGTGTCAACAGCGGCACGCTGACGACGACCGTTGCCGATGTGCGCGCCGCGCTGAATGAGCAGACGGCCTGCCTCGTCGTGCAGTATCCGTCATTCGTCGGCACGATTGACGATCTCGCCGCGCTCGGCGAGGCGGCGCACGCGGTCGGTGCGCTGCTGATCGTCAGCAGTTACCCGGTCGCGCTCGGCATGCTCACGCCGCCGGGCGCGTTCGGCGCGGATGTCGCGGTCGGCGAGGCGCAGTGTTTCGGCACGGGCCTGTCCTTCGGCGGCCCCTACCTCGGCGTCTTGACCTGCAAGCAGTCGCTCGTGCGCCTGATGCCGGGGCGCGTCGTCGGCCAGACGACGGACACGACGGGCCGGCCGGGGTACGTCCTGACGCTCCAGACGCGCGAGCAGCACATCCGCCGCGAGCGGGCGACCTCGAATATCTGCACGAACGAGGGGCTGAACGCGCTGATGGCGACGATCCAGATGGCGATGCTCGGCGACGGCGGCGTGCGCGAGCTGGCGCGGCAGTGCTACCACAAGGCGCACTACCTCGCGGGCGCGGTCGGCGCGCTGCCCGGCTACGCGGTGGTGAATGCGGACGGCACGACGCAGGACGGCTCCGGCCCGGCGCCGACCTTCTTCAATGAGTTCGTCGTGCGGACGCCGATTGCCCCGGCGGAACTGAACGCGCGCCTGCTCGACGCGGGGATGATCGGCGGGTACGATCTGGGCGTGGATTACCCGGCCCTGGCGGGGCATATGCTCGTCTGCGCGACGGAACTGCTGGATCGCGCGATGCTGGATCGTTTCGTCGCGGTTCTGGCGTCCGCCGGATAATTCACTCCGGCACGGCCTCTGCTATACTGCATGGTGCATCCGCCGTGTGAGCGGTCGTTTTGTCGTGCGTCCATGTGAACCGTCCGGGAGGAACATTGGCGAAGCCGATTGTCGCCGTCGTTGGTCGCCCCAATGTCGGCAAGTCTACGCTCTTTAATCGCCTGATCGGCGAGCGCCGCGCCATCGTCCAGGACGAACCGGGCACGACGCGCGACCGCGTCTACGGGGATGTCGAGTGGAACGGTGTCTCCTTTGCCCTGATTGACACCGGCGGCATCATCGTGGACGAGCGGGGCGCGGAACTCGACCTGAGCACGATCCCGACGGAGACCCGCAAGCAGGCGGAGCACGCCATCGAGGAGGCGGATGTGATCGTCATGGTCGTGGACGCCAACATCGGCACGACCTCGGCGGATCACGCGGTCGCCGATCTCGTGCGCCGCACCCGGAAGCCGGTCGTGCTCGCCGCGAACAAGGCGGAGAGCAATACGCGCGCGGCGAATGCCGTGGATTTCTATGAACTCGGCCTGACGGACCCGATCGTCGTCTCGTCGCTGCACGGGCGCGGCACCGGCGACCTGCTCGATGCAATCGTCGCCGCCCTGCCGGATCGCGACGAGGAGGCGGAGGCGACCGGGCCGCGCATCGCGATTGTCGGCCGCCCGAATGTCGGCAAATCGCGCCTGCTCAACGCCTTCCTCGGGCAGGAGCGCGCCATCGTCAGCGACGAACCGGGCACGACGCGCGACTCCCTCGATACCGTGCTGGAATGGGAAGGCCAGACGATCACGCTGGTGGACACGGCGGGTATCCGGCGGCGCGGCAAGATCGAGCCGGGGATCGAGAAATACAGCGTCCTCCGTTCGATGCGGGCGATCACGCGCGCGGATGTCGTGCTGCTCGTCGTGGACGCGACCGAAGGCTTCACCTCGCAGGACCTCCACATCGCCGGGTACGTCGCGGACGAGGCGCGCGGCATGGTGCTCGTCGTCAACAAATGGGACCTCGTGGAGAAGGACGGCCGGACGATGGAGCAGTACCGCGAGGCGGCTGCCGAAGCGCTGGACTTCATGCCGTACGTCCCGGCGGTCTTCATCTCGGCCAAGTTCAATCAGCGCGTCCCGCAGGCGATGGAACGCGCGCTGCTCGTCATGGAGGAGCGGCAGAAGCGCGTGCCGACGGCGGCGCTGAACAAGATGCTCCGCACGGCGGTCGAGAAGCACGCGCCGCCCTCGAAGCCGGGCAAGTGGGTGAAGTTCTACTACGCGACGCAGGTGGATGTCTCGCCGCCGTCGTTCGTCTTCTTCTGCAACCATGCCGAGGATGTCCACTTCTCCTATCGCCGCTACCTGGAAAACCAGTTGCGCGAGGAATTCGGGTTTATCGGCAATCCGATCCGCATGCGGTTTCGCAATCGTCAGGAGCCTGCCCCATGACCCGTGCCCTGCTGATCGCCCTCGTCCTCGTCGCGAGTTACTGCATCGGCGGTATCCCGTGGGGGCTTGTGCTCGTGCGGGCGATCAAGCATGTGGATGTGCGCGATTTCGGCAGCGGCAAAACCGGGGCGACGAATGTCCTGCGGCTGCTCGGCTGGCAGGGTTTCGTCGTTGTGCTCATTCTCGATGCATTGAAGGGCATCGGCGCGGTGCTGCTCGCCCGCTATGTGACGGGCAATTCCTGGGTCGAGGCGGCGGCGGGCATCCTGGCGATCAGCGGGCATTGCTGGTCGCCCTATCTCGGCTTCCGGGGTGGCGGGCGCGGCATGGTGACGGCGATGGGCGCGGCGTTCACGATGGCGCCGGGCCTCATCCTGCTCGTCCCCGTCTTTCTGATCCCGGTGCTGCTCACCCGCTACATGTCCCTCGGCAACGTGACCGCGTCGCTCTCCGCGCCGGTTGTCCTGCTGATTGGCGCGTTGCTCGGCTGGTCGCCGTGGGCGTACTTCGTCTTCGGCACGGCGGGCTGCGCGCTCATCCTCATCAATCACTCGGACAATATCCAGCGCTTGCTCGCGGGCACCGAGCGGAAGATCGGCGACAAGGTGACGCCGCGCAGCCCCGAACCGGGCGCGCACGCCCACTAACACTGATTCCCGTGGAACTGTTCCCGGATCGCAGCAGTCCGCGTCGTATGATCCTTGACACATTTGGGTTATGGCGCCGAGACGTTCCTTCGAGGCTGGTTACATCTCGTCGTGATCGCACGCATCGCCCTCATTGATCTGCCCCTCACATTTGAGTATCGTTCCGTCACGATTGCGATTCCGATCCCGGCACCCACGCAGGAGGCTTCGCGGCATGCGGTTCGGATTCAACACCTCGCTGTATGACGACTTTGCCGATCCGCGCGCCATCGCGCACCTCGCTCGTGAGGCGGAGCACGCTGGTTGGGATGGCATGTTCGTCTGGGATCACATCGCGACGGCAACTTCACCCAGTGGGATCAGCCCCCAACCCGAACCGCTCGGTGATCCATGGATCGCGATGGCGGCGATCGCGATGGCCACCGAGCACATTCGGTTCGGCCCGATGGTCACGCCGCTGCCACGGCGGCGTCCGTGGAAGGTCGCCCGCGAGGCGGTCTCGCTGGATTATCTCTCGAACGGGCGGCTGATCCTGCCGGTCGGATCGGGCTATGCCGGGATCATCGAGGAAGAGTTCGCCCAGTTCGGCGAGGAGACGGACCCACGGGTGCGCGCCGCCATGTTCGACGAGGGGTTGCAGATCCTCGCTGGCTTATGGAGCGGGCAGCCGTTCGCGTTCGACGGCACCTATTACCGCCTGCGGGAGATGGTCTTCTTGCCCACGCCCCTGCAACGACCGCGGCTCCCGGTCTGGATCGCGGCGACCTGGCCCCACAAGGCGACGCTCCGTCGGGCGGCGCAGTGGGACGGGATGCGCGTGGCGAAGTACGGTGGCGCGCTGACACCGGAGGACGTTCGCGAGATAGTGGCATACATTGCTGAGCATCGCGAGAGCGATGCCCCGTTCGATGTAGTGATTGGCGGGACACTGCCACAAGACGACCCAACCAAGGCAAGTGAAATCGTCGGGAGATTCGCGGAGGCCGGAGCGACGTGGTGGATCGACTCGATCGGACCGCGTAGCGGAGGGATCGAGGGCGGATTGCGTCGGCTACGACAGGGGCCACCACGCGGGACATGAGCGCAGGAAGAAGCACTTCCGAATATTGCGCCATTCCATGTCACCCGTTTGTCTCTACCTCAGTGCCCACATATGTCAAGTCAGTTACGACGTGGTGTGGGATCGCAGTCTGGAAAGCCCGCGCTACCCCAGATTGAACGTGAACGGTTCATCAAGAATCGGTGGCATGCCCATGCCAGAACGGGGTCGCTGTCATGCTCATTCTCTTGGTTGCGCTCG
>JAICIL010000252.1 GCA_025924435.1 Chloroflexia bacterium | reverse complement strand
GGCTTTCCAGCCTGCGAGAGTGGCGAAGGAACGCAGGCTGGAAAGCCCGCGCTACCGGAGGTCGCTATCGTCCGCCAGCGGGTCGCGGTGCAGCGCGTGCCGATCACGCTCGTACTGCTCCATCATCGCGCCCATTGTGCGATCCATGAACTCGACGACATCGGTGAAGATGCGCCCGGCGCGCGCCGATGAGATCGCGCCCTGATCGAGAAACTGGATGACGCCCTGGATGATCGGCGTGCGCGCGCGCAGGTAGATTTCCACCGCGTCGCTGATCCCGAAGCCGTGGCGCGCGCTGTCCCGCCCGTACTCGCGCGCGATCCCGCAGGCGTCGGCGAGGATTTCCGCCCGATCGGCGCGGCCCGAGACGTAGCGAACGGCGAGATCCACCATTGCCAAGCCGCGCCGCCGGTGTTCCGCCAGCGCTTCGGCGTCGAACTCGCCGTACCATGGTCGCTGGCGAACCTCCGTGACGTAGTGATCGTGCTCGTACTGCGAGAGGGAGGCTTCGGTGAGCGCCTGCTTGCTGATGCGGCGGCGCGGCCGGGCCGTCCCCTTGGCGAGCGCGAGGACATCCTCCTCCGCGTAGCGCCGGTGGCCGCCGGGGGTGAGAAAGACCGGCACCTTGCCGGCATCGCTCCACCGCCGCAGCGTGGACTGGTCAACACCGAGCAGGGAACATGCGTCGCGGATTGTCAGCCAGCGCCGCTCGCCATGTCCACCCGATTCGTTCGTGTGCGCTCCTTCGTCTCCTCGCACCGGCCCACCGTACCTGCGGCAATTCTCGCTAAATCTATCCAAAACTGGCGCATCCATCGTCAAGCGTAGCACGCTTTCGCGGTGCGTCAACGCCGCCGCGCGATGGAACGCGCGCGATCCGAACACGGGCGACGCCCTTCTCTCCCCCGATACTGCTCGTGCCCGCCTTCTGCTTACGACGAGCGAAGCAATCCGCGCAACGCCGCTCGCGCGCCCGGTGCGATTCCATCTATTGCGTGTGTGTTTTTCGTGTGATATAACAATCTATGTGCGTAGTTGCTGAAGACGCATATGGTACTCGCGTTGTACTGAACATTTGTTTCGTCGTAGCGTCTCAGGCTATCTTCAGTGCCACTGTGGGGAGTGGGTCTCGTAGATTAGAGGAGTTTGACCAATGGCGACGCGATCAACCCCAAAGGCTCAGGAAATCGTGCAATCGCTCCGCGCGATCATCACCCGTGTGACCGGCGACGCGAGCGGCGCGTGGATGGATCTCGATGTTACCATGCCGCAGATGAAAGTGCTCATGCTGCTGCGAGAGAATGGCGCGCTCAGGGTTGGCATCCTCGCGCGGCATCTGAACGTCTCGACCCCGACGATCACGGGCATCGTGGACCGGCTCGTGCGGCAGGACCTCGTTCGGCGCGAGGATGATCCGTCGGATCGCCGCGTCGTCCTCAATGTGCTGACGCCGAAGGGCGAGCAATTGATGGAGCGGCTGCGCCACCGCAGCGACGAAGAACTGACGCGGATTATCGGCGGCCTCAACGCGCAGGAGCAGACCGACCTCGCGCGCGCGCTCAAGCGGCTCGAAGAGGTGATCGGCGGCCCGGCCAGTGTCGCGGCGGATTAGCAATGAGCAAAGAGCAATGAGCGATGAGTGGAGGGCGGCAGGTCGAGTATCGAATGCCAGGAACCGGGATGGTGCTTTTCCGGGTTCCGTCCACCGAATACTCATTGCCCATTGCTCATTGCTCATTGCTGCGGTGTGTGCGTGGCCACGCTGACGTTTCTCGGCACCGGAACCTCCACGGGCGTCCCGGTGATCGGTCGGATCAGCCGCGCGAGCGAGTCCGACGATCCGCGCGACCGGCGGACCCGCTGCTCGGTGTGGATCCGGTTCGCGGATGGCGCCGACCTCCTGATTGACACCTCGCCGGAGTTGCGGTTGCAGGCACTCGCCGCCGGGATGGCGCATGTGGACGCCGTCCTCTTCACCCACGCGCACGCCGATCACACCGCCGGTCTGGACGACATGCGCGCCTTCAATGCGATCCAGCAGCAAACAATCCCGGTCTATGCGGACGCGGCGGTGGAAGCGGCGTTCCATCAGCGGTTCGCCTACATCTTCGATGAACCGCCGCTGCCCTTTTTCGGCGGGAAACCCGCCCTCTCGCTGCACCGCATTGACGGCCCGTTCGCGATCAACGGCCACGAGATCGTGCCCGTTGCGGTGCCGCACGGTCGCGCGACCGTCCTCGGCTTCCGGTTCGGGCGATTCGCGTACGTCACGGACGCCGCGCAGGTGCCGTCCGCCGCGCGCGATTCATTGCGCGGGCTTGATCTGCTCGTCCTCAACGCGCTCCGCGAGCGCCCCCACCCGGTGCATCTCAGCATCGCCGAAGCGCTCGCGGTGATCGCGGACGTGCAGCCGCGGCGCGCCTACCTCACGCACATGAGCGACGATGTCCTGCACGCCGAGGACGACGCCAAACTCCCGCCCGGCGTCCATTTCGCCTACGACGGCTTGCGCGTGGAGATTCCGGAGTAGCCAGTAGAGAGTAGTCGGTAATCAGAAGGGACGAATCGGTCAATGTTCGACGAAGGCGGATGTCCCATTCCGCATCGCTCGCTACGCACTGCCGCTCTCGTTTCTGACTACCCCCCGTACCGCCACGCGACGTAGTGCTGGCCGACGTTGCCCATCTCGACCTTGAAAGGGTCCGGGTTGCTCGGTGTGTAGGTGAGCACGCGCCGCTCGAAGGCCTGCACGAGGACGGTCCTGCTGACGCCGCCAACGGTCGCGGTCGTCCAGTATGCCTCGGTGATCGGCAGGCCGACGACGAAGAAGGTCGGGTCGAAGAGCGGGCCGTTGACCGCCTGCCCGTTCTGGATCGTGATGCCCGTGCTGTTCAGATATTGCCAGAAGACGGAGGCGACGGCGTGGTTCGTCTCCCGGATGAATGCGGCGGTCGTCACGCCCGTGGCATCGCCGCTCGTCGCGGTCGTCAACGCGCCGGTCGGTTGCAGTTGCTCGGTGATCGGGCTGCCGACGGCGCGCGGCGCGGCGGCGCGCACGCCGTTCAGCGTCGCGTAGGTGATCGCCCCCGGCGCACCGGCGTCACCGGCGACGGCGACCGCCGCGGGCGCGCGAGTCTCGCGGGCCGCGTCGCCCGTCTGAATCTGCCCGGTGACCAATTCATTGACGAGCAGGCCGCTCGTGATCTGGCCGGTTTGCGGATTGGTCAACTCCAGGCGGCCCTTGTCGAAATACCAGACCAGGCGCTGCCCGGCCGGCGCATCGGTGTACGCTTCGACGCGGTTGCTGTTCACCTGCGGCCCCCAGATGAAGCCGCGTTGCACCGCGCCAGAGAGGACGGGGCCGTCGTAACGATTGTAGGTCGCGGCGTAGGGCGGCGGGCCTGCTTGCTGCGTCGCGACACCGCCGCCCTGCGCCGCCTTGACGGCTCGCGCGGCATCCACGAGGCCCGCGCCGGATTGCGGATCGGGGCCGGGCGTGCCGATGTCGCGCGCGGTGGTTTTGAGGATGGTCAGGGCGTCTTCCTGTCGGAGGCCGGGCTTCACGCTCTGCATCAGCGCGACAATACCCGTGACGATCGGCGCGGAGAATGAGGTGCCGGAGGTCACGTACAGGTCCGTGCTCTTCTCCGGCAGGTAGGCGGCGATCTTGACGCCGGGCGCGGCGAGGTCCACCTTGTTCACGGTGGAGGTGAAATCGGCCGGGTTGTTGCTCTCGTCCGATGCGCCGACCGTGATGACATTCTGATCGTCGGCGGGATAGTCGCGTTCCGACGGCTCGTTGCCCGCCGCCGTCACGATCGTGACATTCCTCGACCGCGCGTAGCCGATCTCGCGCGCCACCGACTGCGAGAAATCCGGCCCACCGAGGCTGAGATTGATCACGGTCGCGCCGTGATCGGTCGCCCAGTGGATGCCGTTGGCGACCGCGCCGCTATTGCCATCGCCCACGCTGTTGATCACCTTGACGGGGAGAATCTTCACGTCCCACGCCGCGCCCGCCTCGCCGACGCCGTCGTTCCCGCGCCCGGCGGCGAGGACGCTGACAATCGTCCCGTGCTGGGACGATGAATCGTCCATCGGATTGGTGTTGTTATCCACGAAATTATATCCGGGCAGCAGCCGCCCCCTGAGGTCGGGATGATCGGGATAGACGCCCGAATCCACGACGCCGACGACGACGCCCGGCGAGCCGGTGGTAGTGTCCCACGCCGGTTCCAGGTTGACGCTTCGCGTCCAATACTCGCGCGCGTAAAAGGGATCGTTCGGGACCTGCATGGCATGCATGCGGTAGTTCGGCTCGACCGACGCGACGCGCGGATCGGCGAGCAGCCGGGCATAGGTCTCCCGTTCTTCGGTCGGGCTTGTGCGCTCCTCATAACTGCTCGCCGCTTGGAGATGGATGAGCGTATCGGTGTCGCTCAGATGCACCGTCGGCGCGGTCGCGGCATTGAGCGCGACGAGGAGCGAGCCGGGGACGTGATCGCGCGCGAAGGGATCGAGCGCTTCGATGAGGTGCGACGTTGGCGTGGGCGCACTCGCCAGCGCGCCGACCGGAAAGAGGATGCCGAAAACGAGCACGAGCGCGGTGAACGCCGTCACCCGAAGGCGCACACGAACCACTCCTGTTGTCCTTTCTTCGGAAGCGCAACCGCACGGGAACGCGTGTTTCCTACCCGATGGAACCCTACCAGACGGCTGCCAACTTGACAATATTCTCGCGCGATAGATCGGAGAAGGAACCTAACCCCCGGCCCCTTCTGATATACTCCCCGATCATGGATACTGTCCGCGCCCTCTATGGGCGCACCGCCGCGACCGACGACCATCCCCCCGACGACAACGCGATAGATGCGGGTGTTGGCGCGCTCCTCACCGGCCACGGCCGCACGATCGCCACGGCGGAATCGTGCACCGGCGGCCTCGTCGCGGCCCGCATCACCGGCGTGAGCGGCAGCAGCGCGTACTTCCTCGGCGGCATCGTCTCGTATTCCAACGACGCGAAGCATCGCCTGCTCGGCGTGCCCGATCTGATGCTCGATCGGTACGGCGCGGTGAGCGTGGATGTCGCGCTCGCGATGGCGCGCGGTGCCCGCCGGAAGATCGGGGCGGACATCGGCGTCGCCACGACCGGCATCGCCGGGCCGACGGGCGCGACGCCGACGAAGCCCGTCGGTCTCGTCTACGTCGCGCTCGCCGCCGAGGGGGTGGAGCGCTGTCGGCGGTATCTCTGGGACGGCGACCGGCTTTCCAATGTCACGGCATCCGCTGAGGCGGCGCTCCGCCTCGTTCGCGCCTATCTTGAGGAACTCCATTGAGCAGCCAACCGATGTACCGGAAGACGACGCTCCCGAACGGCGTCCGCGTCGTCACGAGCAGCATGGAGCATGTGCGCTCCGCGACGTTGCATGTCAACTATCGCGTTGGCTCGCGCGACGAGACGGACGACCAGGCCGGCATCGCGCACTTCATCGAGCACATGGTCTTCAAGGGGACGGCCCGCCGCCCGCAGTCGAGCGCGATCACCGAGGAGATTGAGGGCATCGGCGGCAACATTGACGCGGGTACGAGCCGCGAGACGACCTCGTACTCCGTCCGCGTGCCGTACGACGCCCTCACGATCGGCTTCGATGTGCTGGCCGACATGCTGCGCGGCTCGCTCTTCCGCGACGACGATGTCGAGAAGGAGCGCGAGGTCATCACCGAGGAGATTCGGGGCATCAACGACATCCCGGATGAGGTCGTCGGCGAGTTGATTGACCATCTTGTCTGGGATGGCGCGGCGGTTGGGCGTCCGATTGCCGGTTCCGAGGAGACCGTCGCGCGGCTGACGCGGGACGACCTGACCGCGTTCCTCGCGACGCGCTACGCGCCGGAGCGGCTGGTGATCTCGGCGGCGGGGAAAGTCGCCCATGATGAAGTGGTCGCGCTCGCGGCGGCAGCCTTCGGCGATCTCGCGAAGCGCGATGCACCGCCGGATGTGCCGTTCGTTGCGCCGTCGCAGACGAAGCCGCGCGTCGCGCTCATTGGCCGGGAGATCGAGCAGGCGAATCTGAGCCTCGCCGTGCAGGCGATTTCCTACTCGGACCCGCGCAAGTACGCGCAATACCTGCTGCACATCATCCTCGGCGGCACGATGAGCAGCCGCCTCTTCCTGCGCATCCGCGAGGACCTCGGCCTCGCCTACAACGTCGGCTCCTATTTCCCGACGCTCGTAGATGTCGGCTGGGGGACGATCTACGCGGGCGTGGACCCCGACCGCGCCGAGCACACCGTCACGGCGATCCTCGACGAACTCGTCCGCCTGCGGAGGGAACCGGTGACGCCGACCGAGTTCGAGCGCGCCCGCCGCTACGTGACGGGCAGCCTCTTGATGGGGCTGGAAGGGAGCGCGCCGGTCGCGTCGTGGATCGGCATGCGCGAATTGCTCCTGGGAGATATTCTCACGCCGGAAGACGTCGTCGCGCACTACAACGCCGTGACAATCGAGGATGTGCAGGCCCTCGCCCGCGATCTCTTCCTGCCCGAACGCCTCAATCTCGCCGTCGTCGGCCCCTACGAGGACGACAGCCGCTTCCGCGCCCTCATCGGCGCATAACCGGGGAGCGCGGAGCCTCTGCCCAATTGTGATAGAGATTTTCAGATATGGTGGTGGCGGGCTTCAGCCTGCC
>JAICIL010000251.1 GCA_025924435.1 Chloroflexia bacterium | reverse complement strand
GCTCGTGCAGGTCGTGCGGTTCGCGCGCCTGCTGCGGTACATGGGCATCAAGGTCTCGCCCGGCCACATGCTCGATTTCCTCAACTCGCTCGAGTACGTGGGCTGGGAGCGGCGCGACGACGTCAAGGACGCCGGCCGGACGACGCTGATCAGCCGCCACGAGGACATCCCCCTGTACGACGAGGCGTTCGACGCCTTCTGGCGCGCGACGGACCACTCCGAGGGGCACGAGGGGCTGGTCATGGCGGACGACGAGCAACTGAAGCAGCAACCACGCCGCCGCCTGATGGACGCCCAGCATCGCGACGAGGAGGCGAAACAGCGCGAGGGCGAGGACCACCGCAGCGACAAGGGGCGCGACCCGAACCGCAAGGAGGCGAACAGCGCGACCGAGAGCGACCAGGCGCAGTCCGAGATGGATGTCGTACGGACGTATAGTTCGTCCGAGATGCTCCAGGCGAAGGATTTCGAGACCTTCACGGTGGACGAACTCGCGGAAGCGCGCCGCGTCATGCAAATGATGCGCCTGCAGGTCGGCCAGCGCGAGACGCGCCGCCGCAAGCCCGCGCACAACGGCACCCAGATAGACATGCGCCGCCAGATTCGGAAGAATATGCACTACGGCGGCGAATTCGTCGAACTGGCCTTCCGCGAGCGCAAGACGAAGAAGCGGCCGCTCGTCCTGATCTGCGACATCAGCGGCTCGATGGAGCGGTACACGCGGCTCCTCCTCCAGTTCGTCCACACGCTGGAAAACAGCCTGGACAAGGTGGAGGCGTTCGTCTTCGGCACGCGGCTGACGCGGATCACGCGGCTGCTGCGGCGCAAGGACATTGACGACGCGCTCGACGATGTCTCGAAGGTCGTCCAGGACTGGGGCGGCGGCACGCGCATCGGCGAGTCGCTCCACGCCTTCAACTACGAGTGGTCGCGCCGCGTCCTCAATCAGGGCGCGATTGTGATCGTCATCTCCGATGGCTGGGACCGGGGCGAGCCGGAATTGCTGCGCGACGCGATGGCGCACTTGCAGCGCAACTGCTTCCGCCTGATCTGGCTCAATCCGCTGCTCGGCACCAGCGGCTATCAGCCGCTGACGCGGGGCATGCAGGCGGCATTGCCGTATTGCGACGATTTCCTGCCCGCCAACAATCTCGCGAGCCTCCAGGCGCTGGCACGGCTGCTGGTCGAGGTGCAGGGGCGCCGCCCGAGCAGGCGGCAAGGGCGGGACACCGCCGCGAAAGCGGTCGTCGCGGCTCGTTAGAAGGGACTTCATCATGTCAACACTCAACGATGTGCAGCCGCAGGTGGACGAGTGGCTCAGGGCGGGCGAACCCGTCGCCCTCGCGACCGTCGTCAAGGTCTGGGGTTCCGCGCCCCGGCCGCGCGGCGCGAAAATGGCGATCTCGGCGTCGGGCGGCATCGTCGGCTCGGTGAGCGGCGGGTGTGTCGAGGCGGCGGTCGTGGATGTCGCGCAGGACGTGCTGCGCACCGGCCAGCCGCGCCTCGTCTCGTACGGCGTCGCGGACGAACTGGCCTTCACGGTCGGCCTCTCCTGCGGCGGCGAGATTGACGTTTTTGTGGAACCGATCAAGGCAAACTGATGGACCTCACGCTGCTCCGCGCGCTGGAAGCGTCCGTCGCCGCGCGGAAACCTGTCGCCACCGTGACGGTGTTGGAAGGCGACCATGTCGGCACGGAACTGCTCGTCGGCGAGGATGCGAGTCTCCTCCAGGGCACGAGCGGCGACGGCGCGATAGACCGACAATTGGCGGCGATGGCGGCGGAGTCGCTGCGCGCGCGACAGACACAGGAGCGGCTCTTATCCGCCGCATCCGGCGAGTCGCGCGTCTTCATCGAGTCCTATCCGCCACCGCCGAGCCTCGTCGTCGTCGGCGCGGCGCACATCGCGATCCCGCTGACGAAGTTCGCGCAGGACCTCGGCTTCGATGTAACGCTGATTGACGCGCGCGAGTGGTTCCTGACCGAGGAACGCTTCCCGCATGTCGAGAAGCGCATCCTCGCCTGGCCGGACAAGGGGCTGGCGCAGGTCGCGCTCGACGCCGAAACCTACCTCGTCATCCTCTCGCACGACCCGAAGTTCGAGCGACCGGCGCTGAAGGCCGCGCTCCCCCACCCGCTCCGCTACATCGGCGCGATCGGCAGCCGCAAGACGCACGCGGATCGCGTCGCCACCCTGCGCGCCGAGGGCGTGAGCGAGGACGACCTCGCGCGCATCCACGCCCCGATCGGCCTGGATATCGGCGCGGTGTCGCCCGAGGAGATCGCGCTGAGCATCCTCGCGGAGATGTTGGCGGTGCGCTCCGGCCGCTCCGGCGGTTTTATGGACGCGCGGCGGACGAGCGCCGGGGCCACCGCGTGAGCCAGCGGGGGGCGGTTGCGGCCGTTGTGCTCGCCGCCGGGTCATCGTCCCGCCTCGGCCAGCCGAAGCAACTCGCGCCAATTGCCGGTCGCCCGGCGCTCGCCTACACGCTCGATGCGCTGCGCGCGTCGCGGGTGGATCGCATCGTGCTCGTGCTCGGCCACGCGGCGGACGAGATCGCGGCGGCGCTCGATCTCACGGACATCACTGTCGTCCGCAACGACGCGTACGCGGAAGGTCAGAGCACGAGCGTCCGCGCCGGTGTCAAATCACTGGGTGACGACGTAGCCGCCGCGCTGATGGTCGTCGGCGATCAGCCGCTCCTCGCGCCGACCGTCGTGGATGCGATCCTCCGCGCGTACGAGCAGACGGGCGGGCCGTTCATCGTGCCGGTGTACGATGGGGAATGGGGCAATCCGGTGCTGCTCGCGCGCGCGACATGGCTACTGCTTGAGAATCTCAAGGGCGACACGGGCGCGCGGCCCATCCTCCGCAAGCACATGGACATGGTGCTCGAAGTGCCCGTGCCCGGTTCCCTCCTCGACGACATTGACACGCCGGACGACTACGCCCGCATCCGCGCGCGCATGGAAGCGGCGCGATGAGCGCGCCGGGAGCGCCCTTCTATCGCGATCCGAAGGTCGCGGTCGCGGTGATCATCGCCGATGCGCGCGGCATCCTCCTGCAACAACGCGCGATGGAGCCGCGCATCGGTCTCTGGACGTTTCCATCGGGATACGTCGATCGCGGCGAGCAAGTCGAGCGCGCCGCCGAGCGCGAAGTGCGGGAGGAACTCGGCCTGCCCATGATCCTGACGCACCTGCTCGGCGTCTATTCCGAACCGGGGAATCCGGTTGTCCTCATCGTCTACACCGGCACGATTGCGGAGTCCGCTATCCCCGTCATCCAGGAAGAGGAGATCGCCGCCATCGGCTACTTCGCTCCCGACAGCCTGCCGCCGCTCGCCTTCGACCACGACGCGCGCATCATCGCCGACTGGCAGGCGTTCGTCGGCGATGGGCAGGAAGTGATGCCGCGATGAAACCGGAGATCGTGCACACCGCCGACATCTCCGCCGCGACGATCGCGGGTCGCGTGCTCGCGCACGACGTGCAGGCGATCGTCGGCGCGGATCGCGTCCGGCTCCGCAAGGGCCATCTGCTCGGCGAGGATGATCTGCCCGCCCTCCGCGCGGCGGATCGCACGGTGCATCTCATCGCGCTCGAATCGGGCGACGTCCATGAGGATGCGGCGGCCCGGCGGCTCGCGTGCGCGGTGGCGGCGGCGGGCATCCAGATCGGCGATCCGCACGAGAGCATGATCCCGCTCCGCGCCCGCGAGCGGGGTCTGCTCGCGGTGGATGCGGAACGGTTGCTGGAGATCAATTCGATCCCCGACATGTCGGTCTGGACGCTGTTCGACGCGCAGATCGTGCGCGAGCGGCAGGCGGTGGCGGGCGTCAAGGTGACGCCGCTCGTCACGCAAGAGGCATCGCTGGATGCGGCGGTGCGGATCGCGCGGGGCGGGGCGGGTATCCTCCGGGTTCTGCCGTTCATCCACCGCCGGGTCGGCGTCGTCGTTCGCGAGGAACTCCTCCCGGCGGCGGGCGAACGCTTCCGCGAGGCGATCACCGGGAAAGTGACCTGGTTCGGCTCGGAGATCGTCGCCATCGTGCATCCGACGAACGACCGCGCGACCGTCATGGACGCCGTGCGGTCGCTGATCGCCGATGGCGTTGACATGATCCTCTGCGCGGGCGTCACCTCGACCGATCCGCTCGATCTCACGGTGCAGGCGCTGGACGGCCTCGGCGTGCGGTGGGAGAAGCGGGGTGTCCCCGCGCATCCGGGCAGCACGTACTGGCTCGCCTACCTCGGCGAGACGCCGATCCTCGGCATGGCCTCCTGCGGCATGTTCTCGCGGGCGACGGTGCTCGATCTGATCCTCCCCCGCTTCTTCGCGGGCGAGCGGGTGACGGCGCGCACGCTCGCCGCGCTCGGACACGGCGGGCTGCTCAACAAAGGCATGGCGTTCCGGTTCCCCGATTACGCTGGCCCGGAAATTGCCGCTGCCGACGAGTAATCGTCACGGAAAGGGGTGCGCGTGAAAACGCTCGTCACCGGCGCCGCCGGGTATATCGGCAGCGTCACGACCGAAGTCCTGCTCGATGCCGGGCACGAGGTGATCGCGCTCGACAATCTCGAACTCGGCCACCGCGACGCCGTCCACGAGGGCGCGACCTTTGTGCAGGCGGATCTGCGCGACCGCGATGCGGTGATGCGGGCGTTCGCGGACCACCGCCCCGATGCCGTCCTCCACTTCGCGTCGTACGCACTCGTCGGCGAGAGCATGGAGCGACCCGAAGCATACTTCTCCAACAACCTCGTCGGCGCGTGCAATCTCTTCGACGCGATGTTCGCGCACGACTGCCTCCGCTTCGTTTTCTCCTCCTCCTGCACCGTCTACGGGCAGCCGGAGACGATGCCGGTGACGGAGTCATTGCCGCGACAGGCGCTGAACCCGTACGGCCTGACGAAAATCATGATCGAGGAGATGACGGAGTGGCACGCGCAACTGCGCGGCCTGCGCGCGGCGATCCTGCGCTACTTCAACCCGGCGGGGGCCTCCGCGCGCTTCGGCGAGGATCGGAGCCACGAGACGCATCTCGTGCCGCTCGCCCTGGCGGTCGCGGAGGGGAAGCGGCCACATCTGACGATTCTCGGCAGCGACTATCCGACGCCCGACGGGACGTGCATCCGCGATTACATCCACGTCGTGGACCTCGCGGAGGCGCACGTCCGCGCGCTCGAAGCGCTCGACCGGCACCCGACGCTGACCCTCAACCTGGGGACGGGGACGGGTGTCTCGGTGCGGCAGATCGTGGACGCGGTGCGCGGCATCACGGACCGGCCCGTGCCGACCGAGGAAGGGCCGCGACGGCCCGGCGGCGCGGACGCGGCGGTCGTCTACGCCGACCCGTCCCGCGCGGCGGAACTGCTCGGCTGGCGCGCCACGCGTACGCTCGATGACATGATCGCGAGCGCCTGGACATGGCGGCAAGCACACCCGAACGGCTATACGCAATAGCCATGGAGAGCGTACAGGGAGTGCGCGTATTCCGCGTTGCGCGATGAAGCGATGGAGGCGATGCATGAACGGTGACGAGCGAGTGACAACCGCATTGACGGATTGGGGATTGCTGCTGCTCCGGCTGGGCGTCGGAGGGAGCCTGATGACGCACGGCTACCCGAAACTCTTCGGTGGCCCCGGCAAGACGCCGCCCGCCGCGCTCGCCAGGATGATGGGCAGCAACTTCCCCGCCACCGTCGAGCGGGGCGGCCTCGCGGCATTTAGCGGCGGGCTGGAGCGAATGGGCGTCCCCCTGCCGCGCCAGGCCGCCGTCGCCGCCGGTCTGGCGGAGTTCGCGGGCGGCCTCGCCCTCGCCGCAGGCTTCAAGACGCGACTCGTCGCGCCCGCCGTGCTCTTCAATATGCTCGTCGCGATCCGCAAGGCGCACTGGAAGACGGGGTTCCACGGGCAGGGTGGGTACGAGATGGCCTTCCTTTTCGCGGTTGCCGCCGCCACGGTCGCGCTGACGGGGCCGGGGGCATACTCGCTCGATGCGCGCGGCCATCGCGCATAGCGGCAGGCGACCGAACATCCCCGCTCGGCACTCGACACCGGGAGGATGACCCATGAACGATGGCTTGCTCGATGCCTTCCGCCATACCGCCTGGGCGACGCGTCGGCTGCTCGTGTTCTGTCGCGCCCTGGCGCCCGCCCAACTGGAGTCCACGGTGACCGGAGTCTACGGGGATCCCGTCGCCACGCTCTGGCACATCGTCGCGGCGGAAGCGAACTACTGTTTCCGCCTCTCGGATCGGCACCCCGACTGGGATTGGAAAACGGACGATCCGCCGAGCCTGGACGAACTGACGACGCGGGCGGACGAGATGGCGGCGCGCTGGGAGGCATTCCTGGCCGAGCCGTTCGACGCCGAGCGGTTGCTCGCGTACACGTGGCCGGAAGGGACGCGCTACGCGATACCGGCAGGCGTCGTGCTCGCCCAGGCGCTCCATCACGGCAACGAGCATCGGGGGCAGATCAGCACCGTCCTCACGGCGATCGGCCTGGTTCCGCCGGAACTGGATCTCTGGACATTCGCGACGGACACGAACCGAGCGCAACCAAGAGAATGAGCATGACAGCGACCCCGTTCTGGCATGGGCATGCCACCGATTCTTGATGAACCGTTCACGTTCAATCTGGGGTAGCGCGGGCTTTCCAGACTGCGATCCCACACCACGTCGTAACTGACT
>JAICIL010000250.1 GCA_025924435.1 Chloroflexia bacterium | reverse complement strand
TGGCGGGCTTCAGCCCAATGCGGTTCAGTGAGGAGCGGCAGGAGCATCTTTTCACTGTCCGTACGGGCGGTTCGCGAACCGCCCTCTAGCGACAGCAGGGCGCGGTCGGAGCGGCGCGAACGATCCGGGGAGGGTGGTTCGCGAACCGCCCGTACGCAGCCAGCGGGAGCACTGCTTGATCGTTAACTGAACCGCATTGGGCTTCGGCCGCCACCACCGATGCGCGGTCGGCACAACCGCCCTGAAATAGCGTGCTAATCGGCGGCGGGCTGGCGCGGCGTTTCGGTTGCCGTTTTCCGGGCGGCGGCGCGTTCCGCGAGGTCGCGCGCGCTGGCGCGAGCGGCGGGGGTGATCGGGACGCCATCGAGCATCGCGGCTAGCTCCTCGACGCGCTCCGGTTCGTCTAATCGCTCGACATCGGAGACCGTCCGGCCGCGCACGTCCCGCTTGACGATGCGGAAATGGCCGTCCGCGAAGGCGGCGACCTGTGCGAGGTGGGTGATGCAGAGCACCTGATGGGTGCGGGCGAGCGACGAGAGCGTCTCGCCGACGACCTGCCCGCTGCGTCCGCCGATGCCGACATCCACCTCATCGAAGACGAGCGTCGGCGTCGCGTCCGCCGCCGCGAGGACGGATTTGAGGGCGAGCATCAGGCGCGCGGTCTCGCCGCCGGAGGCGATGCGGGCGAGCGGTTTCGGCGCTTCGCCCACGTTGGGGGCGATCAGGAATTCGACGCGGTCAACGCCGCGCGCATCGAAGGCGAGATGGCGCGCGTGGCCGTCGTCGCCGCCGACCGGTGCGCCCTCCGGGTCTTCTTCCTGCGACTGGTAGACGGTGAAGCGCGTGCGGCCCATCGCGAGGTGGGCGATCTCCGCCTCCACCGCCTTGGCGAGGCGCGACGCGCCCTTCTGCCGCAGTTGCGACAACTTCCCCGCCTGCATGCCAATTTGCCGCAGCACGTGCGCTTCCTCGTCGCGCAATTGGGCGAGGCGTTCCTCGCTCCCCTCCAGCGTCGCCAGTTCGCGCTCCGCTTCTTCGCCGAAGGCGAGCACTTCAGCCACCGTGCCGCCGTATTTCCGCTCCAGATCGCGGATGAGTGAGAGCCGTTCCTCGACTTCCGCCAGCCGCGCCGGGTTGTCCTCCACCGTGTCCCGATAGGTGCGGACGGTGGCGGCGACATCCTCGAGCAGGTAGACCATCTCGTCCACCTCGCTCTCCGCCTCGGCCAGCGCGGGATCGAGTTTCGCCAGTTCGCCGAGGTTCTTCGCCACATCGCGCAGCCCCTCGACGACGCTCGTGCCGCGCGGCGGCGCCCCCTCGCGCAGTGTACGATAGACCGTGTCCGCGATCACTTGCAGATTGGACGCGTTGGCGAGCCGTTGCCGTTCGGCGCGCAAGGCGTCATCTTCCTCAGGTTCGAGGTTCGCGCCCGCGATCTCCTCCACCTGGAAGCGGAGGAGGTCCATGCGGCGCGCGAGTTCGCGGTCGTCCCGCTCCAGCGTGGCGCGCTCGGCCCGGATGCGTCGCACGCGGCCAACGAGCGCCGTCAGTGCCGCGCGCCGTTCCATCAGCCCGGCGTAGGCGTCGAGGAAGTCGAGATGGGTGGCGGGACGGAGCAGAGAGAGATGGGCGCTCTGGCCGTGAATGTCCACCAGCCGCTCGCCGACGCGACCGAGCAGGCCGACCGTCACGGTCTGCCCGTTGATGCGGGCGACCGAGCGACCATTCGATTGCAGGTCGCGCGCGAGGATGAGCGTGCCGTCCTCGTGCTCGATACCCGCCTCGTCGAGCAGCGCGGCGAGCGCGGGATCGTCCCGGTCGGTGACATCGAAGACCGCCTCGATCCGCGCCCGCTCCGCGCCGGCACGGAGCATATCGGGCGAGGTCCGCCCGCCGACGACCGCGCCGAGGGCGTCAATGATGATGGACTTCCCCGCGCCCGTCTCGCCGGTGAGCGCGTTCATGCCCGGCTCGAAGGCGACCCGCAGCCGGTCAATGATCGCGATATTCTGAATGCTCAACTCTACTAGCATCGCCACTCACCAGCGTGGGACGATACCGGGGAGAACCGCAGCGGCGCGGAGGACGCAGAGGATACAGAGGAAAGAGAGATAAAACGAGATACCAAATCTCGTCTTCTCAGAATCCTCTCCGCGCTCTCCGCGCCCTCTGCGCCTCTGCGGTTCATTCGGTTTCATCCGGTTTCGTCCGTGTCGTCGCGCTTCAGGAAGGCGGTCATGCAGTGGATGCCGCCGCCTGCTTTGATCAGTTCGCTCACCTCTACCTCGATGCAGGTGATGCCCGCGTCCTCGTAGATGGCGCGCTGGCGGGGCGCGCCGGTCGGCATGAGGATGCGGTTCGGGGCGAGGGCGACGAAGTTGCCGGGCAGGCAGTCGTGCGTCGCCGGTTCATCGAGCAGATGGACGATACGCACGCCGCGCTCCCGCAACACGCGCACGACATTCATCGGCGTGCGGCGCGGCCAGACGACGGCGAGGTCCGGCGCGGCGAAGTTCAGCATGCCGTCGAGATGCATCGCGCCATACGGCAACATGACGCGCTCCACCGCGACGCCGATGTTTTCGAGCGCCCACGCCACCTGCTCCGCGCCCGCGCGGTTCGTGCGCAGCCCCTCGGCGACGAAGCAGAGGTCGGGCGCGGCCCACATCGCGTCCGCCCCCTCGAAGGTACCGACGCCGTGGACGCTCATCAGGATCGGCACGCCGAGGAGGCCGAGCGTCTCCGCGAGGATGCGTTCCTCTCCCGCGCGGACGGTGCTCGCCGGGCGGGCGAGGATCGCCCCTTCCGGCGACATCGTCATCAGGTCCCGGCAGAAGAGTTGGTTCGGCTTGTCGGGCCGGTATCCCTCGACGTAATGGACGGCGATACCTTCGGCCTCGTAGGCATCGGCCATCGCGTCGTGCTGCGCGCGGGCGAGATCGGGCCGCAGGTCGGCGCGCATCTGCACCGCGTCGAAGTCCACGATCTCATCGAGTTCCGGGCCGGGCCGGTGGAGCAGCACCGCGCGCAACCGGCCGCACTCCGACCCCGACCCCCAATCGCCCCAGATCTCCGCCATCTCCTCGCGGCGCGATTGCGTGCGCGGCGACCATTTTCCCCCACCGTACGCACCCGTCAGTGACACGTTCGTTGCTCCTTGCTCCTCGCTCGTTGCCCCTCGCGAGGGTCACGCGCGCCCGTAGACCGGGATCGCCGCGCCGCTGATGATGCCGCTCTCCTCAGACGCGAGGAAGCGGATTACGCCGCCAATCTCCTCCGGTCGCACCCACTGACTGAAATCGCTGTCCGGCATCGCGCGGCGATTGGCGGGCGTATCAATGACGCTCGGCATGATCGCGTTCGCCGTGATACCGTATTCGCGCACCTCGTTCGCCAGCACCTCGGTCAATGTGATCACCGCCGCCTTCGACACGGCGTACGCGCTCAATCCGGCGGGCGCGGTGCGGGCGACGCGCGACGCGACGTTAATGATACGCCCCCAGCCGCGCGATTGCATCGCCGGGATCGCCGCGTGCGCCATCAGGAAGGCGGTCGTCGCGTTCAATTCAAACTGCTCGCGCCAGGTCGCCGGATCGGTCTCCGCGACGGTCGGCCCGCCCGCGTAGCCGCCGACGATATTGATGAGGATGTCCAACCGTCCGTGCGCATCCGTCGCCTGGCGCACGACCGCCTCCGCGCCGCCCTCGGTCGCCACATCCGCCTCGACGGTCGCGAACCGGGCGCGGAGGTCGTCCGGGAGCGATGCGGCGAGATCGCGCATGCCGTGGCCGTGCGTGTCGGTCGTGACGACGGTCGCGCCGCCGTCGAGCAGCACGCGGACGGTCGCCCGGCCGAGCGCGCCCGCCCCACCGGTGACGATGGCGATACGGCCCGTGAGATCGGCGAATGGCATGGTGGGCGCTCCTTACGTCTTAATGAACACTAGCAAACACGCATCCTACATCTCTTCCAGCGGCACGTCGGCGCGCAGGAGGTCGTCGTACGTCTCGCGGCGGCGGATCAATTGGTGCGTGCCGTCCTCGCGCACGAGGGCAATCGCCGGGCGCGGGACGCCATTGTACTGGCTGGACATCGGGATGCTGTACGCGCCCGCTGTCGGGAAGGCGAGCAGGTCGCCCGGTTCGAGATCGGCGGGCAGCGGCACGTCGCGCGCGAGGATGTCGCCACTCTCGCAATACCGCCCGACGACCGTGCTGATGACCGCCTCACGCACGGGCGCACGGTTCGCCAGCAGCACCGTGTAATTCGCGCCGTAGAGCGCCGGGCGGATATTGTCCGCCATGCCGCCATCCACCGCGACGAAGCGGCGGACGCCCGCGATCTCCTTGATGTTGTTGACCGTATAGAGCGCGATCGCCGCCGGGCCGATCAGCGCCTTGCCCGGCTCGATCGTGATGTCCGGCACCGGGAAATCCGCGCCCGCGCATGCCTCCACCAGCGTACGGATGATCGCCTCGGCGGCGCGATCGGCGTCCAGCGCCTCGTCGTCCGGCAGGTAGGGGACAGCGAAACCGCCGCCGGGGCTGCACTCGCGCATCGTCCAGCCATGCCGGGCGCGCATTTCGGCGGCGAATTGGACGAAGCGGCGGGCCGTCTCCTGATACGGTGCGGTCTCCGCAATCGAGGAGCCGATGTGGGCGTGCAGCCCCATCAGATCGAGGTTGTCTGCGGCGAGGGCGGTCGCGACGGCGCGGGCGGCGTCGCCCGTCTCGATCGGCAGGCCGAACTTGGAGTCGAGATGCCCCGTCGCCATCGCCGCGTGCGTATGGACGGTGACGCCGGGATTGACGCGCAGCCAGATCGCGGCGCGCGCACCGAGCGACCCGGCGATCCGGTCGAGCGCGGCGAGTTCGGTCGGGTTGTCCACAACGACCCGGCCGACGCCCCGTTCGAGCGCCATGCGCAATTCGTCGGCGCTCTTGGCGTTGCCGTGCATGTGGATCATCGCGGCGGGCATGCCGCCGTGCAGGGCGATGTGCAGTTCGCCGCCGGAATTGACATCGAGGCCGACGCGCTCCTCCGCCAATATTTGCACGAGGGCGGTGCAGAGGAAGGCTTTGGCGGCGTACGAGAGGGTGAAGGTCGCGGGGGCGGGCAGGCGCTCGCTGAAGGCGCGCCGGAAACGCCAGATCGTCGCGCGCAGATGCTCGTCGTCGAAGAGGTAGAGCGGCGTCCCGTAGCGGAGCGCATAGGTCGTCAGCGGGACATTGCCGAGCGTCAGCAGGCCCGCACGGTTGCGGCGCGCGCTGCGGGGCAGCACGCGCTGCTCGTCGGAGAGGGTCGGGATCGCGTCCATGGATCGCCTTTCATTTCGCGGTTGGGATTGAACCACCAGGACACCAAGAACACCAAGGACACCACGGGAGAAGAGGAGCATGGGAAGAAATGAGTGAATGATCTCGCTATTTTCTTGGCGTATTCCGTGTTCTTGGTGTCCTGGTGGTTCAATCCCCTGCCATTCCGCACCAGCCTTCGATCGTGCATGGTACGGCAAGACAGCGCGAATCACCAGCGAGATACTTGACATAACATGCGATAACGCCTTGACATGAGTTGTGTCAAGTGGTATTGTCCCAGTATTAGCAGTCGTGTGGTGAGAGTGCTAATGAGGAGCAGGCATGGCTGATCTGGGGTTGAGCGCGCGGCAGGAGCGGATTCTCCGCCTCCTCGTGCGCGAATATACGGAAACGGTGCGCGCCATCGGCTCGAAGACCGTCGTCGAACGCGGCGGGCTGGAGATTTCGAGCGCGACCGTCCGCAACGACATGGCGCTGCTCGAACGGATGGGCTTTATTCAGCAGGCGCACACATCCGGCGGCCGCACGCCGACCGACGCGGGGTACCGCTACTACGTCGAGCGGTTGATGGAGCAGCCATCGCTCTCGACGAACGAGCAGATGCTGATCCGGCACCAATTCCACCAGGTGGAGGTGCATCTCGACGAGTGGGTGAAACTGGCCGCGTCGGTATTGGCGCGGGTGGCGGGCAACGTCTCGGTCGTCACAACGCCGCGCGCCCGGCTGCCGAAGGTGAAGAACGTCGAGTTGATCGCCGTGCAGGAGAAGACCGCGCTCCTGGTCCTTGTCACGCGCGAAGGCGCGGTGCGGCAGGCGATGGTGACGCTGCCGGACGCCTTCGATCAGGCGGGGCTGCGCGCGGTCGCGGACGGCGTGAGCGCGCGATTGGCGAACCTTGGCCGGGCCGAGATCGCGGCGGCGGCGGAGCAGATGGCCGGCATTGATCGCGTCGTCGCGGACGAGGCGGTACGCATGTTGCGGAACCTCGAAGAGGCGATGAGCGCGGAGGTCGTCCACGACGGCCTCGGCAACGTCCTGCAGCAGCCGGAATTCGACGGGCATGAGCGGGCCGGGCGGCTGGTGGAACTGTTGCGCGGCGGCGCACTCCTCACCGCGCTCCTGCCGCAGTTGCTCGTCGCCACCGAGGAGACCGAGCGCGTCAACAGCGTGCAGGTGATCATCGGCGCGGAAAACCAGTGGGATGCCCTGCGGGATTTCGGCATCGTCCTGGCGACGTATGGCATCCCGTCCGAGGTGACGGGGATGGTCGCGGTGCTCGGGCCGACGCGGATGTACTACGAGCGGACGATCTCGTCCGTCCGGTACGTCTCGCAGGTGTTGAGCGATTTACTGACGGAGTTGTACACGACGCGCGACCCGCGTCTTGGCATTGGGAACGATTGAGACGAGC
>JAICIL010000249.1 GCA_025924435.1 Chloroflexia bacterium | reverse complement strand
GGCCAGCGGACGCGCCGGTCGCGGCGGTCGGCGCGGCGTTGACGTTGACCTTGACGATCTGCCCCGTCGGCGGGCCGAAGCCCATGTTCGAGACGTAGAGCATGCCGTCGGGGCCGAAGGTCATCCCCGTCGGGAAGAAGAGGCCGCTGGCGACGACTTCCCACGAGCCGGACGCCGTCATCCGCACGATGTTCCCCGAACCGGGCACCGGCCCCTGGTTCGGCACCGTGCTCATCTGCAATGCGTACATCCGCCCCTGGCCGTCGAAGGCGACGCCGAGGACGGCGTTCAACCCGGTCGCGACCACACTGATCTGCCCGCTCGGGGTGATCTTCAGGATTTTCGACGCGCCCACGATCGGGAAGGTGCCGAGGTTGCCGACGTAGAAGTTGCCGTCGTGGTACGCCACCGCGGTCGGGACGATGTGCCCCTGGCTGGCGGAGATGTCCACGACGCGGCTGATCTGCCCGTCCGTGGTGACCTTATCCATCTCGCCGTGGTTCGGCTCGACGGCATACAGCGCGCCGCCGACGTTGACCATGCTGTACCAGGTGCCATCCGGCTCGAAGTCGGCCGGTTGTGGCTGGGCGACCGGATGGGCCCGCTCGAAGGCGCCGAGGTCGCCGAGGGATGAGAACGTCCCGTTGGCGTTCATCTTGATGACGCTGTTCGGAACGTCCGGGACGCCGTGCGAGCAGCCACCGCCCGAGAGGAGCGCGTACAGCGTCGTGCCGACGAACTCGACATCGGCGACGCCCTGCACCGCGCTCTGATCGCCCATCCCGTCCCGCGAGGAGGGCAGGCCGTCCGCAACCGTCGTGCGGGTGCCCTTCGCGTCAATCTTCGAGATGCGGCCGGTCTTCCCGCCGGTGTACGGGCCGACGGGAGGGACAACCTGGTCGCACTGCCCGGCCGTCGAGTTCGTGCCGCCCGCGCCGCCCTCGGCGACGTAGAGCGCGCCATCGGGGCCGAAGCGCAGGCCGCGCGGGTTCTCCACGCCGGTCGCGAAGACCGAGACATTGGCGGACGGTGGGGGCGGGGCGCCACCCGGCCCGCCCCCCGGTGGCGGCTGCGCGGCGACGCTGCCGAGCGAGGTACAGAGCGCGAGGATCGTCGCGACCGTGACCGCGATGCGCGAACCGTATCGGAACCGAACGGGAGTGCGTGCCCACCGATTGCTCATCATTCCCCTCACCTTCTTCTCAAAATCAATGCTCCCGACACCGCCGTGCGAACCCTCCTTTCCCTATCGCGACACGACACGGCCCCACGTCGGGATGACCGGGGCCCCAGGATCGCGACGATTGGCAAAAATGCTCGCAAGATAATCGTACCGGCATTCTACGGCTTCCCGATGCGCTGTCAATCCGCACCCGCCGATATTCGGTGATGAATGCGAGGAAGTATGGCCATCACCGGCTGAAGCCGCGCCGCCACCGGCGTTTCACTCACGCGGGCGCGCGGCGCTCCCGACCCGCTCGCCGAACATACAGCCCCAGCGCGGCAATCGCCACGAGCAATGCCGCGCCGGTGAGGGCGAACATGCCGCCCGTTGTGATCGCCTGCGCGACCCAGCCGAGGGCGATGGAGCCGGTCGCGATGCCGCTCTCGTGCGCGACGTAGTAGGTCGCCACCGCCGAGCCGCGCCGGTCGTGCGGGACGAGGTCCACCGTCAGGGCGAGCAGGGCGGGTTGCGCCGCGCCGAAGCCCGCCCCGGCGAGCAGCGCCGCGACGGCGAGTAGCGGCAGCGCGTGGGCGAGCGCGGCGACGATCAGCGACGCGGTGAGGCAGGCGATCCCCGGCACGGCGACGACCCACCGCCCGCACCGATCCGAGAGCCGCCCGGCGATGGCGCGGGCGACGAGCAGGCCCGCCGCGTAGATCGTGAAGAAGAAGCCGCTCCCCGCGATGTGTCGCTCGTCCGCGAGGATGATGATGAAGGTGATGATGACGCCATAGCCGAGCATCATCACGAAGCAGGCGGCGGCGGGCAGGAGCACGCGCGCCTCCAGCAGCGCCCCCTGCGGGGGCAAGGCGGGCCGCGTCGCGGGGCGCTGGCGCGGCCGGAGCAGCGCCGTGACGAGCACCGCCGCCGCGCCGACCGCCGCCGCCACCCCGAAGCAGGCGGGGTAGCCCCAGCGCCCCGCGATCACGAGGCCGAGCGCGGGGCAGACGGCGAGCGCCAGCGTGTTCGAGACGCCCCAGTAGGCCATCGCCTCGCCGCGGCGCGGCGCGGGCGTGATCGCGGCGACGAGCGAGGGCGCGGCGGTCGTGTAGCCCGCCATGCCGCCCCCGTGGAAGAGCCGGACGGCGACTAGCAGGGGAATCGTCGTCGCTCCGGCGTAGAAGAGGTTGGCGAGCATGAAGATCGTCGCGCAGATCAGCATCGGCGCGAGGGTGACACCGCCGTTGACGAGCCGCCCGATGAAGGGGCGCGGCGTGATCGCCGTCACCGCGAAGAGGCCGAGCACCAGGCCAATCTGCCCGGTGCCGCTGCCAAGTTGATCCTTGAGGTACTTCGGCAATGCCGCGAGGGGCAGATAAAACGCGGAGAAAAAGAGCAGCGCGCTGAGGAGCGCGAGCGTGTACGGCCCGGTCCAGAGGCGGTCGCCCGCCTTCGGGGGCACCGAGGCAGTCGCCCGCGCGCTCGCCATCTCAGGCGTTGCTTTCGCGCGCCAGCACTTCCTTCAGGCGATAGTACGCCTCGCGCGGCGTCATGGCGTCCATGCTCTTGCCCGTCGCCGCCTCGACCGCGCGCCGGTCCGCGTACCCCTTGCCGCGCGCCCACCGCCAGAAGGCGGTCGTGGAGATCATCGCCATCTCCATGTCGTCCGCGTCGTCCTCCGCCGCCGGTTCCGGGGCGCGGGGCGCGGGGCGCGGCGGCTCGGGGGTGGGGGCAGCCTGCGGCGTGGCGTTCGGCGCCGTCGCGTTCGCGAAGGTGCGACCGGCCGCCAGCGTCCGCCCGCTGCGGCGAATCGGCGTCGGCGCGGGTTCTTCCGCCGGTTCCGGCTCGGGAGCGGGCGCGGCGGGCAGCGTGACATCGCGCAGGCGGCTCAACCGTTCAGGGCGCAAGGCGCGCTCGACGGGCGCGGCGCGCGGCGGCTCCTCGGCGGGTTCCGTCGGCTCCGCCGCCCGGATGCGCTCGGGCCGGAGCGGGCGCTCGGCGACTTGGCCGCGCGGCGTCGGCGTGAAGCGTTCGGGCCGCGTCGGTCGCTCCGCCGGTTCCTCCTGCCGTGCCGGCCGTTCGGGCCGTTCCGCGAGTTCCGGTTGGCGCGCGGGTCGCTCCGCCCGCTCCATCGTCTCGGGCTGCCGGGTGGGGCGCTCGAAGCGCGGCGCTGCTTCCGGCTGCGGCGCGGGGCGTTCAGGGCGTTGCGGCGGTTCCTGCTGCCGCGAGAGCCGTTCCGGGCGGAGCGCGGTCGGCGGGGCGGGCGGCTGCGGCGTCGTAGTCGCGGGGAGCGCGATCGGCTCCGTCGGGCGCGGCGGGGCGGGCGCGACCTCGGTCGCGGCGGCGAGGGTCGGGTCATCCTGCCCCTCGGCGAACTCCGTCCCGTAGCCGAGCGCGGTGAGGGCGCGGCCAATCGCCTTCGTCTCCGCCTTCTCGATGAAATCCCCGAAGTCGCCCGCCGTCTCGCTCCCGTGGCCGACGGCGACCGCGCCGCCCGGCAGCGTGACGGTCGCCTTGAAGACCGCGCTCTTCTCGTCGAGCCGGAGCGCCTCGGTGATCAGGTGCGCGTCCGGGTGATCGGCACGCAGCCAGAGGAGCCGCGCCGTCACCGGCAAATAGGTCTGCTGCGTACCGCCGCGCACCTTGATCGTCCGCAGGTACTTCGTCGGGTCAAATCGCTTCCCGGTGTCCAATCCGTCTCCCCTTTGTCTCCGTGTTCCAGCATCCGGGCATATCATCGCCTATGATTATGTCGCTTCATTGTACCGCGCTGGGTGGCGATTACCTATCGGGCTACGTTGACCCACGGTCGGCACCATCAGTCTTCATCGCGAACCGTGTCACGCGCTTCTTTCAAGAGTTGGTAATAGTTCGGGGCGAACGGCTCGGCCAACTGACGTTCAAGAATACATTCGAGATATGCCATCATGCGGTATTCGGCTTGGTCCTCAAATACGAAATCCTTGCGATCATTGAAGTTCGCGATGAGCTCGAAAAGCACGAGCGCCTCTGACACGCTCAGTTCAATAACTACCGGCCCTTTGGTACGCGCATATTGTTGACCACTCATCTCGCCTCACCTGCTTGCGGCCTTAACCCCAGGGAGTGTTTTGCCGCGAACTCTCAAAATACTACACGCATCCGATACGCTGCATATGTGTTCATCGCCTACGTCGTAAATCTGATCATAGTCCCTTCTCGCGGAGGACGAGGCAAGCGACGACAACAAGGAATGTGAGATAGCCGGTGGTTTAGGGACAAGCGCGCGATCCACCGTACCGTGTCATGCTCGCTGCATTGTACCGCGTCGGCGGACGATTAACTATCGGAGCATGGGGGGGCCGCCGGGATGCCTCCGCGCACCCACATGGCATCATGACCGCGACTGACAACGTTGTCAGTCGCGGTCATGATGCCTTGCTTTTTCCGCACGTCAACCGCATAAAAGGACACAGAGACACACGCGGGAGAGATCGAAGGACGGCGGCATGCTGGGCGAAAGGATGGCGGATACACGGCGTAAGGATGGTACGGTGAAACGGCATCGCGCGGACGCCGCGCGGATGGCGCGCGTTCGGCGTGTGCAACCGCTCGCATCCATGCTCCTGCTCCTTGCGCTCCTCGCGATCGCACCGCCGGGCGCGTGGGTGGGCACGGCGTCGCACACCGCGGCGGCTGCGGATGACTGGCCAACGCTCGCGCACGATGCGCAGCGCACGGGCGGCGGGGCGAGCGCGGCGGATGGCCCGTACGCGATCCGGTGGGGATGGAACACCGCGCAGGGACCGGATACGCTCCGGCTCGGCGGCAATGTGCAACCCGTCGTCGCGAGCGGGCGCGTCTTCATCGGCACGCTCGACGGCACATTCGTCGCCCTCGACGCGGGCACCGGCGCGGAACTATGGCGCGCGCGAACGGGCGACGCCATCCTCGGCACGGCGGCGATCGCGGGGAATACGGTCATTGTCGGGTCGCAGGACGCTCTCGTCCACGCATACGATGCCGCGACGGGCGCGGAGCGGTGGACGTACGCGACGAAGGGCGGCATCTGGGCGGCACCCCTCGTCGTGGAGGATATGGTCGCCATCGGCTCGCGGGATGGCCTCTTCTACGCGCTCAATGCCGCATCCGGAGCGGCCCGCTGGTCCTTCGCGGCAGGCGCGCCAATCACGATGAGCGCGGCCTACTCGGAGCGCCAGCATCTCATCTATATCGGCGCGGAAAACAGCCAGGTTTTCGCCCTCGACCGGCAATCCGGCGCCCTTCGCTGGCAGAAACAACTCGCGGGGCAAGGGTTCCGCGCCGGTTGGCCCGTCGTCGCGGACGATGCGGGCATCGTCGTCTTCCGCACCATGCCTGCCTATTACTTCGGCGATCTCTGGGCGGGTTCCGAGGGTCATCTCCTCGATAGCCTCCAGGGCAAGGGTGCCCCGGAGGAGCAGGCGGCGATCCGCCGCTTTCTCGACGAGCACCCGGATCACCAGACGTTCCACGCGCTGAATGCGGGCACGGGCGAGCGCGCATTCGTCGCGCCGATCCTCTACGTCGGCGGGAACAACCTGCCCCCGACGCCGCCGGTCCTCAACACGGACGGCACCCTGCTCGTCCTCTACTCCACGCGGCAGAATTACCGCGTCCGCGCCGGTGAGACGTGGGAGGCGCGATGGTCGGCGGATTTCGGCGCGGTGGATCCGCGCGACGGTGCGATCGCGCCCGTCCCGCTGGCGAACGGGGATCACGGGCGGATTGATGGTGTCTGGCCATTCCGGCTCATCACCGATGAAGGCGGGGCGATCAGCCGCGCCGGCACACGCCTGATGCACAGCGAGTTCGAGGCGGCGGGCGGGGTGGACCTCGCGACCGGGGCGACCTTCCATCTCGGCATCGAATACCGCAACGCACAGACGCCGCGCTATCCCGCCGGCGGCGTCACCGTCTATTCGTCGCCCCCACGGTTCTCCCGCTTCCCGCCCGACGACGCGCACTTCTCTCTCGGCGCGGGCGTTGCCAACAGCCCGATCGTCAGCGCGGGCGGCCTCCTCTTCTGGCGGCTCAGCGGCGGCGCGGTCGTCGCGATCGGCGGCACGCCGTGAACGAGGCGCGCGCGTCCTCGGCGCGGCAGGTCTATCGCCGCCGGCGGATCGCCGGTTTCGGCGTGTTCGCGCTCCTCCTCTCGGTCATCATCGGTGCGGGAATCGCGCGCCCGATCCTGTCGAACGCCACAACCGGCCCGGCGCGACGCGCGGATGCCCCGGTCGTGCCGGGGAGCGAGCGCATCGCCATCCCCACCGACAGCGCGCCGCCCGCCGCACCGATCGCGACAGGCGGCGAGTCCGATTATGTCTGGAATATCCCGCCGCTCCCGGCGAGCATCCCCGCGGACATGCGGGAACGGCTCGCGGGCGAGGTCGCGCGGATGGTGGCGGCGGGGCATCTCGCACCCCTTGCGCTGATCGGCGGCATCGGCTTCGCGAGTGGGTCGTATCCGTGGGATCTCGGCGGGGCCGCGTACGGCTCCTATACGCTCGCCTGGCTCAATCCGGCGGACACCATCCTCGCCCTCAGCCAAGCCTACCCGCTG
>JAICIL010000248.1 GCA_025924435.1 Chloroflexia bacterium | reverse complement strand
GGGTGTGTTTGTTTTTCCACATGCCGCCGGTGGGGCGGGGGCGGGGCCCGGTGTTTTTCTCCCCCCCCCCGTCCCCCCTCTTGCTGGGGGGGGGGGGGGGGGGGGGTGGCCCCCCCCCCCCCGCGGGCGGGGTGGTTGCCGGGCGGCCCCTCCTTGCGGGGGGGGGGGCGGGGCCCCGCCCCCCGCCCCTGCGCGGAGACCGCCGCCACCACTCATATCGAGGAGCGCATGTGTACCGCTATGCCATCCGCCGCCTCCTGCAACTGATCCCGACGCTGCTCGGCGTCGCGATCATCACGTTCATCGTCATGAAAGTGACGCCCGGCGGCCCGTTCGACAGCGCGGGCCTCGGCAAGCGCGCGTCCCCCCAGGTCGTCGCGACGCTCAACGCCAAGTACGGCCTGGACAAGCCGCTGCCCGTGCAGTTCGTCCGCTACGTGGCGCACGCGCTCCACGGCGATTTCGGCGTCTCCGTGCAGTTGCAGCAGGATACGCCGGTGGGGACGATCATCAAGCAGGGGCTGGGAAAGACGATGATCCTCGGCTTCCTCGCGCTCGCGGTGATCCTCCTTGTCTCGATCCCGCTCGGCGTGATCGCGGCGTTGCGCCAGAATCGGATGGCGGACTACGTCTCGCTGCTGATCGCGACCGGCGGCGCGAGCATCCCCAATTTCGTCCTCGCCATCCTGCTCGTGATCCTCTTCTCCGTGAAACTGCACGTCATCCCGACGCAGGGCTGGGGCACGCCCCGGCAGGCAATCTTGCCCGTCATCACCCTCGCGTTCACGCCGCTCGCCTTCCTGACGCGGATTACGCGCTCCTCGATGCTCGACGCCATGAATCAGGAGTACGTCCAGACCGCGCGGTCGAAGGGGTTGCACGAGCGCGTCGTCGTCATCCGGCATATGCTCCGCAACGCGCTGATCCCCGTCGCGACGGTGGCCGGGCCGCTGACGGCGGGGCTGCTCACCGGCTCGTTCATCATCGAGAATGTCTTCAGCATCCCCGGCATCGGGCGGCTGTACCTCGAGGCGATCCAGCAGCGCGACTATCCCGTCATCATGGCGACGACCCTGCTCTACGCGGTGATCCTCATGTTCGCCAACCTGATCGTTGACCTGCTCTACGGCGTGATTGACCCGCGCGTGCGGTACAGTTAGGGGAGTGTCGGCACCGTGGCAGTACACGAACGCAGCGACGATATTCCAGCGGGCGGGGCAGGCGGGGCGGCCCGGACGGTCGCGGCGCGACGAACCCACAGCGATCTGCCGTTCAGCCAGAAGAAGACCCGCGGCCTCTGGAGCGACGCATGGCGGCGGCTGCGCAAGAACCGGCTCGCCCTCGCCGGGTTGGTCATTATCGGCGCCCTGACCGTGATCGCCATCCTCGCGCCGCTCCTCGCCCCCTACGGCTACCGAGACGTCGTCCACAGCGGGCACACGAACGCGGGGCCGGGCCAGGCGGGGCTGCTCGGCGCGGACAACCTCGGGCGCGATGTCCTCTCGCGCCTCCTCTACGGCGCGCGCATCTCGCTCTCCGTCGGCCTCGTCGTCCAGTTGGTCGTCGTGCTCGTCGGCGTGCCGCTCGGCGCGATCGCCGGCTATTTCGGCGGCTGGATAGACACGCTGATCAGCCGGCTCATTGACATCATGTACGCCTTCCCGACACTGCTCCTGATCGTCCTGCTCTCGGCGGCGCTCAGGGAAAGCCCGATCAAGCAGTTGCTCGGCGGCCTGTTCATCATCTTCATCGCCATCGGCCTGTCGTCGTGGGTCGGCGACGCGCGGCTGATGCGCGGCCAGATTATCAGCCTGAAGGACCGCGAGTACGTCGAGGCGGCGCGGGCGCTCGGCGCGCGGCCGGGGCGCATCCTCTGGAAGCACCTGATCCCCAACGCGCTCGGCCCGATCCTCGTCTCCGTGACCTTCGGCATCCCCGGTGCGATCTTCGCGGAGGCCGCGCTCTCCTATCTCGGCATCGGCGTCATCCCGCCGACGCCCTCCTGGGGCGCGATGATCAACGACGGTCAGCAGGCGATCTTCTACTCGCCGACGCAGGTGATCTTCCCCGGTATCGCCATCGCCCTCACCATGCTCTCCTTCACCTTCCTCGGCGACGGCATGCGCGACGCCCTCGACCCGCGCGGCAAGCGGGGGACGTAACCTAACCCCCGGCCCCTTCCTCGCGGGAAGGGGTGATGTATCGCGACACCGTGATCTTTCCCGTAACACCCCGGCATTTCAGAGGCTCGCTCCCCCTTCCTCGCGGGAAGGGGGGCGGGGGGTTCGGTTCCCTACGCCGGTTGCAATGCGCCGCTCTCCGCATGTTCCTGCCGCTCCTCGTGCGCCCGGCGGACGCGGCGCGGCCAGTAGGCGAGGAAGACGGCCATCGCCGCCGCGTACGCCAGCACATAGAGGAGATGCACGGGCCGGTAGCCGAAATGGACGATCAAGGCGCCGCCGGCCCACGACGAGAACGCCAACCCGCCGTTCCAGGCCGCCGAGCGCATCCCGAAGAGCGACACGCGATTGCGCGGGTCAATGATGTTGCCGATGGTGCTCGATTCGATCGGCCACGAGAGGCTCGTGCCGATCGTGCGGACCGCGTAGAGCGCGCTCGCGAAGGGCAGCCCGGTGAATCCCAGGCCGACGACGAGCGCCATCGGCACCGAGATCGAGCGGAGGGCGGCGACTGCCGGGAGCGGCGGCAGGCGGCGCGCGATCAGCGGCGCGCCGAGCGAGACCACGCCGCCGATCAGCGAACTGATCGAGAAGAGCGTCCCGACCGCCCCCGGCGACGCGCCGAGCGACGTGAGATAGACGTTGTAGAAGGGGATCAACAGCCCGGTGCCGAGCGCCATGAAGCCGCCGACGAGCGCGAAGGCGAGATTGTCCCGGCGGCACTGCCGCCGCTCGACGGGCAGGAGCGGTGTCCGCGCGCCCCGGTTCGGCGCGTCCGGCTGCTCCCGCGCGGTGCGGAGGATGTATAGGGGCACGACGCTGCACGCGGTCAGGGCGATGCTCACCGCCATCGTGATGCGGAAGTTCCGCAGCGTGTCGCCGCCGAGCAGCGCGGGCAATTCGCCGCCCATGAACGCGCCCGCCGCCGTCGAGAGCGCGATTGCGGAGAAGACGAACGCCTGCGCCTGCGTGCGCCGCTCCGGCGGGATGAGCGTGAAGACATACGGCGTCGAGGGCACCATCATCGCGGCGTTCGCGAAGCCGAGCGCGAAGGCGATGCCGAGCAGGGCGGCGGGCGCGGTCGTCACGACCTGCAACGCCCCGACCACGGCGAAGAGATAGACGCCGCCCACGAGGATCGCCCGCGCGCCGATCCGCCTGCTCAACGGCCCGACGACGAGCGCGCCCGCCGCCCACGTCAGCGTCGAGAGCGCGTTGAAGAGGCCGATGAAGTCCTCGCGCAGCCCGAGTTTGCGCAAATACAGGTTGAACAGGAGCGTGAAGACGCCGAGGCCGAAGTTGCTGAGGAACTGATAGACGACATAGATCGCCATCACGCGATCCACCTGCCGTCTCGTCGGCGACGCGGTCGAACGTATCGGCTCCATCGGGCTGCCTACCCCCTGCCCCCTCCCTGGCGGGAAGGGGTGACTCGTGCAAACGTCGTGGCCCTATCCCGAACACCCCGATCTTCACAAGGTTCGCTCTCCCTTCCTCTTCGGGAAGGGGCCGGGGGTTCGGCTCCCCATTCTATCCGGCATTGGCGCGCGACGGCGGATGTCGCGGGAAATTGCAATCGCCTTTCGCTCACCGCTCACCGCTCATCGCTCCGTGCGCAACGTGCGCGGATCGCTGCCGGGGCGTGGTTGCATCTTCTCATCCATGCGATTGTGCACGCGGCGACAATCGTCGCCGCGCCGATGTGACGGGTGGATGCGTCCGGAATTCACGCAATTTGCATTCGATGCGTGCCTATGTTATCGTGTGGAGCGTTGCGCCGTGCATTCGCGGATACCGGTTTGGGGAAAAGCCGGTGTGGATGCGCCGGAGGGCACATGGGGAGCGCCGCCGCACACTCGTTTTCGGTGTGGTGGTGCGCGTTGGGGAGGCAGGGATGGGGATCGTCCGCACGAGGCGCGCATTCGGGGCGAGCATTATTCGCCTGATGCTCATTTTCCTCGCGACCGCCGCCAGCGGCGTTCCGTTTCTCATCGCCCACCCTGTTGTGGCAGCGCCCGCGCAGCCATCGGGCGCATCGCCCACCGTCGTTGCCGAGAGCGCGTCGAGCGTCACGTTCCGCGTGTACGCCACGCGCGAGGGCCTCGTCGGCGGCACCACCTCGTCGGGGCATGTCATCACCCCGAACGATCATTTCGTCGCCCTCCCCTCCGCCAAGGCGCTCAATAAGAGCGTCAAAATCACCTACAAGGGCAGGAGCGCGACCGCCCCCGTCCTCGACATCGGGCCGTGGAACAATAACGACGACTACTGGAACCCCAGCGATGTCCGCACGTACAAAGGCATCCCGCGCGGCGTCCCGCAGGCGAAGATGGCCTACGAGAGCGGCCACAACGGCGGCAAGAGCGGCACGGGCCTGACCGTCACCGCGCCGGGCGGCATTGACATCGGCGACGGGACGTACGCCGAACTCGGCCTGGGAAATGCCGATTACGTGGATGTCACCTTCCTCTGGCTCGTGGACGATGGATCGGCCAGCGCGCCCGCGCCCCAGCCCGCCCCCGCGCCGAAAGCCGCCAGCGCCCCGAAGGGCGGCATTGACCTGAGCGATGCCCCCGTCCTCGGCGTCTCCTCGTCGCCGCCGCTCGACCGCGCGACCGATCGCGGCGCCGGGTACACCTTCGTCGCGCAGACGGGCCACAACATGCCGGACGTGATCGCCAAGTATTGGAACGCGAAGGGCGGCGTCCCGGCCCTCGGCTATCCCCTCTCCGAGGTCTTCGTCCGCAAGGGGGACGACGGGCAGCACATCTACCAGTATTTCGAGCGCGTGCTCGTCGAGTATCTGCCGGAGAGCAACAGCGTCACGCTCGCGCCGCTCGGTTCGTGGTTCGCGGAAGTCAACGGCCCGTACGACAAGGTTTCCCCCTTCGACAACACCCCGAAAAGCCGGTACGTCGCGGCGACCGGGCATGGCATCTCCGGCGGCATTTTCCAGTGGTACGCCGCGAACGGCGACAGCGACATGTTCGGCGCGCCGATTGCCGAAGAAGGCCCGTTCACGACGATAGACGGCCGCAAAGTCACCGCGCAACTCTTCGAGCGCGCCCGCATCGAGATGGATGCAGACGGCACGGTCACGCTGGGCCGCCTCGGCGCGGAGTGGCTCTCCGAGCGCGGCTGGCTCTGAACCGAGTAGCGAGTCGCGCGTAACGAGTAACGGGGCGCATCAGTTCGCCTCGAAATGGGTCGCCATTCCGCTTTACATGCCCTTCCCACGGTGGGAGCAGGCTGGAAAGCCTGCTCCCACCTATCCAACTGCGACTGGCGAGATACCTGAACGACCGCTCCAACCGCGTCACTCCTATCGCCTCGTTGCGCGGTATCGCGCCCTTGTATCCTGCCAGGCATCCAATATCGCGTTGCGTGCGTATCCTCAGTGCGACCACCGCATGAGGGGTGCCCCGGCAGGTTCCGGGCGGAGTTCGCACGGGTGCTGATCGTGGACCGGCAGCATCCGTCCGACCGATGGTCCGCGCTTGGGGTCGCCGCTGTGATGTGGGGAACGCCCCCGTTTCGGCGGCGGAGACGCAGAAAGGGAGACCTGTGATGGAACACCGCACACCGCGCACCGCACCTGGCGGCGACGAGACCGCCACGTCGCGCCGCCGTTTCCTCCGGACGACGATGGCCGTCGGCGGGGCAACGGCGCTCGCCATGACGAGCGCCGGCGCCGCCCTCGCCAAGGACGAGGGCGACGACGACGGCGACGCGCTCACGCCGGGAGACCGCGACATCCTGATCGCCGCCGAGATCGCGGAGGCGCTCGCCGTCACGACGTACACGAACATCATCACCGCGCCCTTCTTCACCCGCCTCGCCGACGACGACAAGGGCTACCTGCAAGCGGCCCGGCAGGAGGAGATGTCCCACTACCTGCTCGAACAGAGCGTCACCGGCAAGCCCTCCCCCTTCACGACGTTTTTCTACCCGGCGGGGATGTTCACGAACGCGCAGACGACGCTCAACGTCCTCGTCACGCTCGAGGACGCCTTCATCGCCGCCTACCTCGTCGGCGTGCGCAACTTCTCGAAGCGGGCGCTGCGCGTGACGGCGGCGCGGATCATGGGCATCGAGAGCGATCACCGCACCCTCGCCCGCGTCGTCGCGCCGGGGGTGGCGGCCCAGGATGGCGGGCCGATCGAGACGGTGACGGGTGCCCAGGGCGTGGCGGAGAGCGTTGACCCGCCGAACAACAACGGCTACGAGCGCACGCTCGGCTGGACGAAGATCAGCCAGGCGGTGGACGCGCTCACGCCATTCGCAGACAAGACTGCGGCGGCGAAGGCGGGCTTCGACACCACCAAGCCCTTCATCTTCGTCCCCTTCACGCCGACCCTGCCGACCGACCTCGGCGCGTTCCACGGCTTCGGCGGATAACGGATGGGACCGAGACGGTAGCGGCGAATTGGCGTATCGGCGGTGGCGGGGGGAAGCCCGCCGGGGAGCGCGGGCGGGGGGCTCCCCCCCCCACCCAAATAGAAAAAAAGGTTAACAACTTGTGGGGCGGGCACCGCGCCCCCCGGGGTGGGCCCAGGGGGGGCCGGCC
>JAICIL010000247.1 GCA_025924435.1 Chloroflexia bacterium | reverse complement strand
TGGCAGGGGTGCGAAAGCGATAGGGAGGGCTATATTCGCGTGCTCCGTCATGGTCCTCCTCGGGTTATCTGCGGCGGGCGGGGCCGCGCAGACCCCCACGCCCGCCGCGACGACGGGCGGTGCGTTCACCGGCAAGGTCTCCAAGACGAGCCCCCTGACCGTCAACTCGAACGGGCAGGATCGCCAGATCAACCCCGCGCCGAACATCACGGTGGTGCGCGACGGCAAGGCGGCGACGGCGGGGGATCTCAAAGTCGGCGACCAGGTCAATGTGACCTCGAATCCGGACAACACCGTCTCCCGCATCGAGACGACGAGCGTGGCGAAGAGCGGCAGCAGCATTTGGAAGTGGCTGATCCCCCTCCTGATCGCGCTGCTTATCATCGGGGTGATCGCCTATCTCTTGAGTCGCCGCAAGTAGAATGACTTCGTCCTGGAACGCGACCGGAACACTCCCCCGCGTGCGTAATCGGGCGCGGCGATCCAGCCATGCATCGCACACATCAGTGAAAGGGTATGACACGATGGCAGAGATGGAAATCCACCGCAACGACCGGGTGATGACCGCCGACGGGATGGAGGTCGGTCATGTCAAGCATGTGATCGTGGACGGGACGACGCGGCAGGTGACGGACATCGTCGTTGATCAGGACGGCCACGAGATGCTCGTGCCGCTGAGTAACGTGCTGCAGAGCGGCGGCAACAGCCTGACACTCCGCTCCACGGGGGACGAACTGGCGACGGCGGCGGCATTCGACCGCGGTGCGTATCACGCGCTCGACGACGATGCGCTATACGACGAGAGTCAGGGGCGAGCCGTGCCGGGCAGCGCCACCTTGGAGCACGCGAGCGGCGACACGGCGGTGATCGCCGACGAGCGGGGCATGGACACTGCGCCCGCTGTCGGCGAACCGGCGAACCGGCGACGGAACGACGAGCGGCTGGCGCGGCGGGAAGCGGGCCGCGACTACAGCCGGGATGATGAGAACATCACCGTGCCGGTCGTGGAGGAGCAGCTGAAGGCGGGCGTCCGCGAGACCGAGGCCGGGCGCGCCCGGATCGTCAGGGACGTGCGCGAGGAGGAGCAGTCAATCGCCGTCCCCGTGGAGCGAGAGGAACTCTACATCACCGAGCGGGCGGCCAACCGCCCCGCCACGCGAGAAGAGCTCGCCGCGCGGGATCGCGACATCGAGATCCCCTTGCGCGAGCAGGAAGTGGTGACCGAGAAGCAGGCGGTGGTGACGGGCGAGGTGAACGTGCGCAAGGAGACCGTGGCGGAAACCGAGCGCGTGACGGACACGGTGCGCCGCGAGTCGGTCCACGTCGAGGACCCGAGCAACCCGCGCGTCCATGTCGAAGGGGATCTGGGCGCCACAGGGCAGGGAGCAGGCGCGACGGGCGGGACGGGCAAGACGGTCACCGACCGGCGCCAGTACGATGCGCAAGGCAACCTCGTGGATGAGAAGGTCAGCGAGGAGCCGAACCGCCGCACGTAGGCGAGGTGGCCCGCGCCGTATCCGGCGGGAGATCGCTCGATGACGGGGCGCACGCGGCGTCCCGTCTTCTCAGTATCCGGCGACCGGGTTGCCGGGCATGCACCGGGAAGGAAACAAGATGGCGACGAAAAAGGCATCGTGGAAAGGCGAGCGCACGACGGGGCGCAAATACTCGGGCGGCGACAGCGACACGAAGCCGGCAGCGGGCGAGCGCGATAAGGTTTGGGTGTCGGGGTACACCCGTGCCGATGGCCGGAAGATCGCCGGCTATTGGCGCGCCAACGCGGACGCGAAAAACCGCGCCGCACACCGGTAACGCCCCTTTCCATCGGGCGAGGGCGGCCGGGCGGTGCGCGGCGGGAAAAGCGAACGGCATCCCACATGATTGCCGCACCCGGCGCGTTGCTCCTTACGCAGCCGGTGTGCCGACAACCGGCGTCCCGGGTGGCATGCCGCGCGGCGGATCGGACGGTCCGCGCGCGGGCGACGGCACCGGGACGGGCGGGGGCGATTCGCTCGGGGATGCGCCCGTTTCCGGCACGAGGGCGTCAATCGCGTAGCGGATCCGCCCACTCTCGCCTTGAATGCCCGCCAGGCTGTCTCTGATCCCCTCCATCCGGCCCGCCTCGGCCCGCACGAAACGGGTGTACGGCGCGACCGCCTCCCGGATGCGCGCGAGCGATCGATCGAGCTCCTGCGCGAATTGCTCGCGCAGCGTCGCCACGAGCCGATCGCGCAGTTCCTGCGTGCGAGCGTGGAACTGCGCCTGCCCCCGCCGCCGTTTGGCGGGCAGGATCACGAGGCCGAGGGCGGCAACCATCGTGGCGGCGAGGATGCCCGTCACATCGGCGAACGCGCTGGTCGCCGCGACGATCACCGCCGCGCCCAGCCCAACCGCCCCGACCTGCACGAGCCCCGCCTGCAGGACGGCGGCCTGCACCGCGTGCGAGAGCCGCTCCGCCTCGCCCGCGGCGTTGTATCGCGACACAACCTCCTGCGCCCGCGCGCCGACGGAGTTGAGGAGCGCCTGCCGGTCGTACGCGAACCGCTGCGAGACCTCGCCGATCATCTCCGTGTCCGGCTGCACGGCCTGCCGCCTGCGCACGAGATCCGTCACCGCCTCCCACGTCCGCAGGTCGTGCTCGACCATCCAGTCGATCAACTCCTGCACGATGGCGTCAATCTGCCGCGGCGTGTCGAGGACGACCTCGCGCTCCCACGCGCCGCGCGTCCGCTCGCTGTTGAGCAGATCGGGGATACGGCCGAGCCGGAGCGTATCCGCGAAGAAGCGATCGCCCCGCGCGGCGAGTTGCAGGATGACATTGTCCACCTTGGTCAGGTAGTGCGCGAAGTCGCGCTCCATATCGGCGCGATACACGTCCAGCTGCTGCTCGATGCGCGCCAGCGTCTCCCGATCCCCCGCCAGCAGGCGCAGCCGCTCATCGGCCGCGTCCCGATAGCGGCCCATCACCCGGCCCACCACGCCGAGCGGGGAGAGGAGTTTCAGCCGCAGACGCCGCGCCACATCCAACGTCTCCACGACGTACGCCTCCAGCGGGGCAAACCGGGATCGCGCCCAGAGGCTGTCGCGCACCTCGCCGGGCGGGGACTGTTTGGCGGCGAGGGCGAGCCGCGCCGCGACCGGGAAGACTTCCGGCGAGAAGCCGAGGAGGGCGCGCACCTGCTCGCGCACGAAGGCGAGCACCGTCTCCAACTCCGCCTCCGAGAGCAGGTCCACCTTGTTGACGACGACAACGACCTTCTTTCCCCACGCGCGGATGTCCGCCATGAATCGCCGCTCGCTCTCCGAGAAGGGGCGGTCCGCGCTCGTCACGAAGAGGATGAGGTCCGCGCGCGGGATGAACTGCTGCGTCACCGCCTCGTGCTCGCGGATCACGGCGTTCGCACCCGGCGTGTCCACGATTGTCACCTGGCCGAGGAAGGGCGCGGGGTGCGTGACGACGACGAAGCCGTCGCTGTTGATCTGCTGCGAAACGGCGCGACCGGCGCGCAGGATATTGATGCGCGAGGTGGTCGGCGTGACGCCCTCTTCCATGACCGACTGGCCGAGCAGCGCGTTGATGAAGGCGCTCTTGCCGGCGTTGAACTCGCCGACGACCACGACGGAGAAGAGGTCGTCGAGCGCGCGGGAGACGTCGCGCACCGTCGTCCGATCCTCCGCCGCGCCGGGGAATTCCTCCATCACCTCCCGGAGATGGCCGAGGAGCGCCTGCTCCTGCTGGATCAGTTCCGCCTGCGCCGCCGTGAAACGCGGCAGTTGTGCCATCACCCTTGCCCGGTCCTTTCCGCCACCAATGTGGCCATAGACCGCTATGCAAGGGTGATACCACCTCGCCTGCCGACCGGTAGGACGGCGGGAACCGCTCGATGCGTCCGGAGGTTTTCCGCGGGCGTCCCGTCGCCGCTACGCTAGCGGTCGCTCGGCAGGTATTTCTTGAACCAGCCGACGATGCGCTCCAACCGCTCGCGGCGGTGGGCGGGCTTGCCGGAGCGGGAAAGGCCGTGGCTCTCGTTCGGGAAGCGGACGAAGACGACCTCGCGCCGCAGCCGCCGCAGGGCGGTGAACAACTGCTCCGCCTCGCTGATCGTGCAACGATGGTCGTTCTCGCTGTGGATGATGAGGAGCGGCGTCGTGATCTTTTCCACATGCGCGATCGGCGAGCGATCCCAGTAGAAATCCTTGTTCTCCCAGTACGGCCCCTTGAATTCCCAGTCGAGCGAGCGCCAGATCATGTCGCTCGTGCCGTACGACGAGATGCGGCTGAGCGTGCTGCGCTCCGTCACGCCCGCCTTCCAGCGCTCCGGGTACGCGCCGATCAGGAAGTTCATCAGGTAGCCGCCGTACGAGCCGCCCGTGATGCCGACGCGCTCCGCGCTCAGATAGGGCCGCTGGAGCACATACTCCAATCCCGCCATGATGTCGCGCACGTCCACGTCGCCCCAGTTGCCGGTGAGCGCGGAGGTGAACGCCTGCCCGTATCCCGTGCTGCCGCGCGGGTTGAAATACGCGACGACGTACCCCTCGGCGGCGTAGCGGTGGAACGCGTGCATGAAACTGTTCCCGTACTGCCCGCGCGGCCCGCCGTGGATGTCGAGGATCAGCGGGTACGGGCGCGCGGCGTCGAACGCGGGCGGGTGGAGGAGCCAGCCGTCCATCTCCAGCCCCTCGCCGATCGGCACGCGCACGCGCTCCGGCTCCGGCAAAATGACGCCCGCGAGCGCCTCCCCGTTCAGGTCGGTCAGGCGGCGCTCGTGCGTGCCGTCGAGGTTCGCGACGAAGAGGTCGCCCGGCAGCGTCATGCTCGAAACGACCGCGACGAGCGTGTCGCCCGCCGCGTGGAAGCCCGCGCAGTTGCGGTCGCCGCCGAGCACGATGCCGACGCCGCCCGTCATCGCGACGCGCGCGACCATCGCCGTGCCATGATCCTCCGTGACGAAGAGGATACCCGCGCCGTCCGGTGTCCATTGGAGCGGATACTGGCCGTTGCCCGCGCCGATGTCCCCCATCACGCCGCCCGTCGCGGAGCGGTCGTAGTCGCGCGTCAGGGCCTGCGGCGCGCCGCTGCCATCCGCCGGGACGATCCAGACCCAATCCTGCGTCGTCGGGCCCGTCTCCGGCGGCTGGTCGTGGCCGACGAAGGCGAGGCGTGCGCCGTCTGGTGACCAGGCGGGCGCGGCGACCGGCCCGACGCTCTTCGTCAGTTGCGTCGGCTCGCCGCCAGCCGCCGGGATGGTGTAGAGGTCGGAGACGTTGGTCCATTCCCGGTCCGGCGTGCGGCGGGAGACGAAGGCGATGCGCGACCCGTCCGGCGACCAGGCGGGCTGCGTGTCGTCCCACGGGCCGTCGGTCCGTTGCGTCGCGTCGCCGCCCGCGACGGGCACGGTGAAGAGGTGCTTGTACCGGCCATCCCAGAAGCCCTCGCCGTCCATTTTGTAGCCGAGTTGGGTAATGACGCGCACGTCGCTCCCCTCTTTCGGGGCGTGCGTCGGGTCGTCGTTGGCGGGGCGGTCGCTCTTGGCGACGTAGACGAGCGATCGCCCATCCGGCGACCACGCGGGCTGGCCGACATCGCTCGATCCATGCGTCAGGCGGCGCGCCTCGCCAAAATCGGCGGGGATCAGCCAGAGTTCCTTGCGCTCCTCGCGGTCCGAGACGAAGGCGACCATTGTGCCGTCCGGCGACCAGCGCGGCGCGCTGTCGTTGGCGTACGCCGTCGTCAGTTGCCGGGGCGCACCGCCCGCCGTCTCCACGAGCCAGAGATTGGAGACGGTGCGATCCTTCTCCGTGTCCGTCCGCGTGACGGCGAAGACGACGCGCGACCCGTCCGGCGACACCCGGAATTCGCCGATGACGCGCAAGGCGAAGAGATCGTCATTCGTGATCGTGCGGCCACCCGATGCATGCGTCACCGTGAACCTCCTCCGAGTAGATAGTAGTCAGTAGTCGGTAGTCAGAGCGAGTGGGCCGACGAACCGCGCGAGTGCATCGAAGCAGCGTCAGCATATCATCTCCAGATCACTACCTACCGACTACTGTCTACTGTCTCGGCGGTCGGGCGCGCGGGACGGGAACCCTGCTCTAACAATACCGCCTCGGCAAGATACCTTTGATGTTATGGCAACATCGGGTACAATGCGAGCGTACGACGAACCGTATTGAGAAGCGCGGAAGCCGGGACCCGCGCCGGGGGCGTCGCGACGGAGAGGGATACCAGTGGAGACGCGGCAACCCGATTCACGGCAGGACCCCCGCGCGATGGACGCGCGGCAGGCAATGGACGCCCGCGCCCGCGACGAGGAGCGGCGGCGGCGCGACGCGGTGACGATCAACAACCTCCAGCAGCAGATAGACGAACTGCGCGCGCTCGTGCGCGATCAAGTGGCGCGGGTCGGGCGGAGCGACGAGATCGTCAAGAATGTCGAAGTGATCGCGGCGGACGTGCGCGCCGATCTCGACGATCACCGCCGCAGCCAGGTGCAGTACGCCCAGGCACGGCAGCTCGACGAGAACCGCGTGCGCGCCGCGCTCGCCGACATGCACGGCGGGATCGGCGAGGCGCATAGCGCCATCCGCACCCTGCAAGCGCAGACCGCCGAGTTGATCGAGCAGACCCGCGCCCGCCGCGACACGACCGACGTGACGAACCGCCGTTTCGACGAATTGCAATCGCAGATCACCCGCACCTTCGCCCAGCAAGACCGGCTCATCGAGGTGATGAAGGGGCTGCGGGAGAGCATCGAGGAAGTGCGCGTCGAGGCGGCGCAGGCCCGGCGGGATTA
>JAICIL010000246.1 GCA_025924435.1 Chloroflexia bacterium | reverse complement strand
TCTGCACGAGGATCGCGCCGACGCAGACCTCGAACGGCGATTCGGCGGGCCACCACGCCGTTTGCGGCCCGTACGCCGCCGCGAGCGCATCGCGCAACCAGGGGATCGTGGGGCAATCGCTCATGCCGGGGTGTCCGGGACGATCACGCGCAGCGCGGCGGGGCGCATACGGATCGTGAAGGGCGTCGCGCCCATCCCGTCGCCGTCCACCTGCATCGGCAACGGCGGGTCGCACGTCACGGCCACCCGCGCGCCCTCCCAGTAGTGCGCGCCCTCGATGCGATCCCAGCGCCGCGCGGCGAGTTGCGTGAAGGCGACGAGCGTGCCGAGCGGGGAGCGGGGGCCGAAGACCGCGACGGTGAACAGCCCGTCGTCGTAGCGCACGCGCTCCGCGATCTGGATGGCCCGGCCGCCGATGCCGCCGCTGTTGGCGACGAAGATCATCTGCGCGCGGCCGTCGTAGCGCCGCACGCCGTCCACGTCAATCGTCGCATGCGCGCGGTCCCGCGCGAAGGTCGCCCGCACGGAGGCGGGGAGATAGGCGAAAAAGCCGATGCGCCGCTTCCATGCATGGGGGGTATCGAGCATGATCCGGGCCGCGTAGCCCGCCGCGACATTGAGCACAAACGGCCTGCCGTTCACGTCGCCGAGATCGAGCGGCGCGGTGCGGGCGTCCGCCCGGAGGAGGTCGGCGGCGCCGCCGGTGCGCGGGGGGATGCCGAGATCGGCGGCGAGGACATTCGCGGTGCCGTTGGGGATGATCGCCAGCGGCGTGCCCGCGCCGGCCAGCCCGGCGGCGACATCGCGCACGGTGCCGTCGCCGCCGACCGCCGCGACGATGTCGTACCGCTCCCGCGCGTCGCGGGCGATGCCGGTCGCGTCCATGCCGGTGCGCGTGAACGCCGTATCAATCGTCGCACCGATCCCCCGCCGGTCGAACGACCGGCGGACTGCTTCCTCGACGTGGGTGGGCGAGCGCCGCCCCGCCGCCGGGTTCATGACGAGAAGCAGCCGCACGTCCGGCGGTCAGGCGGCGCGATGCGTCGCCGCGCTCTCGTCTCCCGCTTCCAGTTCTTCGGGGCCGAAGATGCGCTCGGTCAGATAATTGGCGAGCCAGGTGGCGAGCGCCGCCAGGGCGACACCGATCAGACTGCGGAACATCGTGCGTGACAAACCCTGCATCGCGCGCCCCCTACTTCTTCCCGGCCTGATTGACCTGCGTCTTGAATGTCGAACTCGCCGTGAAGCCCGGTGTTGCCGACGAGGCGATGGTGATCGGTTTGCCCGTTTGGGGGTTGATCCCCTTGCGCGCGCTCCGCCGCCGCATCTCGAACGTCCCGAACCCGGTCAGCACGACTTTATCACCCTCCTGCAAGGTCTGCGAGATCAGTTTCAGCGCGGCGGTGACGACGCGAGAAGCATCCGCCTGCGTCACGTTCGCCCGCTCCGCGACGGTCTTGATGAACTCGTTCTTATGCACGGACTTGTTCATGCGTCTCCTCCTCCGATCCGCCCCCCGCCCCCCGGTCGCGCGGGCTTCCCAGCCTGCGTCCCGCCGGCAGGCTGCAAAGCCCGCGCTACCAAACGAATTTCACGCTTCATTGCCCAAAAGCGCCACAACGCGATCAATGATGCGTTCCGCGAGCGCCTCCTTTGCCATCGCCGGTTGCTCCTCCATCCGCCCATCGGCGTGCAGAAAGGTCGCGGCGCTGTCGCGTGCGCCAATCGTCGCGACGGCATCGTTCGCGACGATCATCGCCAGCCCCTTCGCCGCCAGTTTCTGCCGCGCGTTCTGGAGCAGGTCATCCGTCTCCGCCGCGAAGCCGATCTTAATAATAGGTACGTCCCGCAGCCCCGCGAGGATGTCCGGCGTGCGCTCCAGCGGGATTTCCGGCACCGCGCCGTCCGGCGTCTTCTTGATCTTGCGCGCCGCCATCCGCGCGGGGCGGAAATCCGCGACCGCCGCGCTCATCACGAGGGCGTCCGCGTCCGCGACCGCCCGGCGCGTAGCCGCCTCCATCTCGGCGGCGGTCCCGACGGATACGAACGTCGCCCCGGCGGGCGGGGCGAGCGCGGTCGGGCCGGAGACGAGCGTCACCGCCGCGCCGCGCGCCAGCGCCGCCGCCGCGATCGCGTACCCCATCCGCCCGGAGGAGCGGTTGCCGAGGTAGCGGACGGGGTCGAGCGGTTCCTGCGTCCCTCCCGCCGTCACCACCACACGCCGCCCGGCGAGATCGCGCCGCCGACCGAGCAATCCGACCATCTCGGCATAGAGCCGCCCCATCTCAACCAGCCGCCCCATCCCGACGAAGCCGGAGGCGAGCGGCCCCTCATCCGGGCCGACGATATGCGCGCCGCGCGCCCGCAAGGTGGCGACATTCGTCTGCACGGCGGGATGCAGCCACATGTAGTGGTTCATCGCGGGGGCAAGGACGAGCGGCGCGCTCGTGGCGAGGGCGGAGAGGCAGACCATGTCGTCCGCGATGCCGTGCGCGAGTTTCGCCAGCATGTCCGCCGTCGCGGGCGCGACGACGAAGAGGTCGGCCCGCCGCCCGACGGAGATGTGCCCCTCCTCCGCCTCGCTCCACGGCTCGTACGGCGTCGTCCAGACGCGCCGCTGCGTGAGCGTGGCGAAGGTGAGCGGCGTGACGAAGCGCGTCGCCCCCTCGGTCATCAGCACGTCCACCGTCGCGCCCGCCGCGACGCACAAGCGGGCGAGTTCGACGACCTTGTAGGCCGCGATACTCCCCGTCACGCCGAGCGCGACATGCTTCCCACCGAGGCCGGCTCGGCCCGCGCCGTCCATGCCGCGCGCTCCGTTCCGCGTTACCGCGAGAGGGCGGTGACGGTCTTCCGCGCCGCCATGATCGCCGTGTCAATGTCCTCGTCGGTGATCTCGTAGTGCGTCACCATCCGGCCGCCATACTGGCCGCCGCCGACGAGCACGCCCTGCGCCTTCATCTCCGCCGCGAAGTCGGGGTTCGGCGGGTCGAGTTTGTAGAAGACCATGTTCGATTGCACGAGTTCGAGGTCCACGGAGATGCCGGGGACGTCCGCAAACCCCTCCGCCAGCCGCCGGGCGCGCGCGTGGTCCTCCGGCAGGCGATCCACCATCTCGGTGAGGCTGACGATGGCGGCGGCGGCGAGGACGCCCGCCTGCCGCATCGCGCCGCCGACGATCCGCCGCATCCGCCGCGCGCGGGCGATGAAGTCCGCCGACCCGGCGATCATCGAGCCGACCGGCGCGGCTAGCCCCTTCGAGAGACAGAACTGCACGGAGTCCACGTCCTGGACGATCTCCGACACCGGGACGCCGAGCGCGGCGGCGGCGTTGAAGACGCGCGCGCCGTCCATGTGCACCGGGATGCCGTGCTCGTGCGCGACATCGGCCATGGATTTGATCGTCGCGCGGTCGAGCGGCAGGCCGCCGCAACGATTGTGCGTGTTCTCGACGCACAACACGCCCGTCGGCGGCTCTCCTTCCCGGTCGCCCCGGATCGCCTCGCGGATCGCCTCCGGCTCCATCGTGCCCCAGCGCGTGTTCGGCAGGATGCGCCACGGCAGCCCGCCGAGGACGGCGGTGCCGCCCGCCTCGTAGAGGACGATGTGGCACTGATCGCCCATGATCACCTCCTGCCCGCGCTGGCAGTGCGCGAGGACGGAGCAGAGATTGCCCATCGTGCCACCGACGACGAAGAGCGACGCCTCCTTGCCGAGCATGTCGGCGGCGAGGTCCTCCAGCCGGTTGATCGTCGGGTCCTCGCCGTACTGGTCGTCGCCGACCTCCGCCTCGGCCATCGCCCGGCGCATCGAGGCGGTCGGCCTCGTGACGGTGTCGCTGCGCAAATCCACAAGCCGCTGTGCCATGTCGCATCCCCCTCATTGAGTAGACAGTCGTCGGTAGTCAGTAGCCAGAACCGGACCAGCCCCCCTCATTGCTCGTTGCTCGTTGCTCCGTTTCGGCATCGTACACGCGGGGTGCGGGGATGACAAGAACAAACGCGGCGTTTACGGCGTCGCGGTGCGCCAGGGGATTTCCTCACCCCCGGCCCCTTCCCTCGGAGGGAAGGGATGACTCATCGCAATACCGTGCCTTGCCCCGAACGCCCTGACTTTCACGAGGCTCGCTCCTCGTCCCTGCGAGGGAAGGGGGTGCCCTTTGGGCAGTGGGGGTGAGGATTCTCCGACCATGCAACACGGCGAAGCGGCGATTGAACGCCTGTGCGGATATGTGCTACACTGCGGCATGCGTTTCGGGAAGCGGGGGTGGGCGATGGTGGAACGCGTTGGCAAGCAATTTGCCGCGTGTGACCGCAACGAAGCCTACCCCGATGAATGGGATGCAGCCCGTACGGAGACATGGAAAGAGATGTTCAGCGGGTTTTCAGGGCGCATTCATCGGAAATTCAGGATTACTCCGTACGCTGGGCGGTAATCGTGAAGAAGCGAGCCCTTGGCATGCATACACACGCGGCCGGATATCAAAGAAGGGTTGATTCCATGACCGAGCGTTATCAGGCACCACCGCACGACGCCCCGCCCGACAATGAACGTCCGGCTCCGGATACCGAACGCCGATACGAACGGCCCGAATCGGTGGCAGCCGCAGAAGCGAGCGAGGACCGGCACGCGCCCCCCGGCGAGCCGCAGGAAGCGGCAGCGGGCGAAGGGCGCCACACCGAACCTTTCACGATTGATGCGGAGCAGGAACGTTTGGAGCATGAACGCGCGGAGCAGGAACGGCTCGTCTGGACGCCGCCGCTGCCGCAGTACCCGCCCCGGCCGACGCGCCAGGAGCCGGTGCACTACGAAGCGCCCCGGCCGCAGCCCGCCCCCCAGTACACGCCGCAAACATTCGTCCCGCCACGGCCCGCGCCGCCCCCGGCCGCGCCCCATCCGTCCGCGCAGCAGGCCTACGCCCCCGCGATCGCGGCGGGCTATGCGGCCCCGGTCGCCAATCCCTATGCGTCGCAGGGCCAGGTCGTCGCATCGCCGCCCGCGCCGCGCGTCTCGAAGGTGCGCCTCGGTCGCCGCATCATGCGGCGCACCGTCCGAGGCACGAGCAAGATCGGCAAGGTGATGTTCGGCGTCCGGCCCGGTCTCGTGGTCGCGTTCATTTTGGTCGTGCTCTTCACCGGCTGGCTCGCCTACGACAAATGGCTGACCGGCAGCGGCCCGAATGCGACGCCGAACGCGGCGAACAAGAGCGGCACGGCGCCGCTGCCGCCGGAGACGGCCGCCGTCCAGTCCTATCTCACGGCGGTTCAGAAGGGCGACACCGACGCGGTGTGGAACGCGCTCGGCGCGCAGGAGAAGGCGCATCGCATCTCGCGCGGGGACGACAAGACCGTCCTCGATGCCGTCCTGAAGATGGAGCAGCAGCAGGGCTTCACTTACGCCGGCTACCACTACGTCGCCGGGTACGGCAAGAACGGCGCGGTTGATCCGAGCAAAGGCGGCATGTATTTCTACGTCGCGGATGTCGGCAGCGGCGCGCAGAAGACATCCGTGCCGATGGTCTTCATCATGGATGCCAACGGTCAGATCGGCCAGGTGAGCGATCAACTCTACGATTACGTGTTGCAGCAGATCAAGGGCGGCAACTAGGGGAGCCGTGAGGCGCGTGCCCGCGGGCATCGAGAAAGGTTAAGTGACGGTCATGGCGAACGAGCATGAACCTGAGTACCCGCAGTACTCGCCGCACCAGCCGCAGCCGCAACCACCGCCGTATGCGCCGCCGACCTATCCGCCGGCGCCGCCCGCGCCCATTCCGCTGCCGGGCGCGGGCACGTACACGCCGCCGGATTTGCGCGGCATCGGCCCCAAGCCGACCTACGCGAACGAGTACATCAACGCGGAAGAGGACCTCGACCGAGCGGCGGATGAGCAGATTGACAGTCTCGTCCGCTGGCTGCGCTATCGCGGCCCGAAGTGGCTCTTCCGCATCTGCGTCATCATCTTCGTCATCATCGTCTTCCGCAACCAGGCGGAATGGTCGAAGCGGTTCTCGTCCTTCATGTCGGGCAACCCGATCATCGGGCTGATCTTCCAACTGATGTTCGCCGTCACCTTCATGGCGGTGCAATTCGGTGCCTTCTTCTTCCTGATGGGGCGGCCGCGCGTCACCTGGATGAAGCCGGGCGAGGGCGGTATCGGCTTCAAGGACTACAAGGGCAACCCGGAAGTGCTCGAAGGGGCGCGCCGCGTCGTCGTCCTCCTGCAAGGGGCGAAGGAATTCAAGCAGATGGGCGGCGAGGTGATTCGCGGCCTCCTGCTCGAAGGGCCTCCCGGCACCGGCAAGTCCTATCTCGCGCAGGCGATCTCGACCGAGGCGAAAATCCCCTTCTGCTACTGCTCCGCACCCTCCCTGATCGGCGTCTTCATCGGTATGGGGCCGTTGCAGGCCTCGATGATCTACCGCAAGGCGCGCAAGCAGGCGATGGAGTGGGGCGCGTGCATCGTCTTCTTCGATGAAATTGACGCCATCGCGCAGTCCCGCATGGGCGCGGGGGGCATGGGTGGCGGCATCGGTGGCGGCGGCGGCATGATGGGCGGCATGATGGGCGGCGGCGGCGGTGTGTTGAACACGCTGCTGACGAACATGGACCCGATGCCCCGCGAGTATGTCTGGTGGCGAAGCCTCTTGCGCGCGCTGCACATCATTCGCGGCAAGGCGCAGATTCCTCCTGTCCTGACGATCGGCGCGACGAACATCTCCAGCACGCTCGATCCCGCGCTCCTGCGGCCGGGCCGCTTCGATCGCAAGATCCATGTGGACCTGCCGGACGCCGATGGCCGCCGCGAGGTGATCGAGTACTACC
>JAICIL010000245.1 GCA_025924435.1 Chloroflexia bacterium | reverse complement strand
TCTCGTCGCGGAACATGGGCGGGCTGGCGGCGGCGAAGCGGGAGATTCATATCCCGGTCGTGACGGGCGAGGAGTTGTACACGAAGGCGGAGTTCCGCGCCGTCTTCGAACGGGGCGCGGCGGACATCATCAACCCGGACATCTGCAACTGCGGCGGCATCCTCGAACTGAAGGAGATCGCGGCGATGGCCGAGGCGTACTCCGTCGCCGTCTCGCCGCACAATTACAACAGCACGACCGTCGGCCTCGCCGCGACCGCGCATCTCTGCGCGACGATCCCGAACTTCCTCATCACCGAGTATTTCGTCAACTTCGAGGCGGTCGGCAAGGAGATTTCGCGCGGCACGCTCGTCGCAGAGAACGGCTACCTGGCGCTGCCGACCGCGCCGGGCCTCGGCATCGAGATTGACGAGGACGCCCTCGCCCGCTACGCCTACCGGGAGTTCCGCCCGCGCACGGTCCGCCACCCCGGCGACGAGGGGCCGTGACGATTAGCCGGAGATGTTCGTTGACGTGATAACGCTGTTGACGATCTTCGCCTTGCCGCAGATGGCGCACGTTCCTTGCTCGCGATCGAGGTCGCCGTGGTCCGCGAGGCGCTGCGAAACGTCCGCGACCTCGTTCGGTGGCGCGCCCGTCTGCCGCGCGAGGCAATCGTCGCAGGTCGGCGCGTCCGCCGTTTGCCGTAGCGCCGCCTCGATCTCATTCGTATGGCTCATCGAATTCGCCCTCCGTTCTTGCCTCACCATGGGAATCAAACCGTTCCCCATCCGTCCCTTTGCAAGAACGCGGCAATAGCGGATTACTCCGTATGCACCTCGCCGGATTCCGCGACCCAGTAGATCGTGAAGGGCATCGCGTCGTGCAGCCATGCGATGCCCGCGGCGAGCGTTGTGTACGTCGCGAACCCGGCAGGCAGGGCGAGCGCGAGATGGGTATCGGCCTCGTCGCCCCGATGCAGGGCGAGATCGAGCAGCGCGCCCGCGAACCATTGCCGCGCCCCATCCTGCCCGCCGCCGTCGGGAAAGCCCCGGACGCTGATCCGGCTCGTCGCGTCGTAGACATTCCGGACGATAAGGTCGGGGCCGGCATCGTGCGTGGCCGCGTCGTCTGTCTGGAAATAGCCGTGATCGCGCAGCCAATTCACGAGCCGGGACCGCACATTCCCGTCGCTGTACCACGGCTCCGCACCCTTCGCCGTGCCGGCCCGCCCGCTCGTCGCCATCCCCATCACCTCCTAAAGGCGGCAGACCGGAGGCCCGTACTGGCCGTCGCATTGCCGCTACAGAGATAACGCGCGAATCGCCGATCCGGTCTCTCGTTCAGCAATGGGTAACGACTCGCGACTCGCTATGCCGGTTTGACCTGGTCAACGGGCACGGCGCGGTCGCGCGGCGGATCGTCCTCATGCGGGCCGAAGACGACGCCGCACTGGAGGAGGATATTCGCGTACGGCGTCAGTTCCGCCGTGCGGACGGCGGCGCGGGCGCGGCGGGCCTCCTGCTTCAGGGCGACATGCGTCATCGTCCGCAGCGCGACGCCTTCGGCATCGAGGAAGGCGCGCAGTTCGGCGTGGAATTTCGGCGCGAATTCCGCCTGCTCCTCCGCGACGATTGCCGCCTCGACCGCCAGTTCGAGGAAGATGGCGCGCAAGGTCTGCATCATCGTCGGCACGCCCGCGACGAGCGCGAGGTCAATGCGCTCCGGCTCGGCGGGGATCGGCAGCCCACCGTCCGCGACGAGCAGCAGATCGGTGTGCCCGAGCCGCGCGATGGCGGCGGAGAGGGGAGCATTGAGCAGCGCCGTCCGTTTCATCTTGTGCCTCCTTATGTGTAGACCGTGAAGCGATGAGCGTATCGTATGCTACGGCGTCTTGCACGTCGCTGACGAATGCACAGAATAATCGCCTTCGCTGCCCGCCATGCTACTCGACTGTGGCGACGTGGGTGAGGATGATGACGGCCTCCGCCTGCACCGCGCGATCGGGGCCCAGCACGCCACGCGCCCGCACGATCGCCCCCGGCTCGACATCGCTCGGCTTCCCCATCGCGACGCGGGTATCCGGCCCCCAATGCACCTGCAATATATGCGCCGTACGCCCGAATTTATGGAATGGGTCCTCTGCTTGCGCCTCCGCGAGCGCGCCCGCGAATTGCTGCTCCGATGGTCGTTCCGTCACCGATACGACCACATTGACCGCGTCGCCGATAGCCAGCGCGCTGAGTTCTTTCCACGTCAGCGCGACGGGAATCTCCGGCATCGGGGACGGGGGCGCAGGCGCAGGCGCAGCCGCTTCCGGAGCGGGCGCCGCCGGGGGAGGAGTTTCGGGACGGAGCGGCCGATCTTGTTCGTACCGTGCGCCCAGCCGCAGGGAGGCCTCCGCCTTCGCCAACTCCGCGCCGAGATAGGCGGCGTGGCTCAGTTGCGAGACGAGCCCTTCGCGGATCAATGCGAGATAGATCGCCTCCGGGGTGCGACCGCGCGCCTCGTGCGCGGGAGTGTTGTCGGTCAGATAATGGCGCACGACGATCTCGCGCGCCGCGCGCTCCACCGTGATGACGAAGAATCCCTTCGGATCGTAGGTGAGAGGTTCACGCGTACCCCCCAGCCGGATCGGGCCAAAGCTCGTCTGCGTCCCGGCAGTTTCGAAGCGCGCGGTGTCATCGGCCCCGTCCGATGTGAACGGGCCGGGGGCACGCGCCGCGAGGTCGGCAATTCGCGCGCGCAAGAGATCGGCATCTTTCTCGTCGGTCCAGTCAACGAGTTCGACCTGCCGACGGAAGGCGTCAATGCGTGCACGCGGGATATTGCCGACGACCGGGTGATAGCCCTGCGCGCCGATGATCCGCCCCGCCTCGTCCACGCCATTCTCCACGAGCGCACACAGCGTCTGCCCGGGGTGGAAGAGTGGTGAATCCTTCCCGCAGACGAGTAGGAAGCGGATCGAGGCATTGGCCGTTACATTCGTGACGATGCGCTCGATCCCCAGATTGGCGGTATGAACCTCACCAACAATCGCCACACCGGGAAAAGCGGCGAGAGGGGTGAGGAGTTCTTCGCTCGTGAGGGCGCAGACCGCCACCGGCGCTGCGGGATCGCCCACGACATAGGTGCCGTCAATGACGGGCCAAGGGGGTTGATTGCTCGGTTGCTCCCCAGCGGACAGCGCATTGGATGCCATCGCTCACCTCCATACTTCATGCCGCGTCGCGGTCCGAGCGCGGTAGCAGGATGACAGAGATCTCTTCCGGGCATATCGTTCGCGTCATCCCCCGCGCATCCACCACTATTACCCGTCCTTGCACCGTGTACGGGCCGCCATCGGCCCCCGCGAGGCGGGTGAGGCGCCACGCCGCGCGGAGGGCGACACGCCGCAGGAATGGGGCGAGGCCGCGCGCCGTCCGGGGTGACTGTCGCGCCCTGGCAAGCGCCTGCTCGACAGACCAGTTATGCAGCGATTGGCGCTCCCACTCCGCGCATCGGAGGGCCGCCAGGTCTTCGCTCATGGGGGGCGTATCCATCGGTCCCAACCTCCTCGATAGCGACGCCGGATATTTCGGCAACGACATTCCCAGCCCAGGCGGAGAGGCCCGTGGGCGTGCGGATCGCGGTGTCTCCTGCGGCGGATGTTTGCCGCTGCGTTGTGACCTTGCGGACGACGAGACGCGGACGTGGTCAGGGAGAGGCGCGGCCGAGGTATGCCTGCAAGAGCGCCAAGGCGTCCGGTAGCGTCTCCTGCCGCAGGCTGTACCGCTTATCCATGTCGCTCGTGACGCTAATGAGCCCGGCGATGCGCAGCGTCACGATATGGTGATGGATCGTGGATTTCGCGAGGCCGAGCATGTCCCCCAACTCCTGCATGGTATAGGTGCCGGTCGCGAGTTTCTTGAGGATGTGGAGGCGTCGCTCGTCACCAAGCGCCTTGTAGAGGATGACCAACCGATCCGGCGGCGCATCATCGCCCGCTGTGACATTCTCATCCGCAACCGGGTGGCCGATCAGTTTCATGTCCCGATACTGCGCGATCATGATCCAGGGTCGGTAGACGAGCGACGGGATGAGGACGACATGGCGGACACCTGCCTCCGGGACATAGCGCACGCCATTCGTGATCAGTTCGATGAATCGGTCGTACGGGAGCGAGCGCTGCAAAACGCGCTTCGCCTCCGCATCGCGTATGAGGACGGGGAGGATCTCCGGCTCCAGTTGCGAGAAGACTGCGCCGTACCAGCGCCGAAGGATGGTAAGGAGTTGTTGCTTCGTCTCGTCCGGCCCGCGCGCGAAGAAGATGGCGAGTGCGGTGTGCCAGTCACTGTCCTCGGGGGCGAGCGTGTCGCGGACCTGCTGCTGTGCCGCGCGATCGCCGGCCATCGCGCGGCGGAAGAGATCCGACGTGGCCAGTTGCTCGTGATCGGGCGTCGTTTCCAACCAGATCATCCGCGTCAGGTCCAGCGGATCGAGCGCCGCGATGTGCGCGAGCAGGGCGGGAACATCCTTCGGCGGGGGACTCGTGGCGGCGAGGGTGAGCAGCCGCACCCAGATTTTCTCGTAGCCCGCGTCGAATGCCGCGATCGCCGCGAGCAGGTCCGGCGGGGCGAGCGCGCGGAGCCGTGCGGACCAATCCGAAGGCCCGACGATCTCCTGATGCGCCTCGATATCCTGATACGCGCAGAAGCTCAGCAGCAGTTCATACGCGGGTGCGGCCTCAACCACCACGGCCGGCGGAACGGATCGGGATGTGACATCAATGACACGCATGACCGTCTCCACCGTTTGTCGCATTTCGAACTCCGTGTTCGATTATGGTCGAACATGGGCGCATTGTCAAGTCTTCTCCGTCTGACGACGGACTCCCGGCTACCGGCTACGCGAGAGACCCGTGGCCTCGCGCCAGCAACCGCGTTCCGGGGATGCTATACTCCGTCCTTACAGCACGGTAGATGGAGGATGGGGCATGGTCACACCGGCGCGACGGCAATATCTCGAAATGAAAGCGCAGCACCCCGACGCGATCCTCTGGTTCCGCATGGGGGACTTCTACGAGATGTTCGATGAGGACGCCAAGACCGCCGCCCAGGCCCTCCACATCACCCTGACGGGCCGCCCATTCGGCAAGGACGGGCGCGTGCCGATGGCGGGCGTCCCGTACCACGCCGCGCACTCCTATCTCGCGCGACTGCTGCGGCAGGGGTTCCGCGTCGCGATCTGCGAGCAGACCTCCCCGCCCGGGCGCGGCCTCGTGGATCGCGCCGTCGTGCGCGTCGTCACGCCGGGGACGGTCGCCGAACCGGCCCTGCTGCCCGCCAGGGAGAACTCCTACCTCGCCGCCCTCTGTCCCGGCCCGGCGGGCTACGGCCTCGCCTATGTGGACGTGACGACGGGCGAGTTCGCCGTCACCGAGTTTGTGGACGGCGACCCCGCCCTCTGCCGCGTCGCCGTCGAGAACGACCTGCTCAGGATCGGCCCGCGCGAGTGCCTCGTGCCGAAGCCCGCATCGCCGGAGGATCCCGACTCTTTCCCGCATGGGCAGCCGCAAACGCCCGGCCACACCACGCCCTACGACGCGCGCTACTTCGGTTTGGAGGCGGCGGCGGACGCGCTGCGCGGCCATTTCGGCGTCGTCTCGCTGGAAGCATTCGGCTGCGCGCGCTCGCCGCTCGCCATCCGCGCCGCCGGGGCGATCCTCGCGTACTTGGGCGAGACGAACGCGATGCTCTTACCCCTCTTAACGGGGCTGCGCACGTACGCGACCGACGGCACGATGCACCTCGACGCGGCGACGCGCCGCAACCTCGAACTGCACTGGACGGGCCGCACGCAGACTGCGGCACATTCCCTGCTCGGCACATTGGACGGGACGAAGACGGCGATGGGCGGTCGGCTCCTGCGCCGGATGCTCGCCCAGCCGCTCACCGAGCGCGCCGCCATCGAGGAGCGGCTGGACGCGGTCGAGGCGTTCGCCACCCGCACCGCGCTGCGCATGCAAACCTTGACGCTGCTCGCGGGGATCGGCGATATGGAGCGGCTGACCGCCCGCGCCCGTCAGGAGGCCGCGACGCCGCGCGAACTGCTCGCCCTGCGCGACGCCCTGCATGCCGTCCCGACGCTGGTCGCGCTGCTCCACGATGCGGCATCATCCGCGCTCGACGGGTTGGCCGCCCGCCTCGACCCGTGCACGTCGGTCGCGGACCTCATCTCCGGCGCCATCCTCGTGCCGGAGGGTAAGGAAGCAGCCCGCCGCATCCGCCCCGGCTACGACGCCGATTTCGATACGCTCGTCCACACGGCGACGCACGCCCGCGCGACGATCGCGGCGATGGAGACGGCGGAGCGCGAGCGCACCGGCATCCGCTCGCTGAAGATCAAGTACAACTCCGTCTTCGGCTACGGCATCGAGATCTCCCGCCCGAACCTGCCGCATGTCCCCGAGGACTACCGCCGCACGCAGACGCTCACGCATGCCGAGCGATTCGTCACGCCCGCATTGAAGGAGTGGGAGACGGCGATCCTCCACGCCGACGAGCGCCTCGCGGCGCGGGAGGAGGAGTTGTATCGCGGCGTGCTGCGCGAGGTTGGCGCGGCGGCCCCCGTCCTGCTCGGCACGGCGCGGGCGGTCGCGCACGTGGATGTCTTCTGCGCCCTCGGCGACCGCGCCGTGCAGCACCGCTACGTCCGCCCGACGCTCGCGGACGACACGGCGCTGCGGATCGTCGCCGGGCGGCATCCGGTCGTCGAGGCATCGCTGGCGAATGCGGGCGAGACCTTCATCCCGAACGATACGACGCTCGACACCGAGGGGCATCAACTGCTGCTGCTCACGGGGCCGAACATGGCG
>JAICIL010000244.1 GCA_025924435.1 Chloroflexia bacterium | reverse complement strand
GCGGCATTGCAATTTTTCCGCGCGCTGGCGGACGAGAGCCGCCTGAAGATCGTCGGGCTGCTGGCGAACGGGGAGCGCGGCGTGGACGAACTCGCGGACGCGCTCAAACTCCGCGCGCCGACCGTCTCGCACCATCTCGCCAAACTGCGCGAGGCGGGGCTGGTGCGGATGCGCGCGGAGGGGACGCTGCATCTCTACCGCCTTGACATGAACGCGCTGCGGCAGATGAGCCGGGAGATCCTCACGCCGGAGCGCATCGCCTCGCTCGCGGACGACGAGGAGGGGGACGCGTGGGATCGCAAGGTGCTCCGCCAGTCGTTCGAGGGCGAGCGCCTGAAGCAGATCCCGATGAGCCGCAAGAAGCGCGATGTGATCCTCAACTGGCTCGCGGGCCGCTTCGAGACGGGCAGGCGCTACCCGGAGAAGGAAGTTAACGCGATCATCGCGCGGCACCACGCGGACTACGCCACCCTCCGCCGCGAGTTGATCAACGGCGGCTGGATGGAGCGCGAGAACGGCGTCTACTGGCTCGTTGACGGCGACCGGCAGCCCGTGGGCGGGGAGGAACTCGTCCGCCTCGTCGGGGAGGCGGGCGTGCGCTGGCGCATCGCGCACCGCGTCAACCGGCGCACCGCCGCCGACCAATAATGCAGCGTCACAGTGTGGAGAGGAGGCGATTGTGAAGCGGCTCACCGGCCTGCGCTACCTCGTGCCGCTGCGCGAGGGCGGCTCGCTCCCGGCCATCGTCGAGACGGACGAACCGGGGGCGTACGTCGTCAAGTTCCGGGGCGCGGGGCAGGGCGTGAAGGCGTTGATCGCCGAAGCGTTCGCGGCGGAATTGGCCGTGCTGCTCGGGCTGCCGATCCCGACGGCGGCGGTGGTAGACCTGGACGCGGGCTTCGGGCAGACGGAGCCGGACCCGGAGATTCAGGACATCCTGCGCGGCAGCGTCGGCGCGAACTTCGGCCTCGGCTATCTCGCGGGCGCGCTCGCCTTCGACCCCGCCGCCGACCGCAGCTTCGACCCCGACCTCGCCGCCGCCATCGTCTGGTTCGACGCGTTCATCACGAATGTTGACCGCACGGCGCGCAACACCAATCTGCTCCGATGGAACGACGCGTACTACCTGATTGACCACGGGGCGTCGCTCTACTTCCACCACCGCGCGCAGGGGTGGGAGAAGAGCGCCCAGGGGCGCTTCCCGCAGATCAAGGACCACGTCCTGCTGCCGTTCGCCGGGGATGTGGCCGCCGCCGGTGAACGGCTCGCCCCGCTGCTCACCGAGGCGGCGCTCCGGGCGGTCGTGGCGTCGGTGCCGGACGAATGGCTGAACGAGGAGGAGCGTTTCGCCAGCCCCGCCGCGTATCGCGAGGCGTATGTCGCCTATTTTCTCGCCCGGCTCGCCGGGCCGCGCCCCTTCGAAGAGGAGACGTGCGATGCCGCCCGCGCCGCCCGTCTGGTTTAGCTACGCCGTAGTCCGCGTCGTGCCGCGCGTCGAGCGGGGCGAGTTCCTCAATGTCGGCGTGATCCTTTTCGCGCGCACCGACCGCTTTCTGGCGGCATGCATCGAGGTTGACCCCGCGCGCTTGCGCGCCCTCGCGCCGGGCCTCGATGTGGCGCTCATCGAGCGACACCTGGGCGCCTTCGTCGCCATCTGCGAGGGCACGGCGGCGGGCGGGCCGATTGCGCGATTGCCGCCGTCCGAGCGCTTCCACTGGCTCACCGCGCCGCGGAGCGCCGTCATCCAGACCTCGCCGGTGCATGTCGGCTGCGGCGACGATCCCCGCGCCGCGCTCGACGCCCTCTGCGCCGCGCTCGTGCGCCCGCCCGTCGCGTGAGCGCGGCGCATCGGAGGGCGGTTACGATGACGCGCGATCGCCCGCGTTATCGCGCCACCAGGTGGCGACGTGATCGGCCCGCGCGATCCAGACATCGCCGAGGTCAATCAGGTATTCGAGCAGTCGGGCGAGCACGCGGCTCGGCGCGGGCCGCCCCGCGAGGTGCGGATGGAGCGTGAAACAGGCCAGCCCGCCCTCGTCGCGCAGCACATCAACCGTCTCCTGCCAGACGGCGAAGGCGTGATCGGGCGCGAGCACGTTCTCCCAATAGAGGCTGTAGTCGTCGAGCAGCAGGGTCGGCGGCAGATGGACGAGCGGGGGCAGCGCGGGGTCGGGCCGCACGATCTCCGGCACGTCGCCCCACTGGAAATCCATCGCGTAGAGGAATCCGAGCGATTGGAGGGCGGCGGGCGTCTCCGTGCCAGGCGCGAACCCCGCCGTCTTGTGCCCGACCGGCGGCGTGCCCGTGATCGCCGCGAGCGCGTGCCGCGTGCGTTCGATGTCCGCGCGCTGCTCCTCCGTGCCCAGTTCGTCGTAGTGCGCGTGATCCCACGTGTGGCAGGCGACCTCGTGCCCCTCGTCGCGGCAGCGGCGCACGAGGTGCGGCGCTTCCTCCGCGACCTGCCCGACCCAGAACCACGTACTCGCGATCCCGTAATCCGCCTGGACGCGCAGGAGACGGTCCGCACCGGCGCGCAGGTCGTACTGCCCGATAGCGCGCTTGCCGACACGGTGATCGCCGTACTCGCGGCGCAGCCAGGCGTCGCTGTCCACATCCACGCTGATGACGACCGCGCTCCGGTGCCCGGCGGGCCAGCGCGGACGGCTATCGGCATCGGTCGTTGCGTCCATCGCGCACCTTTCGTCAGGACATCGCGGGGATCATGTCGCCGTGCGCGGCGAACAGGTCGTCCACGAGCGACCAGATTTGATCGAGCGTCAGTTCCGCCGCCAGATGCGGGTCGAGCATCGCGGCGTGATAGACGTGCTCCCGTTTTTGCTCCAGCGCGGCGGCAATCGTCACTTCCTGCACATTGATATTCGTGCGCATCAGCGCGGCGAGATGGACCGGCAGGTCGCCGATCACGGTCGGCTGGATGCCGCTCGCGTCCACGAGACAGGGTACCTCGACGGTGCAGCCATCCGGCAGATTCGTAATCAGCCCGTCGTTACGCACATTGCCGTAGACGACGGCGGGGATGTTCGTCTCCTTCGCGCGGATGATCTGCGCGCAATACTCGCTCGTCCGCTTCACCGGCAGCGGGCGCTCATGATTCATCAGTTCGTCGCGCATCGCCGCCCAACGCGAATTCTGGTTCTCGCAGCGCGCCAGGTACTCGTCGAGCGGGATATGGAATCGCTCGATCAGTTCGGGGTGGTCGCGCTTGATGAAGTACGGCACGTACTCCGCGAAATGCTCGCTCGACTCGGTGACGAAAAAGCCGAGCCGCCGAAAGATCTCGAACCGCACGGCGTCGTGCATCCGCAGTTGCGCGCTGTCCGGCCGCTCCACTTCGTCGGGCGTGGGCAGCGGCGGATAAGCGTCCGGCGCGCCGAATCGCTCGCGCAGCGGCGGGTAGGCATCCGCGCCGTTCGCGCGCAGTTCGAGGTAAAACGCCATGTGGTTGATCCCGGCGCAGCGGTACTCCATCGCCTCCGGCGGCACGCCGAGATAGCGCGCCAGTTGCGCCGCCGTCCCCTGCACGCTGTGGCACAGCCCGACCGTTGCGATCCGCGTCGCGCGCTGCACCGCGCCCGTCACCATCGCCATCGGATTGACGTAGTTGAGGAAGAGTACATCCGGGCAGACCTGCTCCATGTCGCGGCACATGTCGAGCACGACCGGAATTGTCCGGAGCGCGCGGAAGATGCCGCCGATGCCGAGCGTGTCCGCGATCGTCTGCCGCAGGCCGTACTTCTTCGGTATCTCGAAATCAATCACCGTGCTCGGCCGGTAGCCGCCGACCTGGATCATATTGATGGCGTAGTCCGCGCCGTCGAGCGCGGCGCGCCGGTCCGTCGTCGCCGTGATGCACGGTTGCGCGCCGACCGACTCCGCCACCCGATGCGCGACGATCTCCGCGACGCGCAGCCGCTCCGGGTCAATGTCCATCAGCGCGATCTCGCCGCCGCGCAGTTCCGGGTGCGACAAAATATCGCCGAGCAGGTTCTTCGCGAAGACGACGCTCCCCGCGCCGATCATCGTGATCTTCATGGGGCTCCTTCGGAGCAGTTCGGAGTTCGAGGGTCGATTTTCGAAGGACGCGATTCAGAACAAATTAGAACATCGAAATCCGAACACCGAACACCCCAACCCGTACCCCACCAGCGGCGCGGCGACCTGCGGCAAGGCGTTCATGATCTCGTCCAGCGTCGCGCTCTGCTTGACGATCGCCGCGAACGGCTCGCTGTTCGATTCCGGCACCCACCAGACGCGGCCCCGATAATGGACGCGCACGCCACCGGCATCGAGGTAGATATGGAGGCCGATTTTCCGGTCCATCAAGGAAGCGACCGCCTCCTCGCCGCCGATCATCTTCACGAAGCGGCCATACATCCGCTTGCCCATCTCCATCAGCATGAGCGGGTTGACGAGCGAATCCGGCTGGTGGACCGTCGCCGGGTCAACCGCGTTGGCGATGCCGCCCGTCATCCGCACCGGGTTGCCGATCGAGGGGCCGTTGCCGGGCTGGTCCGCCCGCGTCCGGCCGAGCGATTCGTCCTCGTTGAAGACGCGGGTCCGGCCGCGCAGTTCTGTCGGGTCGCTACTCATGGAACGCCTCCCGGTAGTCAGTAGTCAGTAGACGGCGGAGACCGCATCGGGCATGCGCGCATATCGCGGCAAGTATAGCAAAGAGGCAGCCATCGTTGATGCCGCCTCGTTGCTACTTCGTTCCGACTACTGACTACTGACTACTTGCTACCGGCTACTGATTCGGGCGCGCGATGACGATCACGCGGTGATCGTCCACGCCATACGGCCAGCAGGTGACGAGGGTGAGGCGTTCGTCGCCGGTCGTGCCGATGAATTTGGCGTTCTCGATGCGCTTTTCGAGCGGTTGGCCGACTTCGGGCAGGAGCAGGATGTCGTCCACGTGATAGCCGATCTGTCGGTCGCCCGCCTGGACGGTCAACTGATCGCCCTTCTTCAGTTTGTAGAGATTCTTGAAGACCTCGCCCTGCCAATCGTCGTGGCCGGTGAGGACGACATTCTCGCCTTCGCCGGGATCCGCGCTGGAGAAGTTGTGGCCGACGGCATAGGGCGCGACATCCCAGATGTACGCCTGCTGCCCGTCAATCTCAATCGGTGAGACACCGACCTCGATCACATCCGAGTCCACCTTGATCGCGGGGATCGTCAGGTGCGTCGGCTTGGGCATTTTCGGTTTCGGGGTCGGCGGCGGTGCATCGGTCGGCGCGGCATCGCTGGCGGCTGTCGCCGCGGGCGTGGCCGTCGGCGCGGGCGCGGGCGCGATGATTGTCCGGTCCCGGCCGTCGGTCGTCGTCGCGACGGGCTGCGCGGCGCGGGTGCCGACATTCGCGGTCGGCGTCTTCGCGGTGTCGGGCACGAGCGCGCCGGAGACGGTGGACGGGAACGGCGTCGCCGGAGCGAGCGACACCACCGTCCCGGGGGCGGTCGGTGCGACGGGCACGGTCGGCGTCGTGACGCGGCTGAGGAAGGCGCGTGTGTCGGCGTCGCGCTGATGCCGGTTCCAGGCGGTGATGCCGACGGTCAGGAGGATGGTCAGGATACCGACGGCGATGAGCAGCGTGCCGACACGTTGGGATATTCCCCGGTGCGCGGGCGGGGGCGATTCGTCGCCTCCGTCGCCTTCGTCGGCGGTCGTCGCAATAGCGGGGGGCGCGGCATCGCCGTCGTCGGTGGCCGGCTCCTCCGTCGTTTCCTCTTCCGTTGCTTCTGCTACCGGTATTGTCGCGCCCTGATCTCTCGTCGCCTCATCGGTTGGATCAGCGACCGACCCGGATGCGCCGTTCGCCGTGTCAATCGTTGCCGTTTCCTCGGTCGCCTCATCGAGCGCCATTTCCGGATCGTCGGTCATGTCCCCGTCCTTGCTTCCGTCACACCCATACCTGATCGTACGTACAATAACGACCGCATGGATCAACCGTCAAGCGCCGCATGAGCGGTTGACCTATCATCCATCGGTCCCACATGGGCATTCGCACAAAATGTTCCACCAGCGGCGATCTTGACAGATCGCCGCGAACAGCGGATCATTAGAAGTGCTAACAGTACGATGCTCTAGCGATTGCGGGGAGCCCCGATGCTGGTGACCGATGACGAAGAGACGATGACCGACGCCGAGTCCGCGTCGCCCGACGACCTCGGCGATGCCCTTATCACGGCGATGGAGCGGACAATCAGCCGGTATCAGCGGTCGCTCCGGCACGCCATCGAGCAGGCTGAGGGGCCGGGGCGGTTGACGATGCCGCAACTCCGCTGCCTCCAGGCAATCACGGCGGACGGCACCGCGCTGACGACCCAACTGGCGCGGCGCATGAATGTCGCGGTGCCGACGATGACCAGCATGATTGACGGCCTGACGGAGCGCGGCCTCGTCGGGCGGCACCCCGACCCGGTGGATCGGCGGCAGGTGCGCATCGTCATGACGGACGAGGGGCGCGCCGTCCTCGCGCGCTACCAGAAGATCGTCCACGCGCGCCTCCGCACGCTCCTGGCGCATCTGACGACGGCGCAGAAGAAGCGCCTGCTCGCCGCGATGGACGATGTAGCCTCCATGCTCGACGCGGACGAGCGCACCAAAGCGAAAGGAAGCGCGTAGCCCGTTGCGACGATTACCGCCCCCGCCCCCGCCCCGCTCGACACAACCGGCACGCACGCGCCGCGCCCGGCAATTGAAGTCCGCGATCTCGTGCGGCAAGTCGGCGCCTTCACGGCGGTGGATCATCTCTCCTTCGCCGTCCGACCCGGCGAGGTCTTCGGCTTCCTCGGGCCGAACGGCGCGGGCAAGAGCACGACGATCAAGATGCTCTG
>JAICIL010000243.1 GCA_025924435.1 Chloroflexia bacterium | reverse complement strand
TGATACTCTTTCGCGATAGCGATGGCATGATGCTTCGTACGGGCGGTTCGTGAACCGCCCTCTTGCGGCGGCAGGGCGCGGTCGGAGCGGCCCGGACGAATCTAGGGAGGGCGGTTCACGAACCGCCCGTACGCAGTGATGGAAGAAGCAGGCGTATCACGACATGGCTACCGTGAAAGAGTATTACTCGCGAATCCAGCGCTCGTTTGTGCGCTCCCAGGGCAGGATTTCGTCGGGCTTGAACCAGAGGGCGACCTCCCGCGCCGCGCTCTCCGCGCCGTCCGAGGCGTGGACGAGATTGCGCCCGACATCCACGCCGAGGTCGCCGCGCACCGTGCCCGGTTCGGCGTTGGCGGGGTTCGTCGCGCCGTTCGTCTTGCGCACCGTGGCGATCGCGCCCGGCCCCGCGAAGACCGTGACGACGACGGGCGACGACGTGATGAAGGAGACCAACCCCTCGAAGAACGGCTTCCCCTTGTGCTCCGCGTAGTGCTCCTCGGCGAGCGCGCGATCCACGTTAATCATCTTGCAGCCGATCAGTTGCAGCCCGCGTCGTTCCAGCCGCCCGATAATCTCCCCAACTAATCCCCGCTGCACCGCGTCCGGCTTCGCGATCACCAGCGTCCGCTCTATCTCCGCCACATGTTCCTCCTCGGATCAATCACCAAATTCATCGCGGGCCATCATACCGTATCACTCCAACAGTGCCTTGCATCGCGTTCACTGAATCTCGCCCCGACCGCTCGTCCAAGCCTGCCAGATCTCCGCGCCAAGTTCGTCAAGCCGCTCGGTTCGGCGGAATGATGAACCAAACCAGCGCCGGAACTCCTCAAACACGATACGCCGAACGTCGGCCGCCGACCGCGCTTCAGACAGCCGGGGCACAATCGTCCGCGCTTCGGGATTGTATTCCTCACCACGGCTCGGATTATCCCAGGCGATGCCCATCGGATCGTATCGGTAGAGAATGTCCAGCACCTCGTCATAGATCGGCCCGTAGAGCGGCGTGGTTTGTTGCCGTCTCTCCTCGCGCGGCGCGGCGTCGTACAATTGCGGTGGCTCATCTACAGGGTCCACCGTCTCGGCACGTTGCCCACCAGACGGAGTCACCGTAAATCGCCACGGCCCCGGCACTTCAGACATGAGGACTCCCCAATCTGGGGGTGTACGGTCTTGCCAGTAGACAATAGGCACGACGAATTCCAAATCCGGTTCGGAGGGATGAAGCGCGGGATACATGATGTAGGAAAGATACCGATTCGGGTCATCGTCGCGGTGATGCCAGGAGAAGAATGAACCCATGCCCCCGAATTGCCGTTCGCGGCGCGTGTCGTATTTGGGTTCGCAAGAGAAAATCGGATAGTAGCGCGGATCGTCCTGATGCACGCGAAGATTCACAACCCATCCATCGGTGTAGCAATCAACGGAGAGTAGCGTGATTGTCGTATCGCCACGCCGCTGCGATTGCGCCACCGGGATGACGCGGACAAGATCATGAAGGGTTGGATACTGCCGCATTTCTGCTCCTGGAAGCGCCGGAGCGCTCACCTTAATCTCGTGCTTCCACCCGCACCCTTGCCCGCGATGCGGACGAGGAGGGCTTGGCGGTACTGGCCCTGCGCCTGGGCGTAGAGGCCGAGGCGGGCGTAGGCGTCGCCGAGGAGGCGATGCGCGTCGGGGCGGTCGGGCGCGGCGTCCACGAGGGCGCGGAGGCCGGGCAACAGGGCGCGCAGTTGGTCGTGATCGCTGCTCGCTGCTGCCAGCGCCGCCCGCGCGTCCGCGAGTGCTGAGGGGACGGGCGCACGGCTGTGCGCCCCTACGTCTCCCCCTTCTCTTTGAGGGAAGGGGGTCGGGGGGTTAGGGAGAGCGTCCGCCGCATCGAGCGATGGCTCGCCGCCCGGCTGCGTGGCGATGATCGCGCCGTCTTCGTCAACGACGGCGACGACCGGCTCCGGCGCGTCGTCGGCCCGCATCGCGGTCCGCGCGAGCGCGGCTTCGTCCTCCGGTGCGGCGTACGGCACATCGAGCGGGTTGGGGAGGGATTCGGCGGGTGATTCAGCAGGCATCTCAGCGGGCGCATCGAGCGCGGCGAGGGCTTCAGCGAGGCCCGCCGTGCCGGGCAAGGTAAATTCCGGCTCCGCAGGGGCGGCTGCCGTCCATTCTGCTTCAGCATCCTGCGTGACAACATACGCCGTCTCCGGCTGCGTGTGCGGCAGATCAGCGGCGGGTTCGGCGGCCTTCGCCGCCACGAGCGCCGCCGCGAGGCCGGACAGCGCCTCCACCAGCCGCATCGTGTCGGATTTCGCGGGCGGTTCATCGGCGGCGGACGATGGTTCGGGCGCGGCTTCCCCTGCATCGGATGCGGGCGGCAGGCGCTCGCGCCAGTCGTCCGTCACATGCAAGGGTTCGTCGGGGTCAACGATGGCCGCGTCCGGGTTGCCCGCGATCAAGGCACGGGCGATCGCGCCGTCCGGGTCGAAGCGGGCGGCCTGCTTCGCGTGCTCCCGCGCCAGGTCGCCGTTGCCGCGCCGCGCCAGCGCGTCCGCCAGCGCCCAGCGGGCCGGGACGACCCGCGGCTGCTCGGCGAGGAGCGCGTCGCACTCCTCGACCGTCTCGGCCAGATTGCCCAGCCGCCACTGGGCGAGCGCGGCGGCGAGGCCGAGGTCCGTCCGGTTCGGGTGCTCGGCGAGGATGGCGCGGTACTCGCGGGCGGCGCGCTCCGGATACAGGTTGCGGACGTAGAGGGCGGCGAGCGCGGGCCGGGTGAACTGCAAATATCCTTCCGGCCCGTAGAGCAGCGACAACCGCTCGGTCAGTTCGGCGCGGAGGCCGGGGTTGGCCGGGTCGTGCTCCCACGCGGTGAGGAAGTGCTCGGCGGCGGTGTACGGGTCCCCTTCGGCGTCGGCGAGCCGGGCGAGCGCGGCGAGCGCCGCGTCGTCGAGCGGGTCCACGGCGAGCGCGGCGGCGAGGTGCGCCTTCGCCTCCCCATTCGCGCCGAGGGCGAAGAGCGCGATTCCGCGCAGACGGTGGAAAACGGCGGCGTCCGGGAAGGCGGCAAGCCCCTGCCCGGCCCGGTCGGCGGCGCCCTCGTTGTCGCCGTCCGCCAGCGCGGAGACAATCGCCGCGACCTGCGCGCGTGCGGAGCGGTCGTCGCCGTCCATCACGCGCCGCCCTCGTTCGCGTCGGCGTAGATGCCGCGATACCCCGGCGGCAGGAGCGCGGCGACGTGGCGCATCATCTCGTCCGTCGCCGCCTCCATCGTCGGTCGCTTGCCGTCCGCACCGAAGCCAAGATGGAAGGGCGTGCCGAATGTCACCGTCACCCGCGCGCGGCCCCGCCGCCTGCGCCCCGCCGCCGACGCCTTCTCGTCGAACGGCAGCGTCTCGGTGCCGGTCACGGCGACGGGCAGGACTGGCGCGCCCGTCCGCAGGGCGACGAACGCCGCGCCGGGCAGCACCTTCTCGATCCTGCCCGTCAACGAGCGCGTCCCCTCCGGGAACATCATCAACGCCTCGCCGTCCTCGACGAGGTGCACGGCGTAGCGCAGGGCGGCGCGGTCGGCGGCGCCCCGATCCACCGGGAACGCGCCGAAGAAGCGGATGAAGCCGCCGACGAAACGCACGCCGAACAGTTCCTTCTTCGCCATGTAGAAGGTTGTCCGGGGGATCACCGCGCCGACGACTTCGGGGTCGAAGTTGTGCAGGTGGTTGCTCGCGATGATCAGCGCCCCACGGCGCGGCACCCGCTCCAGGCCGCGCACCTCGAGGCGCATGAGCGGCACGAACGCCGCGCGGAAGGCCCAGCGCGCGGCGCGATAGATCGCGCCGTACAGCCGCGTGCGGTGGAAGGCGTCCACGCGGTCGCGCTCGTCGCGGTGGGCGGGCGGCGTTTTCGGCGTCTGCGGCGTGGTCTGTGACGCGGCGCTCACCCGGCCTCCCCTCCCGCTCCCATCCGTGCCGCCGCCTTCTCCACCTCGTGCAGCGCCCGGTCGGCGACTTCCTCGGGCGTCAGCGCATCGTTGATGATGATGATCGCGTCCGGCGCGGGCCGCAGCGGGGCGACGGCGCGGTTGCTATCCAATCGGTCCCGCTCCGCCTCCTCGCGGACGATCTCGCCGATCGGCCGGGGCCGCCCCCGCGCGGCGAGTTGCCGCGCCCGCCGCTCCGCCCGGACGCGCGGATCGGCGTCGAGGTAGATTTTCAGGTCGGCATCCGGCACGACGACCGTCCCCATATCGCGCCCCACCATGATGACGCTCCCGGCCGCCGCCGCCCGCCGCTGCACGGCGAGCAGCGCGCCTCGCACGCCGGGCAACTGCGAGACCGCCGAGACGAGGCCGTTGACGGCGGGCGAGCGGAGGTCGCCCGTCACATCCTCCCCGTTGATCGTCACGACCGGCTCGCTCGCGGCGTCGCGCGGCGGGCCGACGTGGATATGCGCCGCCTCGATCAGCCGGATAATCCGCGCCTCGTCCGCCCGGCCGACCGCCGCCAGCCCATCCCGCGCCGCGAGCAGCGTCGCCGCGCGATAGAGCGCGCCGGTGTCGTAGACATGATAGCCGAGCCGCTCGGCCAGCCGCTCCGCGAGGCTCGTCTTCCCGACGCCCGCCGGGCCGTCAATCGTGATGACGCGGGGGAGCACTACCTCACCCCCCAACCCCCTCTCCATCGCGTGGAGAGGGGGAGCAATATCGCGAGAGCGCGCACTCTCCCCTCTCCAAGTGACGGAGAGGGGTCGGGGGTGAGGTCGCTCCTCATTCCCGCTCCTCCGTCGGCATTTCCGGGTCGGTGATTTTGAGGGCGACGAAGAGTTCGCGCCGCTCGCCGGGCGTCAGGTCGCGCCACGCGCTCTTGGGGATGCCGGTGAGAACGAGCGGGCCGAGGCGGACGCGGACGAGTTTGTGCACGTCACACCCGACCGCCTCGAGCATCCGGCGCACCTGCCGCTTGCGCCCCTCGCTGATGACGATGCGGATCCACTGCTCGCCGTGCTTGACAGGCAGCAGGTTCACCTTCGCGGGGGCGGTGCGCTCGACCTGCCCCCGCTCGTCGCGCAGTTCGATCCCGGCGTCGAGCGCGCGGATCGCCTCCCGGTCGGGCAGCGGCGAGACGAGCGCGTGGTACTCCTTCTGGATGCCGTAGCGCGGGTGCATGACGCGGTGCGCCACCTCGCCGTCGTTCGTCATCAGCAAGAGCCCCTCGGTGTCCCGATCCAGCCGCCCGACGGGGACGATGCGCTCCTGCACATCCACGAGTTCCATCACCGTCCAGCGCCCGCGCTCGTCGCTCGTCGTCGTGATGTAGCCGCTCGGCTTGTGGAGGATGATGTAGCGCATGCGGGGGCGGGCGAGTTGCTTGTTGTCCACGAGGATGTTGTCGCGCTCCGAATCCACCTTGACGCCCATCTCGCGCACAACCTGGCCGTTCACCCTGACGCGGCCCGCCTTGATGATCTCCTCGGCGGCGCGGCGGGAGGCGACGCCCCGCGCGGCGAGCACCTTCTGGAGGCGTTCGCCGGGTTCGCTCACCCCCCCGGCCCCCTTCCCCACGGATGAAAGGGGAGCGGGGGAAGGTTTTTCGGGCGGGCGGCGCGTGCGGCCGACCGGGCGGCGCGGTGTATCGGGCATGGGTTTACCTACCCCCTGCCCCCTCCCGACACGGGAAGGGGAACGTGACCAAGAGATCGTGCCCATTTGCTCTGGCACGGATAGATGAAGAACGACGAGGCGTCGCAGCGAGTCACCCCTTCCTCTGCGGGAGGGGGCCGGGGGGTTAGGCAGGCGGGGCACTCGCGGCGTAGAGATCCATCCGCGCGAGTTCCCCATCCCCGAGCGAGAAGATGATAACACCGCGCGCAACGGGCGGGCCAGCGGTCGCGGTTCCGGTGGCGGTCCCAGTCGCGGCGGTTGGGCGTACGGGCGTACCAACACCGGCGGACGCGGGCGACAGGAGCAGCGTGTAATGCACCAGCAGCGCGAGTTTGCTGTCCATCACCACCGTCTTGCGCTCCCGCGTCGTCACGCCCCAGGCATCGAGGGCGCGGGCGAGGCCGGGCAACGCCTTCGGATCGCCGAGGACGACCCACGACCACGCCGACCGCGCGTACGCGAGCAGCGCGCGCGCATCCGCGTAGCGATCCGCGCTGCCGAGGACAACGATAATCAACCGATGATTGTTTTCCGCCACGGCGAGGATGAGATTCTGCCCCGCCTCGTCCGTCGTGCCCGTCTTGACGCCGATCACGCCCGGCGTGCCGAGCAGTTCGTTCGTATTCTTGACCGGGTACGCGCCGTACGCGGAGGGGATCGTCGCTTCCGGCGTGCGGACAATCGGCGCGAGGATCGGATCGTCGAGCACCAAATCCGCCAGCCGGGCGAGATCGCGCGCGGTGGAGACCATCCCCGGCGCGTCGAGGCCGCTCGGGTTGACGGCGTGCGTGCCCGTCAGCCCGCGCTCGACGCCCACGGAATTCATGCGCGCCACGAAGGCATTGACGGGGCCGAGCGCCGCCGCGTCCGGCAGTTTCGCGCCTTCGGCGTCCGCGATCACCGTCGCGGCGTCGTTGCCGGAGGGGATGAGCATCCCCGCGAGCAGATTGCCGAGCGTCAGCGTATCGCCCGGCTTGAGGCCCATCGTGCTGCCGCCGACCAGATCATCCTTGTTCGCCTGGATCTTCTCGTCCACCTGCCCGAGCGTCAGCGCGGTGAGCGCGGTGAGCAGTTTGATCGTGCTCGCCGGGGCGATCGGCGTTTCCTGCTCCTTTTCGTAGAGCCGCATATCGCTCGTGTTCTCCTGCACGAGCGCGGCCCGCGCCGTCACCGGCGGCGCGAGCACAGGCGGCACCGCATGCGGGTATGGCGCGGCGGGCCACGCCGCCACCG
>JAICIL010000242.1 GCA_025924435.1 Chloroflexia bacterium | reverse complement strand
TCCCTCGTTTCGCCGGCGCCGCCCTCTGCTTGGGGGGGGGGGGGGTGCTCTCCACTTTTCCCCCCTACCCTGGGTGCGCGCGGGGCCGCGCCCGTGGGGCTGGGGCGTGCCCCCCCCCCTCACCCCCCCGCCCCGGCCCCCCCCCCCCCCGCTACCGTCCCTCAGTGGGCGGGCGTCGCCGCAGATGCCGCGAGGGCCATGCGGCGGCTTGAGAGCGGGTGGCCGACGAGCGATTGCGCGTAGCGGGCCGCGTCCTGCAGCGCGTCCTCGTCAATGCCGGTTTCGATTCCCATGCGGTGCAGCATGAAGACAAGGTCTTCGGTGGCGATATTGCCCGCCGCACCCGGCGCGTAGGGGCAGCCGCCGAGGCCGCCGATGGAGGAATCGAACCGGGTGATCCCGGCGTCCAGCCCGGCGACGACGCAGGCGAGCGCCATGCCGTATGTGTCGTGGAGATGCAAACTCAGCGCGATGTCCACGGTGCTCCGCACATCCGCGACGAGCGTGCTGACATGCAGCGGATCCGCCGCGCCGAGCGTGTCGGAGACGCCGACCTCGTCCACGCCCATCGCCTGATACGCCTCGGCGATCGCGCAGACCCGCGCGGGCGGCACGCGCCCCTCGAACGGGCACCAGAAGGAGGTCGAGATCGCGCCCCGCAGCCGGAAGCCGTCCGCCTTCGCCCGCGCCGCTACCTGCGCCAATTGCTCCAGCGATTCGGCGGTCGAGCGGTTCAGGTTCGCGCGGTTGTGGCCCTCCGTCGCGGAGCAGAAGAGCACGATCTCGTCCGGTCGGCGGCGCACCGCCCGCTCGTAGCCGCGCATATTCGGGACGAGCGCGCTGTACCGCACGCCCCCGCGCGGCACGGCGGCCATCACGTCGTCCGCGTCGGCGAGCGCGGGGATCCATTTGGGGTGCACGAACGCGGTCGCCTCGATCTCGTCCAGGCCCGCCGCGATCAGCCGCCGGATCAGTTCGACCTTCCGATCGGTCGGCACGAGGACGGATTCGTTCTGCAACCCGTCGCGCGGGCCGACTTCCATCACAACGACGCGGCCCGGCAGATCCATCCCCGCTGCTCCATTCCCCGCGACGCGCGCCGCCCACCGCGCGCCTATCGCAGAATATCCCCGGCGATGTCAATGTACTGGTTCGTGTATGTCGCCTGGAGGTCAATGTTCGGCGCGCCCTTGACGACCGGGTCCGAGAGTTTGAGGACATTGAGGACACTGATCGGGCCATCCGGCGGCATATAGCCCGTCGTCGAGAAGAGCGGCAAATCCTTCTTGAGCGAGTCGAGGTAGTTCTGCTTGTCGCCGCCGATGTAATCGGTCGGCATCTTCGACGCGATGTCGTCCGGCGGATGCCGCTGGATGTATTGCAGCGCCTTGACGCTGCCGGTGACGACCGCCTGCACCGTGTTCGGGTACTTCTGGATGAAGTCCGCCGTCGAGTAGACGCCGCCCGCCGGGTACGGGCCGCCCAGTTGCTCGGTCGTGTCCTTCGCCGTGCGCGTGTCCCAGAGCGGCTTGGCGTCGCCCGTCGTCTCCACCTTCGTCGCCGCCGGATCCACCATCATCCCCGCCACAACCTTGCCCTGCTGGATGGCGGCGATGGAGGTGCTGCCCGTGCCGATCGCGACGACATTCACCTGATCGGGCTGGATGCCGTTCTTCGTCAGGTAATAGTTGAGGAGGAACTGCGTCGAGGAACCGGCGGAGGTGATGCCGACGGTCTGGCCCTTGAGGTCCGCCGCGCCCTTGATCTTGTCCGCGTTCTTGCTGTTCACCTCGAGCACGATGCCGGGATAGTTGTCGTAGAGGCAGACCATCTGCAAGTGCTCGCCCTTGGGCTGCGTCTGGATCGTGTGGTCGTAGAAGCCGACGACCATGTCCGCGCTGCCGCCGATCAGCGCCTCCGCCGCCTTCGCGCCGCCGGAGAAGTTCGCGATCTCCACTTCGACGCCGTAGTCCTTGAAGTAGCCGAGTTGGTTGGCGAGCGAGATCGGCGCGTAGATGAACTGCTCCGCGCCGCCGACCGCGATCGTCACTTTGCTCTTCTCCGGCTTGCCGATGGTGACGACCTGATCGCGCGCCGCCGCCGAACCGGACGCCGTCTGCGCCGTCGCATTCGGCGCGGCGGTTGTCCGCGCATTCGCCCCGGCGGTCGCGGGCGTATTCGTCGCGCCGCTCGATCCGCCGCAGGCCGCGAGGATCGCCGCGCCCGCCGACACCGCCGCGCCGACGAGGAACCTGCGGCGGCTCATTGCTGTGCTCCCAACCCTGCTGTCGTTCACGTCCGATGCTCCTTCCGCGTGGGCGTCACGCCTCGCGTGCGCCTGCCCCCGACTCGCGCTTCGGCTGCCACCGCAGCAGCCGCCGCTCGACGGGGATGATGCCCAATTCGATCACCAGCACGAGCGCCGCCAGCACGGTCATGCCCGCGAAAACGCCGGTGCTGTCGAAGTTCCCTTCGGCGAACGAGACGAGGTAGCCGATACCCTTCGTCGCGCCGAGATATTCGCCGACGACAACCCCCGCGAGCGCGAACCCGACGCTCGTGTGCAGGCTGGAGAGGATCCACGTCACGGCGGACGGGAACTGCACGTAGCGGATCACCTGCCAGGTGCTCGCGCCGAGCATCCGTGCCTTGTCAATGACGCGCGGATCGGCCTCGCGCACGCCCTGGAAGGTGTTGTAGAAGACGATGAAGAAGACGAGCGAGACGCCGAGCGCCACCTTCGAGTTCTGCCCCAGCCCGAACCAGAGCACGAAGATCGGCGCGAGCACGACGCGCGGCATCGCATTCAGCATCGTCACATACGGCCCGAAGACCTTCGCCGCCAGTTCGCTGCGCGCCATGATGAAGCCGAAGATGATGCCGGAGACGACGCCAATCACGAACGACAATACCGTCTCGACGAAGGTCGCCTCGATGTGCTTGTAGATCGTCCGGTTGCGGATGAACCAGTCGCCGAGCCGCTGCACGACCTCCGTCGGCTGGCTGAAGAAGAATTTGCGGATGATGCCGAACTCGGCGCCGAACTGCCAGAAGGCCAGCACCGCGACGAGCACGAGCAGTTGGAGCGCCAGCACGCCCGGCTCGACCCGCCGCCGACGGATAGGTCGCGCCGCCGCTACCGGCGTCTCCGCTTCGATGGGCCGCACCGCCGCCCCCATGGGTCGCTCCCTTCGGTCCCGTTAGCAATGAGCAACGAGCAATGAGCAATGAGGAGAGTTCGCCCCTCGCTCATTGCTCGTTGCTCATTGCTCGTTGTCTCTCGTAACTCGCGAGCACTTCGTCGCGCAGGCCGTCCCAGATGTTCTCATAGAGCGCGACGAATGCGGGCAGGAAGCGCACCTCCTGCACATTGCGCGGGCGGGGCAGCGAGACGGTGTAATCGCCCTTGATGCGCGAGGCGGGGCCGGCCGTGAGCAGCACGACGCGGTCGGACATCGCGATCGCCTCCTCGAGGTCGTGCGTGACGAAGACGACCGTCTTGTTCGAGCCGGACCAGAGGTCCAGCACCTCGTTCTCGACCATCGCGCGGGTCTGCACGTCCAGGCCGTTGTACGGCTCGTCCATCAGGAGGATTTCCGGCTCGTTGACGAGGTCCTGCGCGAGGGCGATCCGCTTGCGCATGCCGCCGGAGAGTTGGTGCGGGTAGCGGTCCTCGAAGCCGTGCAGGCCGACGCGGCCCAGCCAGTCCGTCGCGCGGGCGCGCGCCTCCCGCTTGCCGACACCCTGCAGCAGCGGGCCGAAGGCGACATTGTCGAGGACGGTCTTCCACGGCAGCAGCGCGTCCTGCTGGAACATGTACGCCGCGCGGCGGTTGATCCCCCGGATCGGCTCCCCATAGACCATCACGCTGCCCGCGCTCGGCTCCGTCAGCCCGGCGATCATGCCGAGGATCGTGGATTTGCCGCACCCGCTCGGCCCGACAATGGCGAGGAACTGCCCGCGCGGTATGGCGAGCGAGATCCCCTCGACGGCGACGTACCGCCCGCGCTCCGTCGCGAAGGCGCGCGTCACGCCGCGCAGCTCGATGGCGATTTCCGGCGGCGACGCCATCTCAAATCACCCCCGCCGCCCGAAGGCGCGCGAGTTCGTCGTCGTCAACGTCCGCGAGCCGCCGCAACACGTCGTCGGTGTCCGCGCCGAGCGGCGGGGCGGGCCACTTCACCTCGCCCGGCGTGTCGGAGAGTTTCGGCACGACCCCCGGCATGGCGATGCTGCCGAAGACCGGGTGCGGCACATCGAGGATCATCTCGCGCGCCCGGTATTGCGGATCATTGGCGATGTCCGCGACGTTGTAGACCGGCCCGAACGGCACCTCCGCCGCTTCGAGGATTGCCGAGACTTGCGCCGCCGTGCGCCCCGCCGCCCATTCCCCGATTGCCTCGTCGAGCATCCGCGCGTGCTCGGCGCGGCCCGGATTGGTCCGCAGGCGCGGGTCCCGGTGCAGGTCGGGCCGCCCAATGGCGTCCATCAGGCGGACGAAGATGCTGTTGTTGTTGCCGCTGATCGCCATCCACACGCCGTCTTTGGTTCGATAGACATTCGACGGCGCGGTCTTGAAGAGGTCGTTGCCGGTGCGCTCCTGGATCGTGCCGAGCGTCGTGTACTGCGGCAGGGCGTCCTGCAGGAAACTGAACATCCCCTCGGTGAGCGCGACATCCACCACCTGCCCCGTCCCCGTCGCCTGCCGGGATTGCAGGGCGGTCAGCGCGCCGACGACCGCGTAGAGCGAGGCGACGTGGTCGGCGAGGCTCATGCCGACGCGCACGGGCGGGCGATCCGGAAAGCCGGTGATGTAGCGGATGCCGCCCATCGCCTCCGCGATGTTGCCGAAGCCGGGCCGCGCGCGGTACGGCCCCGTCTGCCCGAAGCCGGAGATGCGCACCATAATCAGCCGGGGGTTCTCCTCGCGCAGGATTTCGGGGCCGAGATGCCACTTTTCGAGGCTGCCGGGGCGAAAGTTCTCAATCAGGATGTCGCATCCGCGCGCGAGGCGGCGGACGATCTCCTGCCCCTCCGGCATGCGCAGATCAACGGTGACGGAGCGCTTGTTCCGCGCCTGGATTGGGAACCAGAGCGCGCCCTTCTCCGTCATCGCGCCCCACTCGCGGTGCGGGTCGCCGTGCACGGGCGGCTCGATCTTGATGACCTCCGCGCCGAAGTCGCCGAGGATGCGCGCCGCGAACGGCCCGGCGATCAGGGTGCCCATTTCCAGCACCCGGATGCCCTGCAATGCCGCTCGCGTCGTCCGCTCGTCGTCTGAAGCCATGGGCGCAATCGTAGGGCGGATGCACTGCAACGTCAAGGATGCATTTATGCCGCCGCAATTCTGTCGCCGGTGCAGGGGGACCTCACCCCCGGCCCCTCTCCATCGCAATGGAGAGGGGTATCCCGCGTGGAGTGTCGTGGCAATTTGCCATGCATCATGCCCTGCAGATGGTCGCTCCCCCTCTCCGTCAAGCGGAGTGGGGGCCGGGGGGTGAGGTTTATGCGAGAATGCGCCGGAGGGGGAACGACGATGCCGACGACCGCACCCAACGCGCGAGAGCAGCAGAGCATCCGGCGGGCGGTTGCGCTGCTCTGCGGCGTGATCTTCCTCGCGGACGTCGTCTTCGGCATCGTTGCGCCGACCTTCTCGCTCTTCGCGAAGGACCTCGGCATTGCCGTCGCCCTACTGGGCACGATCAACACGCTCGGCAGTTTCGCGCAACTGCTGATCGCGCTCCCCATCGGGCTGGCCTCGGACCGCCTCAGCCGCCCGCGCGTCGTCGCGGCGGGCATGTTCATCTATGCCGCCGCGCTCGCCAGTTTCGCGGTGGCGCAGGGGCCGGCGCTCCTGATCGTCGGGCGCGTCTTCACGGCCTTCGCCTCCGTCGCGATCTTCCAGATCGGCGCGGCGCACCTCGGCGACATCACCGTCACCGGGCAGCGCGAGGTGGCGTACGGCTGGCTGACGACGGCGATGGGGCTTGGCTTCACCGTCGGCCCGCTCGTCGGCAGCCAGTTGGCGCAGCGCTACGGGCCGCGCAGCGCGTATGTCGCCGGATGCCTGATCGCGCTCGCGGGCGGCCTGATCGCCTGGCGCTTCCTGCGCGAGCCGGGCGGCCAGCGCGCCGTCGCGCCGCGCGCCGGGTCGCTCTTCGGCGGCATGCGACACATCCTCGGCCAGCGGGACATCCTCGTCGTCAGTTTCGGCAACCTGTTGATGGGCGTCGCGTTTTCGGGCGCGATCTCGACCTTCTTCCCGATCTACGGCGACCATGTGACGATCTCCGAGGGCGCGATCGGCACGATGTTCGCCATCCGCGCGCTCGTCTCCGCCGCCAGCCGCTTCCCGAACAGCATGCTCGCGCGCCGCGTCGGCGGCAAGCCGATTCTGCTCATCGCGCTCTTCCTCGAAGTGGTCGTCATGTTTGGCATCGCCACGACGGGTCAGCGCGTCCTGCTCACTATCCTGCTCGCTGCGGAAGGGCTGGCGTTCGGCGCGTACCTCGTCGCGGGGCAGACGTATATCGCGGAGCGCACGACGCGGGAGACGCGCGGCGCGGCGGTCGGCGTCTATTCGACCGCCTCCAACCTCGGCGGGACGGCCGCGCCGATCCTGCTCGGCCTGATCGCCGGTCGGTGGGGCATCGCCAGCGTCTTCACCGTCGCCGCGGGCGCGCTCGGCGTCGGCTTCGTCGTCTGCGCGGTCGGCATGCTCGTCGTGCGCCGGGGCGACGCGCAGCAACTCGTCGTCCAGAATGCGGCGTCGGACTGACGGCGATCGGGAAACAGTAGCGGGGGGGGTGGAGCCCGCGGGGGGGGGCGGTTACCACGCAGGGACACCCCCCCGCCACCGCCCGCGGGGTCTACAAGTGGTGGAACCCGGT
>JAICIL010000241.1 GCA_025924435.1 Chloroflexia bacterium | reverse complement strand
GCCGGTACGCGGCCCGCGAGTTCCGCCGCCGCCCCGGCGGGCACGACGACCTCCGGTTCCGCCGTGGCCGCCGCGGGCACGCCGGTCGCGACCGGCGTGGCGGAGAGCGCGGTGAGCGCCAAAATGGTGCAGTTCAAGAACGGCACGGCGGACATCATCGCCTACGAGGCACGCCCGAAAACGGGCACCGGCCCCTTCCCCGGCGTGGTCGTCATCCACGAAAACATGGGGCTGACGGATCACATCAAGGATGTGACGCGCCGCCTCGCCAAGGAAGGGTACGTCGGCCTCGGGGTGGACCTGCTCTCGCGCGAGGGCGGGACGATGGCCTTCAACACCCCGCAGGATTCCACCGCCGCCATCGGCCGCCTGACCGACGAGCAGATGCTCAGCGATGTCTCGGCGGCGGTCACCTATCTGCGCGGCACGGACGTCGGCGCGCCGAAGGTGGGGATCACCGGATTCTGCTTCGGCGGCCGGATCGTCATCATCTCGGCGGAGAAGGTGAAGGGGTTGGATGCCGCGGTCGCCTTCTACGGGCAACTGAGCACCAACAATGCGCCGGGTCGCGTGGACCCGACGAAGGAGGCCGCCAGCCTCACTTGCCCCCTGATGGGCAATTACGGCGCGCTCGATCAGTTGTCGCAGGGCATCCCGGCCTTCGAGGCGGCGGCGAAGGCCTCCGGCAAACCGCTGGACTTCAAGGTCTTCGAGAATACCGGCCACGCCTTCAACAACGACACGCGTCCCTTCGCGAACGGCTTCGGCTATGTCCCCGCCTCCGCGATGGAAGCATGGACGCGCACGCTCGGTTGGTTCAAGAAATACTTGACCTGATTGACCTAACCCCCGGCCCCCTTCCCGCGAGGAAGGGGGAGGGGTCTTGCTGCAATATCGCGGCGTTCCCGATAACACCCCAATTTCTCGGAGCCTCACTCCCCCTTCCCGCGCCGGGAAGGGGGCCGGGGGTTAGGTTCTCTCAGAGCAGATACAGCACGCCGAAGAGGATGACCCAGACCGCGTCCACGAAGTGCCAGTACATCGTGGCGGCTTCGACGCCGAAGTGGTGCTCCCGGTTGAAACTGCCGCGCAGCGAGCGGAAGAAGCAGATCCAGATCAGGATGATGCCGACGATCACGTGCAGGCCGTGGAAGCCGGTCAGCGTGAAGAAGGTCGAGCCGAAGGTGCCGCTCTTGAGCGAGAAGGGCGCGTGCGTGTACTCCCACGCCTGGCCGCCGATGAAGATCATGCCGAGGATGGCGGTGAGGATCAGGCCCTGCTGCATCCCCTTGCGGTCGCCCCGGCGGATCGCGAGGTGCGCGCCGTGCATCGGCAGGGCGCTCGACAGCAGGATCGCCGTGTTGATCGTCGGCAGGAGCAGTTCGAGCGGCTCGATCCCTTCCGGCGGCCACTGGCCCGCGCGCACCCGCAAGTAGAGGTAGCCGATGATCAGGTTGGCGAAGAAGATCACCTCGGAGGCGATCATCGCGAGGATGCCCCACCAGTTGATGCTCCGCCCCTGCCCCGCCACTTCCGGCTGCGGGAGCGGCGCGCGCTTGAGGTCCTGTTCCGCGGCCCGTGCAACTACCATCGTCCCGTGTCCTTCCTCATGCTCACGATGAGACGCCGCGTTCGTTCGTCACGGGCCGGTTCGCGACCGGCCCGGCGGGGGTCGTGTCAACGTTGCCGCGCTCCCGCACCTGCTGCTCGGTGAGCGCCAGGATGATCGCGCCCTCTTCGATGTGGTCAATCGCGGCGCGGGCGAGATAGCCGTAGCGCGTCGGGATCCAGCCCGCCTTGACGAGCGGCGAATCCTGCGACGCCTGCGTGACGCGCCCGACGAGTCGCCCGTCGCTCGTGATGACGCGCGCGCCCGGCACGAGTTTGTCCTCGGCGTCGCCGCCGCCGATCACGGGGACGCCGGTGAGCGCGGTCGGCACGCTCTCGCTCCCCTCCAGCCCCCAGGCGATCATCACGATCAGGACGAGCAGCGCGCCGATGGCCGAGATGACGAGCGTGCTGAGGAACCCGATGAACATGATCGTGATGCAGGCCGAGAGCACGATTGGCCAGTAACTCGGCGGCGGGATGTGGATATGCTCGTGCTCCTCATCGTGGCCGTGCTCGTCGCCGTGCCCATCCGCGCTGACGAGCGCCATGTGACGCGCCTCATTATCCTGCTCGTACTCCGCACCCTGCACTCTCGTAGCCCTCCGCGCCGAGAACTGCGTCCTCAGTCCTCAGTCCTCAGTCCTCAGCACTCGTTCTAGTGTTCGCCGCGCATCCAGTCCTGATCGTCCGGGTGCTTCTGATCCCAGAGCGGGCGGCGCGAGCGCACCACCGGCGTCCTGACGAAGTTGTATTCCGGCGGCGGCGAGGCGGTCGCCCATTCGAGCGTCCAGGCATCCCACGGGTCCGCGCCCGCGCGCGCGCCGCTTTTGAATGAGCGCACCAGATTGATAATCAGGAAGAGGATACCGACGGCGATCAGGGCGGAGCCGATGGAGGCCACGAGGTTGTAGAGATTCCAGCCGAGGCCCTCGTGGTAGGTCCACTGGCGGCGCGGCATGCCCAGCAGGCCGAGCATGTGCATCGGGAAGAAGGTCAGGTTCAGGCCGATGAAGACGAACCAGAAGTTCCACCGGCCCAGCCGCTCGCTCAACATCCGCCCGGTGATTTTCGGGAACCAGTAGTAGAGCGCGGCGAGGATACCGAGCGCCGTGCCGCCGAAGAAGACGTAGTGGATGTGCGCGACGACGTAGTACGTGTCCGTGATCTGCCAGTCGAACGGCACGACGGCGAGCGAGACGCCGGAAAGTCCGCCGATCGGGAACATCGTCAGGAAGCCGACGCTGAAGAGCAGCGAGGTCGTCGTGATGATGCTGCCGCCCCAGAGCGTCGCCGTCCAGTTGAAGACCTTCACGGCGGTCGGGATGGCGATCAGCGTTGTCGAGGAGGCGAAGAAGGCGAGCGCCACGTCCGGCAGCCCGGTCGCGAACATGTGGTGCACCCAGACGACGAACGAGAGGAAGCCGATCGCCACCGAGGACCAGGCGATGAAGATGTAGCCGAAAATCGGCTTGCGGGAGAAGACCGGCAGGGTCTCCGAGATGATGCCGAAGACGGGCAGGATGAGGATGTAGACCTCCGGATGGCCGAACGCCCAGAAGAGGTGCTGCCAGAGGAGCGGGTCGCCGCCGCTCTCCGCCTTGAAGAAGCTGGTGCCGAGGTGGCGGTCGAACAGGAGGAAGATCGCCGCCGTCGTCAGGCTCGGCAGCGCGAAGAGCAGGAGGAAATTCTGCACCAGCGTCGTCCAGACGAAAAGGGGCAGCGTGTTGAAACGCATGCCGGGGCAGCGCATCTTCAGCGTCGTGATGATGACGTTGATGGAACCGGCGATCGAGGAGATGCCGAGGAGGGTCAGCCCGGCGGCCCAGAAATCCATGCTCCGGCCGGGGTTGTACGCCGGTTCGGTCAGCGGCGCGTAGGCGAACCAGCCGGAATCGGGCGCGCCGCCGAGGAAGAAACTGCTGTTGAGGAAGAGGCCGCCGAAGAGGAGCATCCAGAAGCCGAAGGCGTTGAGGCGGGGGAAGGCCATGTCCCGCGCGCCGATCATCAGCGGGATGAAGTAGTTCGCGAAACCCGCCAGCACCGGGATGATGAAGAGGAAGATCATCGTCGTGGCGTGCATCGTGAAGACCTGGTCGTACTGGGTCGGGGTGAGCACCTTGCCATTCGGCGTCGCCAGTTGCGCGCGGATCAGGAGCGCCTCGATTCCGCCAACGATGAAGTAGATGACGCCGAGGAAGACGTACATCGTGCCGATCTTCTTGTGATCAACCGTCGTCATCCAATCCCAGATCACCGCACCGGCGCTCTTGCCCGGCGCGTACGTCGGCGCGGGGGCGACGGAAATATCGGGTCGTGTGACAGTCACCATGCGACAGGCTCCCTTTGCGGCGAGGGTCCGCGATTACGGCGTCTACTTGAGACTTTCGAGATAGGCCACGATCTTGTTGATCGTGTCGTCATCGAGGCCGAGGGTCGGCATCTTGTTGTCGGGCTTCACGTCCTGCGGGTTGTGGATCCAGCGCGCCAAATTCTCCGGCGTGTTCGGGAGCGTCCCCGCCGCGATGTACTGGCGGCTGCCGATGTGCGTCAGGTTCGGCCCGACCTTACCGACGTACCCCTTCAGGCCGTTGATCGTGTGGCAGCCCGCGCACGCCTGCGTGAGGATCGTCTGCGCGCCCTCGGCGGCGAGGCCCGTCTGTCCCGTGGCGGCGGGCTGCTGCTGCCCCTGGAGCCAGGCGTCGTACTCCGCGCGCGGCTGGGCGACGACGATGAAGTTCATATTTGCGTGTTCGGGGCCGCAGAACTCCGTGCATTCGCCCCGGTACGTCCCCGGTTTGTCGGCGCTGATCCAGAGGGTATTGTCGTGGCCGGGGATGGCGTCCCGCTTGCCCTGGAGGGACGGCACCCAGAAGGAGTGGATCACATCGGCGGAGCGGAGATTGAGATGCACCGGCTCCCCGATGGGGATGTGCAACTCGTTGCCCGTCAGGACATTCTGATTGTCGTACGAGAACTCCCACCACCATTGGTGGCCCGTCACGGTGACGCTCATCGTCGTGCCCTTCGGCTCCGAGACGTTGATCATCGTCGTCAGCGTCAGGACGAGCAGGACGACGAGGACGAGGGCGGGGGCGATGGTCCAGGCGATCTCGATGCGGGTGTTGCCGCTGATCTGCACCGGGTCGGGATCGCCCGCCTTGCGGCGAAAGCGGATCAGCGCGATGACGACCAACCCCGCGACCAACCCCTCGATGGCGACGGACATCCAGAACATGATCCACCAGATGCGGTTGATCAGGTGCGAGGGGTCGCTGGCGGGGTTGAGCGGCGAATGGTTGCCGCCCCATGTACAGGCGGAGAGGAGGACGGGCAGGACGAGTGCGAAGAGCAGCGAGAGCGATGAACGTCGGGACGCTCTGGGCTTCAAACGAGATCCGCGCATCTTTGGTGTCTCCCCCGAATCGCGCCATTGCGAAGGGCTTCATGCTACCACACGACCGTCATCATCGGCGATGAGGGCTTCGTTCTCCGCGACCGGGGCGGCGGAGCGAGACCGTGTGCGAGACATAGACTGTTGAGGGCATGATAGGAACGTGCCGCGATAGTGTCAAGGTGGCGCATTCCCGTGGAATCCTCACCCCCCAACCCCCCTCCCTCGGAGGGAAGGGGGAGCGAGCCTTCGGGAGATCGGGGTATTCGGGGGAGGGGCACGGTTGCGATGCGTCACCCCTTCCCGCGCCGGGAAGAGGCTGGGGGTTAGGGTTCCCCGACGATGCATATGCCGTACATCGCCGCCTGCCGCCGCTTTGCGCGTGTGCGATCCCGTGCGATACTTGCCGCCGTCAACCGCTTGCGCGGGTGGGAAGGGGGCGAGGGAAGGATGATCGCGGACTGGCGAACGGCGCACCGGGTACATCCGCGCGCGGCGCACGCGTAGGCGCGGCGTTATGTCGTGGCGTCGCGCCCGACCGTCCGCGCCGCGTGGGGATGCGCCCGCGACCGGCGACGATGAGGCGCTCGTCCGTGCCGCGCAGCGGGGCGATCTGGACGCCTACAACCGCCTCGTGCGCGCGTATGAGCGGCAGGCGTACGCCGTCGCGCTTCGGTTGATGCGACGGCCCGAACTGGCGGAGGACGCGACGCAGGACGCTTTCATCCAGGCGTATCGCGCGCTGGACACCTTCCGGGGCGGCTACTTCCGCGCCTGGCTGCTGCGCATCGTCACGAACCGCTGCTACGACATGCTCCGCTCCGCCACCCGCCGCGCCGCCGATTCCCTCGATGACCAGATATTCGAGGCGGAGCCGCACTGGAGCAGCGTCGCCGCGCCGGATGACCCGGTCGGCGCGGCGACGCGGGCGGAACTGGGACGGCTCCTCGAAGGCGCGCTCGCCAAACTCCCGGACGATCAGCGATTGACCGTCGTGCTCTGCGACGTGCAGGGGTACGCCTACGAGGAGGCGGCGGAGATCATGGGCGTCGCGCTCGGCACCGTGAAGTCGCGGCTCAGCCGGGCGCGCTCGGCGCTGCGCGAGGTGGTGCGCGGGCAGGAACAATTCGCGGAGTATCTTCGTTCCTTCTCCGACGGCCCGTGAGCGATGGACCGGTGCGTTGTGTGGCGGAAGCCGCGACGCGGGAAGAATTATTACGAGGCGCTTACTATGACGACGCCGAACGGGGGAATGCCCCCGCCCATTGACGACGAACTGCTGTCGGCCTGGCTCGATGGGCGGGTGTCCCCCGCCGAGCGCGACGCGGTAGACGCGGCGATGGCCGCCGACCCCGCCGCGCGCGCCCGCGCCGCCGATCTCCGCGCCACCGTCGCGCTCCTGCGCGGGTTGCCGCAGCCCGCGCCGCGCCGCACCTTCATCCTCACGCCGGAGCAGGCCGCCACGATCCGCCCGGCGCGCGGGGCGTGGCTCGCGCGCCTCTTCCCCACCGTCGCCGCCGTGGGCGCGGTCGCCGCCGTCCTCTGCCTCGCGCTGATCGCCGGGGACCTGGCGACGGGCGGCTTCAGCACGAAAAAGCAGGTGACGACGGCGCGGCCCGCCATCGAGTCGGTCGCGAATGCGACCGCCACGGGCGCGACCGTCGCCGCCGCGCCCGCCGCGACGACTGCGGCGGCTGCCCCGACAAGCGCCGCCCTCGCACCGGCGGCAGTGGCGGCGAATGTCTCGGCATCCGCCCCGGCAGGCTCCGCCGTCTCCGCGCGGAGCGCGGCCATACCGGCGGGCGGGGCGGCGGTCATCGCGCCGCCGCTCACGCCGACGGCGGGGCCATTCGCCGCGAGCAATGGGTCACTGCCCGCGACACCGACGCT
>JAICIL010000240.1 GCA_025924435.1 Chloroflexia bacterium | reverse complement strand
ATCGGTCCCGATGGCCGCCCACACGTCGCCGGGGTCGGGGCCGTGTGGTTCGACGGCGATCTCTACTTCACCAGCAACCTCGCCGCGCGCAAGGCCCGCAACCTGGCGGCGAACCCGGCCTGCACGATCGCCGTCAAGCTGGCGGGGATCGATCTCACCCTCGCGGGGACCGCCGTGCGGGTGGGCGACGCGGCCACGCTGGAACGGATCGCCGCGCTCTACCGCGACGGCGGCTGGCCCGCCGAGGTTGCGGGCGACGCCCTGACCGCCCCGTTCAGCGCGCCCAGCGCGGGCCCGCCGCCGTGGCACCTCTTCCGCTTCACCTTCGACACGGTCGTCGGCGTCGCGGCCGCCGAGCCATTCGGCGCCACCCGCTGGCACTTCGCGCGCTAGGCGAACCTTCTATTCACCGTCCATGCGGAAGAGCCACCATCATGTGGCCCAGCCCAACACACATGTAGCACCATTGCTCCGTTACGCGGCAGGCACGGCGGCGAACCGCGTGTCCGTCGCGCGGTGACGCAGGGTTTCCGCGCGCTGTGCGAGGGCGACGAATGCGGCCTCGTTCTTCGCGGCGGTGCGGAGATCGGCGAGCAGGGCGGCGCAGTCGGCGGCGAGGTCCGGGCGGCGGGCATCGAGCGCGGCGACGAACGCGGCGTCATCGGCGGCGGGGTCGAGGCCGAAAGGGGCGGCAAGGTCGCGCTTCAACCGCTCCGCGATGTGCGCCTGCGCGAAGCCGTGCTGCTTGCCCTCCCGCCAGCGGTTGCCGAGGGCGCGGGCGTACTCCGCCGGGGCCTTCGGCGGCGCGGGCGGCGCGGGCAGCGACCGCCCGAACCGCCGCCCGCCGAGGATGAATGCGATGAGCGTCAATCCGGCCAGATAGAAGAGCGCCCACCCCCACGGCGAGCGTAGCGCGAGGTCCGCGATGTTCGATCCCAATCCGTAGCCGTGATGGTACTCGTCGAAGCCGATGCGCCCCCCGGCGGGCAGCCCCGCCAGCAGGTTCTGAACGAGCGCGAGGTTGTCCGCCTCCGGCAACCCGGCATTCGAGAGCGCATACGGCCCCGCGACGACGTGGACGCGGCCCGTGCCGCGCGCCATCGTCGCGACGACTGTCCCATTCTCCGAGGTTGCGCGGGAGAGGAAGCGCGGATCGGCCTGGTTATTTGGCCGTACCGTCGCCGCGGATCGGAGCGCGATCGTCGCGACGGGCGGGCGGGCGAGCGTCGGGCCGTCCGGGGTGGCCGTCGCGCCGGTGCCCGGTTTCGCTTGGGCGACGGAGAGATCGAGCGCGTTTTGCAGGTTCGCCGTGCCATCGTCACCGTCCGTGGCGAGGACGAGCGTGCCGCCATGCTCCACGAAACCGGCGATGTCCGCCGCGTCCTCCTTCGAAACCTCCTTGATCGCCGGGGCGATGACGAAGAGCGCGTCGAGGCCGTCCCCCGCGAAGGGAAATTCGCGCACCCGCTCCACGCCGTACCCCTCGGCCTCCAGCCACTGCGAGAGCGCGAGGCTCCCCTTCGGCGCGGCGGAGAGCGTCGTGCCGCGCGGCAATGTCTCGGCGTTCGCGGCGGGCGTGAGCAGTTGCAGGAGGATCGTCCCGCCGACGAGCGCGGCCCCGACGGCGATGAGCAGCCAGACGCGACGCGGCAACCGCTTCATGCCGCCACCCCCTGCGGGGCATCCGCGATCCGGCGCAGATCGTCCGTGTAGCCCCGCGCCCGTGTGTATTCCGCCGCGCCGCAGGGCGCGTCGGCGTAGACGACGGATTCCACGAGGCGCACGAAGGGGCGGAGCGGCTCGACCAGCCGCCACTGCTGCCGCCGCGCCTCGCGCAGGTACTCGCGGTCGGTCAGGGCGGGATCGAAGACGACCAGCCGCCGCTCGTCCAGTTCGGTCAGCATGCCGAGGAAGAGGGCGCGGACGGCGGCGCGGTAATCGCCCTGGGTGGCGAGCGCGTCCGCGTGCAGCCGCCATTCCGCCGCCGTCCATGGCGGTGGGGCATCCTCGGCGGGCCGCGTTGCCCGCGTGCGCCACCGCCGTGCGGCAAAAACGACGATGACGGCGGCGACCGCGAGCGCGATGGTGATGAGCAGGAGCGGCGACCCGAGCAGCGCGAGCAGCCGCGCCACCGGGCCGGCACCGGGGGTGTTGGCGGGTGCGTTCGGCGGCTGCACGCGGCGTAGCGGCCGGAAGAGGCGGCGCACCTGCTCCCCGATCCACGACTGCAAGCGGATCGCTTGCTTCTGCACGACGTTCGGCTCCGGCGCACGGAAGGCGCGGTCGCTCAGCACGCGGTCCAGTTTCTGCCGCGCCTGCGGGTCCGGTGTGGCGCCCTGCTCGTCCGCGAGCAGGGCACGGAGGGCGGTCAGTTCCGTGACCGCCCGCTCCGTATCCGGCGGCGTGCGACGGAGCGCGGCGAGCGCATCACCGTGCGGGGCCGGAAAGCGCGTGCCGTCCACCGCCACGCCGTCAATGCCATTGAGGGTGTCCCGCGCCCGCTGGATCGCCGCCTCTCTCTGTGCGCCCGCGAGCGACTGCGCCTGCACAAGGGCGTCGCGCGCCGCCGTCACGCGCTGAAGATAGGCCGGCAACTCCACATCGGCGGCGCGCACTCCATCGGGCAGGCAACCGAGCGCGACGCCGCAGACAACTACGAGCGAAACCGCCAGGCGGAAACCGATTGAACCGCAGAGACGCAGGGGACGCAAAGGGGGCAAAGAGAGGAAAAAGGAGGGGAGAAAATCAAACCATTTCCCATCTTTGCGTCCTCTGCGTCTCTGCGTCCTTTGCGCCGATCCGGCTTCGATCCCGGCGTTCATGCACCCTCCCGCGCGGCGCGTTCGGCGGCGCGTTGCAGCAGAAGATCAATATCGAATCCCTCGCGCCGCAGCCGCAGATCGCTGAAAAAGAGTGTATTGACCGTCACGGCAATGGGCAGCATCACGACATCCACGAGTGCGGCGACAATGGCGAGCAGCACGACGCCCGCGCCGCCACCAAGCAGATCCTCCGACGACGTGAACCCGGCGATCAGGAGACCCAGCCCGCCGGGCACCGCCGCCGCGAACAAGCGCAGGATGCCGACGATAGTCAGCAATCCCGCCAGCCGCCACCAAGAGCCGCGCGCGAGGTGGTTGCTCCGCGCCAAACCCGCGCGTGCCCGCCGCCCCTCCAATACAACTGCCTGCGGCGCGAGTTGCCAACTGACATAGAGGAAGAGCGCGAACGGCGCGCCGATGAAGAACGTTAATGCCGTCATCGCGCCGACGGCGGCGGTCGAGAGGAGCGACGCGCCGAGCAGCGACTGGTATCGCCGCCGGGCATGCGCGTACGCCGCGCCGAGCGTGCAGGGCTGATCGAGCGCCCGCAGCCCCGCGATGGTGACGAGCGCGCCCGTGCCGAGCGTCCGGATTGCCAGCGTCGCAACGGCGGCGGCGACGGTGATGATGAACGTCGCTGTCGCGTCGGTGGTCTCGGCGGCGTGCGCGCCGACCCGCGCTTTGGTGGCGGGATCGAAGGGGTTGAACGGCGTGAAGAGCGTCGAGATGAAGGCGGAGAGGAGATGCGCGGGAATAGCGGTGAACGCGGCGGCTGCCGCGAACAGGCCGATATCGCGCCGGACCACCCGGACACCGTCGTCCACCAGCGCGGGCACGGTGCGCGGCACAAGGCGCGGTGGCGGCACGGCGGGCACCGGCATGGCGGGCCGCCACTCCGCCGGCATCGTCCCCGGTGGGTGCGGAAACGGCACGAATTGTCCGGTCGGCGGCTGCATCCCACTCCTCGGCTACGAGCGGAGGCGAGGAAGCCCGCGCTCAAGATGTCCGCCCGGATTCTACGCGATGTCCCGACGCCTCAGCGCGCCGCGATTGGGTGCCCGCGCTTCGCCCGCCGCCGGTGCGCGACGAGATCAATCCGCCCGTCGGAGTCAATGACCAATTTTGCGTCGAGCGCCTGCACCAGTTTGAGCAGCGTCGTCATCGTCGGCGCGTGATCGCCCCTTTCGAGGCGGGCAATCGCCGTGCGCTTGACACCAATTCTATCGGCCAACGCCTGCTGCGTCAGCCCGCGCTGCTCCCGTACCGCCCCGAGTGCGTAGCCGAACCGGACAGTACGCAGAGTCTCTTCGTATCCGGCGCGCGCCTCCGGCGTCGGATGGGCCTCGGCCAGATGTCGGTCGAAATCGTCTATTTCTTTCATCATTGAGTCTCCTTCCACTCACTGAACTGCCGTTGTGCCGTCTCAATTTCACTCCGCGCAATCCGCTGTCGCTTCTTAACGACGGCATGAGTAAATACGTACCTCTCTTGGTCTATGCCGAAGAAGAGGCGATATTCAGTCCCGCCGTATTCCGGCCGCAATTCCCAGAGATCTCCTTCAATCCTCTTCAGGTAAGACGCGCGTAGCGATGTACCCATATTCACGGAGAAGATCAATATACGAAAAACACTTATCTCTCGCCTTCGGCGACAGCCTGTCGAGAAACTCCCGCACCGGTCGGCTGCCGGATGCCGTCGCGTAGTAGACGATAACGCGCCGCGTTTCCATCACCGTGCCAGGGTAACACAGATGTTACACGAGATCGAGCCAACTGCCCGCTGAAGACCCTTTTTGCTGAACGGGGGCGTTGCGCCGCCGCGCCCGACGTAGCGATGCATGTCGGTGATCCAGGCGACCAATTCATGCGAATGCGAGAACGTGTATACTGCGACCGGTGGTGAAGGAGGAAGAACGGCGTGCGGAAACGGGGTCTTCATCTGCGCTGGCGGCTCGTCGCGATACTCGGATTGCTCGGCGGCTCGCTGGCGCTCCCGACCGGTGTCCGCGCCGAACCGGACTTCCTCGATTTCGCGTTCCGGCCCGTCTGGGAGCGCACCGACCTCCCCACCGAGGGCGGGGCGGCGACGCGGACCTTCATCTGGGGGCCGGCCCTGTTCGTCGCGCCGGACGGCCCGAAACTCCCCCGCACCGAACCGTACCGCGACCTCGATGGCGGCCTGCGCACCATCCAATACTTCGAGAAGGCGCGGATGGAACTGACAACGCCCGACAAAGGGCGCGTGACGGCGGGGCTGCTGGTGCGCGAGATGGTCAGCGGCATGCTCCAACTCGGCGACACGCAAATGGAGCCGTTCGCCCCGGCGGGCGTGCCCGTCGCCGGTGATCCGACGAACAATCCCTGCCCGACCTATGCGACGCTCGCCAAAGTGGCAACGCTCGCGCCGGGCGTCAATGCCGCGCCGGACCGCACGGGCGCGGCGGTGGATGGCGCGCTCAAGACCGACGGCACGGTCATCCCCGTCGCCGGGATCGCCGACCCGACGACATACGGCTACTACGTCCCCGAAACGAAGCACAACATCGCCGCGCCCTTCTGGGCCTTCCTGACGCAGCAAGGGCCGGTGATCGGCGGGGACGGCAAACTGACGACGGGGAAGCTCTTCGATCCACCCTTCTTCGCCGTCGGGCTGCCGATCACGGAGCCGTTCTGGACGAAAGCAATCGTCGGCGGCAAGGCGCGCGATGTGCTGATGCAGGCGTTCGAGCGGCGGGTCCTCACCTACACCCCGGCGAACCCGGACGGCTTCAAGGTGGAGATGGGCAATGTCGGCGCGGCATACGCGCGCTGGCGGTACGGACCCGCCGCCGAGCCGCCGCCGGTGACGACCGTCGAGCCGATGAGCGGCCCGACCGGATCGCTCCTGACCTTCTCCGCGCCCGGCTTCACGGCGGATGAAACGGTCGTGCTGCGCCTCACCTTCGCCGACGGCCATAGCGTCGAGAAGCCGGGGGGCGTGGCGGGCGGCACGGGCATCGCGCGCGCCACCCTCGAGACGAACGCGAAGGAGTACCCGGCCGGGCCGTACAAGGTGAACATGATCGGCACGAAGAGCAACCAGACGCGCCCCGGCGACTTCACGCTCGCCGCCCCCCCCGCGAACGGGCTGATCGTGCAGGCGCTCCCCGGCACCGGCGATTCCCTGACGACCTATACGTTCTACGCCTCCGGCCTGAACCCCGGCGATGATGTCAATGTCTGGGTCAGCGGCCCGACCGGCACGGCGTACAACCTCAATGGCTCCCGCACCCAGACCGTCAGCGACCGTGGCACGATTCAGCAGACCTTGATTCCGAAGTCGCTCAACGCGACCGCGCTCGTCGGCCCGTGGGCCTTCGTCGTGCAGGAGAGTGGGACGAACGCCCGGCAAGGCTCGGCAACGTTCATCGTCAATCCGCCGCCGAAGGCGACGCTGTGACGGGGGAGTTCGGGGTTCGGGGTTCGGAGTTCGAAGGGGGGTCAGGAAGATTTGGTAGAACTCCGAACTCCGAACTCGTTTCCGTATATACTGGCGCGAGTGTGCGTTGTGTCTGCAATGGAGGAGATGCGACATGGGTTTGGGACAACGACCGCTTGCCTGGGCCGTCCTCGGATTGCTAAGTATCGCGTTGATCGGCGTGATCGTGCTGCAAACAGTGCCACCGCCCGCCGCGCCCACGGCGGCGCCACAGGCTGCGGCGGCAACAGCGCCCACCGGCTCCGCAACTGCCGCGACCGCCGCGCCGGCCGCCAGCGCCAGTAGTGGCGGCGGTGGCGGCGCAAGCACGACGATCAATGCGACGGAGAAGGACTTCGCCATCGCGATTGACCAATCGTCCGTGCCCGCCGGTTCGGTGACCTTCAAAATCTCGAATCAGGGGCCGTCCCCGCACAACGTCGGCGTGACCAAGCAGAGCGATTCGAGCAAGAGCGGCATCACCGGGCCGGTCATTAAGGACAGTGACACGATTGACGGGGGCAAGACGACCTCGATCACGGTTGATCTCCAACCCGGCACGTACAACGTCGTTTGCACCGTGCCCGGCCACGTTCAACTCGGCATGATCGTGGCGCTGACGGTGAAGTAGTATCCAGAAGTTCGGAGTTCGGAGTTCGGAGTTCGAT
>JAICIL010000239.1 GCA_025924435.1 Chloroflexia bacterium | reverse complement strand
TCAACCCCGACGGATCGCCGATCACCACCGCGACTCCGGGGCCGGGGGCGACGGCGCCGTCGGTCGGCACGGTCGCGCCGGGCGGTACGCCCGCCGCCTCGGTTGCGGCGTCCGGCACTGCCGCGAGTGCGTCGGGGGCGGCCGGTACAACGACGACAACTGCAGGTACGGCGACGCCCGTCGGCACGGCGAGCGCGGCCGCATCGTCCGCCGCCGGTACGCCGTCGGGTTCGGCGGCAGCGGCCGCCGGGACGAGCGGCACACCGGAAGCGAGCGGCACACCGGGCGCCTCCGCGACGGCATCCGCGACCGCGACCGCTCCCGCTGGGCCGACCTATGAGACGATTGTCACCGGCAAGGACCTGGCGGACGCGTTCCCCCAGACCGATCAGAGCGGCAACCTCGTCGTCGGCTTCAAGTTGAACTCGGATGCCGCCAGCAAGTTCGGCGATTACACGGCGTCGCACATCGGCCAGTTCTTGAACGTCATCGTGGACAAGCGCGTCGTCAACAGCGCGACGATCCAGAGCCGGATTGACCAGAGCGGCGAGATCAACGGGTTGGACCGCACGCAGGTGCAGGACCTCGTCGTCGTCCTGAAATCCGGTCGCCTCGCGGTGCCGCTCGATGTGATCGAGACGCGCACCGTCGGCCCGACGCTCGGACAGGATTCGATCAACAAGAGCCTGATCGCGGGCGGGATCGGCCTCGCGGCGGTCGCCTTCTTCATGATCTTCTTCTATCGCCTGCCGGGTGTCGTCGCGGTGCTCGCGCTCGGCGTCTACACGGTGCTCACCTTCGCGCTCTTCAAACTGTTCGGCATCGTCCTGACGCTGGCCGGCATCGCCGGGTTCATCCTCTCGATCGGCATGGCGGTGGACGCGAATGTGCTCATCTTCGCGCGCATGAAAGAGGAATTACGCGCGGGCCGCACGCTGCGCAACGCGATTGACGCGGGCTTCGATCACGCGTGGCCCTCGATCCGCGACTCGAACGCCTCGACGATCATCACCTGCCTGATCCTCTACGTCTTCGGCGGCATCACCGGCACGTCGGTCGTGCGCGGGTTCGCGCTCACGCTCCTGATCGGCGTGCTCGTCAGCCTCTTCAGCGCGATCACCGTCACGCGGACATTCCTGCGCTGCCTGCTCAGTTCGCGCGGCCTCTCGACGAATCGCTGGCTCTTCGACGCCGGGGCGCTCGCGCCCGCGTCGAGCCGGGGTTCCGCGACGACCCCCGCCGGGGATTAGGGGGAATCACCAATGCTCGATCTCGTCCATCGCCGCAAACTCTGGTACACGCTCTCGCTCATCATCATCGTGCCCGGCCTCCTGGCGCTCATTTTCTGGCACCTGCATCTCGGCATTGACTTCACGGGCGGCTCCGTCTGGGAATTGCAGTTCCCGCGCACGGACATTCAATCGCTCGATGTCCGGCAGTTGCTCATCGCGCAGGGACAGCAGGACCCGCAGGTGCAGACCGGGTTCGGCGTGGACCCGAACACGCAGACCGTGCTGATCAAATTGAAGCAACTCGAAGAGGGGTCGCCCGTCAAGGCGCAACTGTCGAACGCGCTGAAAGCCCGCTACGGCGACTACAAGGAATTGAGCCTCGATTCCGTCGGCCCCACGGTCGGCGCATCGGTCAGCCGGAACTCGATCCTTTCGGTCTTCGCCGCGTCGGTCGGCATCCTGCTCTACCTCGCCTGGGCCTTCCGCAAGGTGAAACGCCCATTTCTCTACGGCTCGTGCGCGATCGTGGCGATGCTCCATGACGTGCTGGTGGTGCTCGGTATTTTCGCGATCCTCGGCAAAGTGGTCGGCGCGGAGATTGACTCGCTCTTCGTCACCGCCCTGCTGACCGTGATCGGCTTCTCCGTGCATGACACGATCGTCGTGTTCGACCGCATCCGCGAGAACCAGATCCGCCGCCCCGCCATGCCCTTCGACGATGTTGTCAACTACAGCCTGAATCAGACGATTGTCCGCTCGATCAACACCTCGCTGACCGTCATCTTCACGCTGCTCGCCCTCGTCCTCTTCGGCGGCGCGACGATCCGCGAGTTCGTTCTGGCGCTGCTCCTGGGCGTGGTCAGCGGCACATACTCGTCCATTTTCAACGCGAGCCAGTTGCTCGTCAGTTGGGAGCGGGGCGAGATTCAGCGGCTCGCCTTCTGGCGTCGCGGGCGTGGCACGCCGCGTGCGGCGGCCAGCGGCGCGGGGGACTGAGGATTTTCCCCGACCGTCCTATTTCTCCAATGTCCAGACTGCCGGTGACAGACGCGGCGGTCTGACATTCCCATTGAAAGATTGCCATGGATACCCACTCGCGACGCATCACCCGCGTCGCCTCTCTCGCTATCGTCACGAACACGGTCCTTGTCGTCGGGAAACTGATTGTCGGCTTCGGCACGGGATCCGTTGCGATTCTTTCCGAGGCGGCCCATTCCGGCGTGGACCTACTCGTCGCCGTGCTCGCGTCGGCGGCGATCTGGTACGCGCAGCGGCCGGCGGACCGGACGCATCCGTACGGGCACGGCAAGGTCGAGACGCTGACGAGTTTCGCCGAGGGCATCCTGATTTGCATCGTCGCCGTATTCACTGTCGGGAACGCGGTCGTGGCCCTCATCAACGGATCGGTCGTCACACATCTCGGCTGGGGTATCGTGGTGATGGCGGCGGCGGCGGTGATCAACCTCGCCATCTCCCGCTACCTGCTGCGGATCGGGCGGGCGGAAGGCTCCCCCGCGCTCGAGGCGACCGGCATCGAACTCGGCACAGACGTCATCACGGCGTCGGGCGTCGTCGTCGGGTTGATTATCGTCGAGGTGACGGGGCGGCATGTGATAGACCCGATCATCGGCATCATTGTGTCGGGATTCATCGCCGTGGCGGGCGTCCGGGTCCTCGTCGGCGCGGTGCGCGGCCTGATGGATTATCGCCTGCCGGATGACGAGGAGCGGGCGATCCGCACGGTCCTCGACGAGCACGCGGAGAATTTCATCGAGTACCACGATCTGCGCACGCGGCATATCGGCGGCCGGCACGCGGTGGATTTGCACCTCGTCGTGCCGAGCGATCTCTCCGTCGCGGCGGCGCACGACCTCTCAACGCACCTCGAGGACGAGATCGCCGGCGCCCTGCCGCAGACGGATATCGTCATCCACATCGAACCCGAAAACGAGGCCGAGGCGGTGCAGCACGCGGCCGCGGATCGCGCGCAACCGCCCGCCGACGCCCGCTGACGCGGTCCCGCGTCGGTCGTCCGCCCGCGTTGCGGCGAATGACGGCGGATGGTACACTCGCGTCCGCGCTGCGGCCGGGGGAATGTGCCGCGCGCCTACACTTGTGCGGCGCGCGCCGCAATTCAACGAGCGGTCTCTTTTTTTATGGGTGCGGCTCGGCATCGGGGCCGTGAGGAGGGGAGTGCGTGAGCTGGCTTGTGTGGACAGTTCCCGTTATTGGTATCCTGGCGGTCCTGTTCGCGGTCTCGCTCGCGCGGGGAGTGCTCGCGAGTGATACCGGCACGCCGGAGATGCAGGATGTCGCCGGGCGTATCCTGACCGGCGCGCGCGCGTATCTGAAGCGGCAATATACGACGATCTTCGCTATTGCCCTCGTGGTGGCAATTGTCATCTCCGTGCTGATCGCCATCATTACGAAGTCCGATCAGCACCCGACGCGGCACGCGCTCCTGACGTTCTTCTCCTTCCTCGTCGGCGCGGCCTTCTCCGGTATTTCCGGCTTCATCGGCATGAATGTCGCCGTCCTCTCGAACCTGCGCACCGCCGCCGGGGCGCGCAAGAACCTCGGCGCGGCGCTGACCGCCGCGTTCCACGGCGGCGCGGTCTCCGGGTTCCTCGTCATCTCCCTCTCGCTGCTCGGCGTGACCGGCATGTTCGCGCTCTTCGCCGCGACCGGCCTGACGCAGGGGGTGCGGGATGCGCCGTTCTACATCGTCGGCTACGGCTTCGGCGCGTCGTTCGTCGCGCTCTTCGCCCAACTCGGCGGCGGCATCTACACCAAAGCGGCGGATGTCGGCGCGGACCTCGTCGGCAAGGTCGAGGCGAACATCCCGGAGGACGACCCGCGCAACCCCGCCGTGATCGCCGACCTCGTCGGCGACAATGTCGGCGACTGCGCGGGCCGTGGCGCGGACCTGTTCGAGTCCACGGCGGCGGAAGTCGTCGGCGCGATGATCCTCGGTGTCGCCCTCGCGACGATCACGAACAACAACAACTGGGTGATCTTCCCGCTCGTCATCACCGCATTCGGCCTGCTCGCCTCGATGATCGGCGTCCTCGTCGTCCGGCCGTCCCCCGAGGCGAGCGATGCATTGGGCCTCCTGAACCGGGGCTACTATGTCGTTGCGGGCCTCTCGGTGCTCTTCATGATCTTTGTGACGTATATGCTCTTCCACAACACATCGCGCAAGAATGCCGACGGCACCACCTTCAATGTCGGCGACAAGTGGTTCTATTTCGCGCTCGCCGGGTTGATCGGCATCGCGGCCTCGATTGCCTTCGTCTACATCACGCAGTACTACACGGCGGGCAACTGGCGGCCGGTGCGCACCATCGCGGAGGCGTCGCGGACGGGTTCGGCGACGAACATCATCTCCGGCCTCTCCATCGGCTTCGAGACGACCGCCGCGCCCGCGATCACGATCTCGCTCGCGATCGGCGGCGCGTTCTTCCTCGGCACGCGCACGCACGTCACCGGCAATACGTTGCAGGACGGCATCTTCGGGACGGCCTGCGCGACGGTCGGCATGCTGATGAGCGCGGGCTACATCCTGGCGATGGACACCTTCGGCCCGATCACCGACAACGCGGGCGGCATCGCCGAGATGAGCAATCAGCCCGAGGCGGTGCGCGACGTGACGGACGCGCTGGACTCGGTCGGCAACACCACCAAGGCGCTGACGAAGGGGTATGCGGTCGGGTCCGCCGCCCTCGCCGCTTTCCTGCTCTTCTCCGCCTATCTCGATGTCGTCGCGGAATCGCGCGGCTACGCGCCGAACAGCCCGCAGTGGATACAGTCGCACATCGTTGACCTCGCGCAGCCGAAGGTCTTCATCGGCGGTTTCCTCGGCCTGATGCTCGTCTTCCTCTTCTCGTCGCTGGCGATCCGTGCGGTGGGCAGCGCGGCGCAGGACATGATCAGCGAGGTGCGCCGCCAGTGGCGCGAGAAGCCGGGCATCATGGCGGGGACCGAACTGCCGGACTACGCGCGGTGCGTGGACATCTCCGTGCGCGGCGCGCTGCGCGAGATGATCGCGCCGGGCGCGCTCGCCGTCTGCGTGCCGATCATCGTCGGCCTCCTCCTGCGCGCCGAGGGCGCGGCCGGGCTGCTGATCGTCGGCACGATGGGCGGCATCCTGATGGCGAACGTCATGAACAACGGCGGCGGCGCGTGGGATAACGCCAAGAAATTCATCGAGGCGGGCGGCTTGCGCGACGCGGACGGGAAGGTGCTCGGCAAGGGGAGCGACCCGCACGCCGCCTCGGTCGTCGGCGACACCGTCGGCGATCCCTTCAAGGACACCGCCGGGCCGTCGCTGCACGTGCTCATCAAGCTGCTGGCTACCGTGACTCTGGTGCTGGCTCCGCTGTTTTTGTAAAAGCAAGCGACCAGCAATCAGCGATCAGCATTCAGGAGACTGGATGCTGATCTTTTTTTGAGGCGGCTCAGCGCAGGCCGTGGACTCCTAGGTTGGTCCCATCGCCTTGCGTGGCTTTGAGTAGCTTGGCGGTCGTGACGATCTGGCCGGTGTGGCGCTGCGTGTGGTCGGCGAGGTGGACCAGCGCTCCACCCAGGCTGGCCGGTAGCTGTCTTCTTCCTACAAGCCGAGGCTGGTTGAGATCAGCGCCAGCGAAGGCGAGAACGCGCTCGGCGGCGGCGGCAACGCCTTCGTCAAATGTGGCGAAGAGTTCTTCGCGCGTGGAGCCGGGCGTCGATTCGGTATTCATCGCGGCGAGCTGATCGGCGGAAAGCTTGTGGCCCTCGGCGTAGGTGAGCAGCCGGTCCAGCGTTCCCGGAATGTGACGCAAGTGAAAGCTGATGGGCGTCATGCCAAACGGCGAAGCGTGTAGCTCGGCTTCGCTCAGGTCGGCGGTCCATTTGCGTACATCTTCCTGCGCCAGTTCAAAGGCATGCAGGACAGCGCGGAGTACTGCGGGAACGTTGGAGTGAGTTCCGCGAAGCCAGGGTTCAACGTACGGTTTCGCAGGTGCGGGTGTGGCAGGAGTGGTCATTTCACAATCCCTTCTTCTTTCTAAATTCTCGCACCACTTCGGCGGGGCTGCGATGCTGGCCGTCCACTGCTTCATTCATCGCGCGCATGTCATCGGCAGTGACATTGCCGGCGAGTGCGTTGAGCGCGAGCTGAATCTGCGGCCAGCGCTTGAGCGCGGCATCGCGAACCAAAGGCACAGCCTGGTAGGGAGGGAAGTAGCGTTTGTCGTCCTGAAGGATGGTGAGGCCGAAAGCCGGAATGGGGCCGTCGGTGGTGTTGCCCGCACCCATATCGACCTGGTGCGCCATGAGGGCGCGGTAGAGCAGGCCGAGATCCATGGTGCGCGGAGGGCCGTCGAATTTGAGGTGATAGGTGGATTCGAGCCCGTGCAGCCCGTCCGGTCGCTGCTCAAATTCGTAGCCCACGCCAAGCTTCCAATGAGGCGTGTATTTTGCAGCCTGGCTCAAAGTTGTGAGATGCAGCCGCCGGGCATCATCTCCGCGAATCACCATCGCAAACGAATTGTTAAAGCCGAACGGAGGGCCTACGGTGACTTGGTATTTCGACTGATAAAGGCGGCGAACGGTGTTGAGCACTCGCTGGGGATTGCGGTCGATGGGCTGTTTCAGAATCGCGGTGAGCGCGGTCCCGGTGTATTCAACGTAGGCGTCGATGCGCCCGGAGATGAGCGACTGGTTGCAGATGTAAGAACCGGCGAGAAAGAAGCGCC
>JAICIL010000238.1 GCA_025924435.1 Chloroflexia bacterium | reverse complement strand
CTCCGCGTCGTCCACCTGGAAGGGGTAGCGCAGGATGGCCGCTTCGTACCGCGCGACCCCGGCCGCTTTGCCGACCAGTAGGGCGAGGGCGAGGGCGAGGAGGGCGACGACGAGCGCCTCCGACCAGCGCCCCGCCGCAAACCGACGCGCTGGCCGGACCTGTACCAGCGATGGATCGCCGTCGCCCCGCGCGGGCCGTGCTACTTGCGGAAACGGGAAGAGTACGCCGCCGAGCGCGGCCATGGATATGCGCCCGTGCGGATGAATGCGCTCATGCTCTCCTCGCATGTCTCCCGGAAACCTCCACTCCCGCTCCCCATCCTCGTTTCGCCCATCCATTGCGCGGCCTGCCGGGGCAATGCTACCGCCGAGCGGCAATAGTGAGCGGTCGGCCTCCCGCCGTCTCGGTCGCCACGGTCGCATCGCCTTCGTACGAGATTGCGTGTCTCTCGTATTGCATCAAGAATAACGTCGGAAGACGAGCGTTGCGACGCCTTGCGGCCTTGCAATCGCGCCGATTCCGGCTCCGGTCGCCACGGAACGGAGGCGGCATCCTTCGCGTTTATGCGGCCCCTTAATCGCCGAACAGGGTGATCTGCTTCGTCTGGGCCTGTTCCTGGGTAACGCCAATTGCGGCTTCGACATGAGCGCGATTCTGGCCGACGAGGAAGAGGTGTTCGTGATTGCGCAAGTGGGAGATTTTGCCGACCTTCTCGCCGCTCGGGTTGAAGATGCCGATCTGCGCGCCGACGTACCGTTTGAAGTCGAGCGCGACGGAGGCGACGTATCCCTTGCCGTCGAGCATCGCGGTGATCTCGTCGCGCGTGAAGTACCCTTCGGAGTTGAATGAGACGAGCAGGTACGGCGCGCGAATCGCATGCAACAGGTCCGCGAAGGCCGCGCCCGCCCGCTTCTTCGAGTTGTATGCACTCTTCTCCGTGCGGCAATCCTCCCGCTTCCTGGCGATGCCGTAGGTCGGCGGTGCGTCGTTGCGGACGAAGGTCTCCCAAATGTGGTAGTTGCTGAAGTAGGAATGCTGGTTGTAGGGCGGGTCAATGTAGACGAGGTCAACCTCCGCGTCCAGTTGCCGCACAAGGTCGTTCGCGTCCACACGCGTCACTGCGCCGCCGCCGGGCAGGAGGTCGGGCAAGCGCAGTTCGAGCGGATTAAATGAACGCGCCGACCATCCTTTCAGATAGGCCATTTGCAGCCCGGTCGTCGAGTCTACGCGGTCGGCGGCCTCGATCAGCGACGTGAGCAGGATCGCCCGCCCGGTCTCGTCCGCCGCCAGCGCGTCAATACCGGCGCGGATGGCGTCCATCTTCATGCCGTTGAAGGGCTGGAAATAGCGCGACTGCACGCAGAACGTCTCGGTGATATAACCATGCACCGGCGGTAGCGCCATCAGCTGCGCGAGCAGCCGTCGCAGGCGACCCGCGTCCACGGTACCCGCGTCCGTGGCGATGTAGGCCGTGCCGAAGACCGCGCTATACGTCGCGAGGTCATTACTGTGGACCCAGCGGTCGCATCGTTTCAACGCCTGCCCAATCCGCGTCGTGCCCGCGAAGAGATCGCAAACCCGCCGCACGTCCGGCAGGCTTTGGACGATGCCGCTGATGTGCGGCACGAGCGTCCGTTTCGAGCCGATGTACTTAATCATGGCGGGGAACCTCACCCCCGGCTCCTCTCCTTTGCCAGAGCAAAGGAGAGGGGTGACTCGCCCGAAGTGCCGCAGCGTTTCCCGACCATCTCAGTCTACCGGAGGTTTGCGCCCCCTCTCCTTTGCCCGGCGGCAAAGGAGAGGGGGCCGGGGGGTGAGGTTCCCTCACCGCGCGGCGTGCTGCTACACTACCGGATACCGGGGGCGTGTCGCGCCCGGTTTTGCGAGAGGCAGGAGGAGCGGATATGGCGGAATACATCGTGCGGCTCTACTTCAAGGGGGGCATGACGATGGACGTGCCGATCACACTGGCCGAAGATGAGGAGCCGGACCTGACGTGGTTCCTCGGCGAATCGAGCGACCCGGAAGAGCGGATGTCCGTGCTCACCGAGGGGCAGTATGCATGGAAAGCGTCGGAAGTGCTCGCCGCCGAGTGGTACGAGAACGAGGCCGGGGTCGCAACTGACGACGCCGAGGGGCCGTAATTTCGGTCGGAGATGGGCGTGGAAAGAGTGACGGCGACCGCGAGGCCGCCGTCGTGCATTGGAGCCCGGTCGCCGGCCACCGGTTCAGTCGTCCCCCGTGCTCGCCTCTAAAACCTGATCAGTCGGTGGGGCGACGCTCTCGGTCGTCAGGCGGGCGAGCCGGGTCCAGGCCAGTTGCCGCCGCGCTTCCATCAGGGCGTCGTACTCGTCAACCGGCAGGATCGCGACCTGCGGCCTGCCGTGCGCGGCGACGATCACCGCGCTCTTGCCGTTGCGCACCTGGTCGATGACCGCACCAATGTTGCGCTGGAACTCCGTTGACGAAATCGTCTTCGTCTTGGCCTCGGCCATGCTGCCCTCCCACGCTGACGGCATTGCGACACCGGCACGCCGCTCGCCGTTGGCCTGTACGCACAAACTGTACGTACACTCGTAGTCTACGGCATCTGCGGGGAACGCGCAAGAGGGGCAGGCTGTGGAAATCCCGTACTACGCGGACAAACGCGAGCGGCGGGCCCTTCTGCCCGCCGCTCCACGCATTGTGTAGGGGTTGCCCCGGTCCTGCACGCGATGCCGACGATGCCTCTTGCAGGCGATCCTCCGCGTCCGTCTCGCCGAGCGCTAAACCTTCCCTGATGCCGTTATCGTACCCCCGAACGGTGACAATGACCATAGGTAATTGCACCTATTTCGCTGACACCGTTGTCAGGATCGCGCGGCGCACGCTCTCGACCGTCGGCAGGGCATATTTGCGGAGCGGGCCGCTCGGCACCGGCACCGGGGCCGCCCCGACCCGCGTCACCGGCGCGATGAGATCGCCGCCCGCGCGCTCCATCACGGCGGCGACCACCTCCGCGCCGATCCCGCCCGCCACCCACGCCTCGTGGACCGTGATGAGGCGGCCCGTCATGTGCACCGATGCCGCGACCATCTCGGTATCCCACGGCGCGAGGGAGCGGAGGTCAATCACTTCGGCTTCTACGCCCTCGGACGCGAGGGATTCGGCGGCTCGGAGCGTGACCGGCACCATCGAGCCGACCGCGACAACCGTCACGTCATCGCCCCGGCGCGCGAGCCGGGCGGGGCCGATTGGCACGATGTGCTCGCCCGCCGGTACCTCCGCGCGGCGGCTGTGCGAGAGTGACATGCCCTCGAAGAAGAGCACCGGATTGTCGTCCCGGATCGCGGCGGCCATCATCCCCTTGGCGTCGGCGGGCGTCGCGGGCATCACGACTTTCAGGCCCGGCACATGGGCGAACCAAGCCGAGTAATCCTGCGGGTGGCCGCCGTATGGCCCGTCGCCGACGCGCGTGCGGACGACGACGGGCGCGCGGGCGACACCGCCCGTCATGTAATGGAGGTTCGGTGCCTGGTTGATCAGTTGGTTCATCGCGGCGGGGAGGAACTCGCCGAAACTGATCTCGACAATCGGCCGCCGCCCGAAGAGCGCCGCACCGAGCGCGACGCCGACCATCGCGGACTCCGCGATCGGCGCGTCGCGAACCCGGCGGTCGCCGAACTCGTCATACAGCCCTCTGGTGCCCTGCATCGCGCCGCCGAACCGCCCGGCGTCCTGCCCGATGTAGCAGATGCGGTCGTCGCGCCGCATCTCCTGGGCGATGGCCTCGACGACCGCCTCCATATGCGTCAGGCGGTGCGCCGTCACCGGTTGCGCGGTCTGGCTCATGCGTACACCTCCCCGACGCCGAGGGCGGCGGCAGTCACGTCGGCGGAGGCTTTCGCCCGCTCCATCGCCTCCGCGACCGTCATTTCCGCCGCCGCGCGCGCCTCAATCAGGTCGGTATGCGTCGCCTCGCCTCGTTCGAGCAGGCGGGTGGCGAGCAGGTCGAGCGGATCGTCGCCCGCGTCGCGGTCGTCGTCGGTGCGGTAGGAGGCGTTATCGCCCGCCCAGTGGCCGCGCATGCGGATCGTCCGCGCTTCGATCAGCGTCGGGCCGCCACCGACGCGCGCCCGCTCGGCGGCGGCGCGGACGGCGGCGCGCACAGCGTCTATGTCCTGACCGTCCACCGCGACGCCCGGAATCCCGTACCCGGCGGCGCGGGCGGCGATCGGTGCCGGGAGGTAGCCGTGATGCCGCTGGGAGATCGCCCAGCCGTTGTTCTGGCAGATGTAGACAATCGGCAACCGCCACGCGGCGGCGAGGACGAGATTTTCGTGGCAGTCGCCGCGATTCGCCGTGCCGTCCCCGAAGGTGCAGACGCAGATGCCCGACGATCCATTCTCCTGCAAGGCGAAGGCCGCGCCCGTCGCGATGCCGAGCGAGGTGCCAAGATCGCCCGCCACCCACGGCACAATGCCTATCGCGACCGGCCCGGTGAAGGGCACCGCCCGCCCCCGGCTGTATCCGGCGGGCTTGCCGATCACCTGCGCGACGAGCCGCCACAGTTCCGCGCCCCGGAGCGCGTAGACGATGAACGGATCGCGGTAATGGGGCGCGACGATGTCCTCCGGGTGGCAGTCGTAGAAACTGCCGAGGATCGTCGCCTCCTCGCCCTCGCAGGGAAACCAGCGCGGATTCGCGGCGCAGAGTGCGTCATCCAACACGCGGCAGAGCGCCATCCAGCGATAGACCGCCAGATCGCTCACGATAAGTCCTTGACTGTTTTGTGCGCGTTCCTGCTGCATTGGCTCCATCCAGTACCTACAGCGCGGAAAGCGTCTCGGTCTGCACATCGCTGACGTAATACTCCGCGCCGTTCTGCTCGACGAAGCGGATCGCGCTGGCGAGCATCTCATCGGCGTGGCGGGCGGCGGTGCTGGTGCAGGCGATGCCGATGACGGCGATACCCCAGGTATCCTGCGCCTCGACTTCCGCCGCCGAGACATTGAAGCGGTTCTGCAACCGGGCGAGGAGCGATTTCACGACGCTCCGCTTCTCCTTCAGGGAGTGCGCGCCGGGCAGTTCGAGCGTGATCCTGGCAGTCCCGACGATCACTTATTCCATCACCAGCAGGTCGCGCGGCGCCTCGTTCAGTTTCTCGCCGCCCGCCTCGGTGCAGACGACGCTGTCCTCGATGCGGACGCCGAATTTGCCGGGGATGTAGACGCCCGGCTCGTCGGAGAAGACCATGCCGACGCGCAGCGGCAGCGTGTTCCCCTCGACCATGTACGGCTCCTCGTGCACATCGAGGCCGAGGCCGTGGCCGACGCGATGGATGAAGTAGTCGCCGTAGCCCGCGTCCGTGATGACTTTCCGCGCCGTCCGGTCAATCTCCTGGCAGGCGACGCCGGGCCGCACCGCCGCGAAGGCCGCCTCGTTCGCCTTGAGGACGACATCGTAGACCTTCCGGTACTCCTCGGACGGCGCGCCGATGTGGACGGTGCGCGTGATATCCGAGACGTAGTGCTCGTATCGCCCGCCGAAGTCGAAGACGACGGCGTCGCCCTCGCCGATCACGCGGTCGGCGGTGTGATAGTGCGGGCTGGCGCTGTTCGGGCCGGAGGCGCAGATGCAGAAGGCGACGGATTCCATGCCGTGGTCGCGCATCAGGCCCATCAGCCGCTCCGCCGCCTGCAGTTCGGTCAGCCCGGCGATTTTCGTCTTCGTGAAATCCACCCACGCCGCGTCGGTGCGGTGCGACGCCTCGCGGATCAGCGCGACCTCCGCCGCGTCCTTGCACATCCGCAGCTCGCGCATGATGTCGCCCGCGATCTCCCATCGCACTTCCGGCAGGTGGCGCTGCATCTTGATGAGGAAACTCGCCCACAGTTCGTTGCCGGAGGCGACGGAGCGCGCACCCGTCTCCCAGATGATGTCCGCCGCCATGTTCGCCGGGTCGGCGGTCTCCTCCCACGCGACAGGCTCGAACGGCACCCCGGCCGGGCCGAGGCGCGGCGCCTCCAATTGCGGCACGACGATCTTCGGCTCGCCCTCCTTCGGGACGATCATCAGCGTCAGCCGCTCGCTGGTGTGCGCGGGGTAGCCCGCGAGATAGAGCAGGTCCGATCCGGCGCCGATTGCCAGCGCGTCCACGCCCTGCCGCGCCATCTCCGCCTGCGCCCGCCGTACCCGGTCGTGATAATCCGCTTGCTGCCCCTCTGCCATCGCGTTCCCCCTCGAATAGTAGTCGGTAGTCGGTAGTCAGAACGGGGACGGCCCCTCTGACTACCGACTACTGTCTACCGACTACTTCCCCGTGTCAATCAAGTGCACGGGGGGCCGAGATTGGCGAGGGCGGGGCTGACGCCCCATTCGGCCCAGCCGCCATCGTAGAGTTTGACACGGACGTAGCCGAGCGCCTTGAGGGCGAGGAAGGGCAGCGCGGCGTCGTTGCTGAAGGTGCCGTAGATCGCGATGGTTCGATCCGGCGTCGCGCCGACGCCGGCGAGCATCGCCCGCAGATCATCCGGGGAGCGGAAGGCCGGCAGGGTCGGGTCGTGGATGAATGCGGTCCACGGCAGGCGATGGGCATTGGGGATGCTGCCGATCCGGGTCGTGTTCTCCCACGTCTGCGCCATCTCGCTATCGGTCCGCACATCGAGGATGACCGCTCGCGGGTCGGTGGTCGCTTTGAACATATCGCAGCGATTGATGTGGAGCGATTCGTCCGGCAGGTCGCGAAAGAAGACGCGCGGCGCGGTATGTGCCTTCTGTTCGAGCGCGTATCCCGCCGCCATCCAGCCCGCCAGCCCGCCGTTGAGGACGCGGACATTCGGATGGCCCGCGTACCAGAGCGCCCACGCGAAACGCGCCGCCGCCCGGTTGTCGGTGCGGTCGTAGACGACAACCAGCGTCTTCTCCTCGATGCCGAGATTGCCGAAGGTCTTCTCGCGCTGCGGCTTCCCCGCGAGACGCCCGTACGTGTCGGAGTTGAGTTCGACCAAATCTTCCCAGTATGCATGCACGGCG
>JAICIL010000237.1 GCA_025924435.1 Chloroflexia bacterium | reverse complement strand
CGCCACCCCCCGTAACCCCCCCCGGTGCCGGGGGTGGCGGGGGGCTTTCGCCCCGGGGTGCCCCCCCCCCGCCACAACCCCCCCCGCTACCGGAAAGGGAAACAAAAAAAGACGCCCCCGCGAATAGTTCGGGGGCGTCGTATCGGGCGAAGGAATGAAGCTTACCGGGTGGTGGATGGCCGGGCTACCGTATCAAACGCGCAGCGCCCGCCAACCGACCCCAGTACCATGCGTCCCTCCGTGATTCAGTCGTTCCGTATTTCCATTTATGTCCGTGTCCCTTTATCCGTTCGTTCCTGAGCGCGTCCCGTATTTCCTGGTTTCAGTATGCCGGATGGCGCGGCGCGGCGCATCCGCACAAAGGACAGCCGCACCCCTGTCCTTAAGGGAAGTCGCGAGCGGTCCGAAGGGCGGGGGTCGGATTGCGGGGTCGGTGACCATTACGATCAGTCGCGCGTGCGATGCTGTAGCGCGTCGGGGTTGAGCGGGAAGGGGACGGGGCGGCCGTCGAGATAGGCCAGGATATTCTCGACGACGCCCTCGATGAAGACGCGGTAACTGTCCGCCGCGATCCAGCCGACATGCGGCGTGAGGACGACGTTCGGCAGACTCAGCAGGGGATGGCCCGGCGGCAGCGGTTCCTCGGCGTACACATCGAGCGCCGCGCCCCAGAGCCGCCCCGCTTGCAGCATCTCGACCAGCGCAGCCTCGTCCATGAGCGCGGCCCGCGCCGTATTCACGAATAGGGCGCTCGGCTTCATCAGCGCCAGTTTCTCGCGCGTCAGGATGCCGCGACTCTCCGGCGTGAGGCGCAGATGCACCGCGATCACATCCGACTCGGCGAGCAGCGGATCCAAATCCTGATACCGAGCGCCGACCGCCGCCGCGCGCTCCTCGGTCAGCGATGGACTCCAACCGCGTACCTCCATCCCCAGCGCGACGCAGACCCGCGCGACCTGGCCGCCGATCCGGCCCAGCCCGACGATGCCGAGCCGCTTCCCCGCCAGTTCCCGCCCGACGAACTGCGACCAGCGCCCGGCGCGCAGTTCGGCATCGCCGTACGGGATGCGCCGCATCGCCGCCAGCATCAGGCCAATCGTCAGTTCGGCGGTCGAGGCGGATGCGCCGCCCGTGCCCGTGACGAGGATGCCGCGCTCGGTCGCCGCCGCGAGGTCGAGATGGCTGCCGCCGCCCGCCGTCTGCGCGATCATCGCCAGTTTCGGCAGACGATCGAGGAGCGGCGCCTTGAGCGGGATGCGCTCCCGGTTCGCGACCGCGATCGTCGCGTCCTTCAGCCGCTCCACCCACCCATCGAGCGATGCGGGCATCGTCGTGTGGATCATCACCGCCGCCCGCTCGCGCAGGCGTTCCACGGCGGGCGCGGTGGCGTACACATCGTTATAGTCATCCGGTATCACGATATGCGCCCGCTCGTCCACGTCTTCCCCCTACGTTACCGGAGAAACGACCCACGAAGGCACGAAGGGCACAAAGCATACCAAAGAAATCTCTCGTTCCCTCTTCGTGTCCTTCGTGCCTTCGTGGTTCAAATCCGGGCACCTATTCCTTCGGTTTCTCCTCGCGGAAGGTGCCGTGGAAGGCGCGGTCCGGGATGAAGCCCGCCGCGCTCGCGACGCGGTTGTTGAAGTTGTAGATCGCCGCCGTGTTGATGATGTCGTAGATGTCCTCGGTCGAGAAGCCGTGCGGGCGCAAGGCTTCGATGTCCGCCTCGCTGCATTCCACCGGCGTGCGCGTGATCTTCACAACGTAGTCGCACATCGCCCGCTCGCGCGGCGTGAGGCCCGCGCGCCGGTAATCCTGCGCGATCCGCTCGACCTTGACGGGGTCACTGGTCAGGCGCCGCAACTCGGCGCCGTGATTGGTTAGTCACAACATGCAGCGATTCTCGGCGGAGACCACCACGCCGATCATCTCGCGCTCGATCCGGCTGAGGCCGGACGGCCCCCGGTTGATGTACTCGTAGAATTCGAGCCACCGGAGCATCGTTTCGGGCCGCCACGCATGGACGCGGACGACGTTGTTCGGCGCGCCCAGTCGCTCCCGCTGCCGCCGCACGAGGTCCGCCACGCGCGGGTCGAGGTCCTTTTCCTCCGGGATCGGGAACCAACTGATCCGCTCCGTCGGCATCCAGTCCGATGCCGGTGCGGCGTCCGCCGCGCCCTGGTCGCCTTGTGCAGATGACGCTTTGTTCGCGTCCATACTCCGCTCCTTCCGCTGTCATTGTCGGAATGCTTCTGGCAAGGAGCGTAGCAGCGCCATCACTCAGCGTCAATCGCGGCCCGTGTGGTATTGTGTGCAGCCAACGAACGGAGCGCGCGAAAGGGAAGCGGAGATGGCAACGCGGGACGAGAAGCAGGCGTACATTGACGCGATGGTCAAGGAGCGCGGCTACGTGCTCGATTACCACAAAGTGGCCGTGCAGCAGGATTTCGAATTCATCAAGGCCGCGAACGAACTGGTGGATGCCGCGTACCTCAAGCAGCGCCATCTGGACCGCAAGACGAAGGAACTGATCTTCATCGTCAGCCTCACCGTGATGCGCGCGAGCAAGGGGCACATCCAGAGCCATATCCGCGTCGCGCTCGACCTGGGCGTCTCGCCCGAAGAAATCCTCGAAGCGATCGAGATTGCCTTCCCGGAGGCGGGTGCGGTCGCCTTCCAGGCCGGTTTCGACGCCTGGCGCGAAGTCGTCGGCGCGGAGGGGATCGAGCCGAGCATCAAAGTCCACGAGGGCGGTCGCGGGACGAGTTGAGCGTGAAGTTCCCACAGAAGGACGGGGTATGGAGAAGGAGAGAATCGGCGTCGTCGGCATCGGGCACATGGGGCTGCCGATGGCGCGGCGATTGCTCGCGGCGGGCTATCCCGTCGTCGCGTACGACATCGCGCCGGAGGGCGTGCAACTGGCCGTCGCCGATGGCGCGGAAGCGGCGGAATCGCTCGCCGCGCTCGGCGAACGGTGCCGAACGGTCATCACGATGCTGCCCGATTCGACGATCATTGACGCCGTCGTGCGGGCGCAGGGGCTGGGCGAGGCGATGGCGCCGGGCGGCACGCTGATCGACATGAGCACCGCCGTCCCGGCGCGCACCGTCGCCCTCGCCCGCTGGCTGGCGGAGCGGGAGATCTCCATGCTCGACGCGCCGGTGAGCGGCGGCGTCGCGGGCGCGGAGCGCGGCTCCTTAACGATCATGGTCGGCGGGCCGCGACCGCTCTTCGACCGCTACCTGCCGCTCTTCGCGGCGATGGGGAAGACGATCCACTACGTGGGCGGCGCGGGGTCCGGGCACACGATCAAGGCGATCAACAACATGGTCTCCGCGACGACGATGGCCGTCACCTCCGAGGCGCTCGCGCTCGCCGTCAAGGCGGGCATCGAGGTCGAGACGGCGCTCGCCGTCATCAACAGCGGCACGGGGCGGTCGTGGTCGAGCGAGTACAAGTTCCCGACCTTCGTCCTCAACCACGCCTTCAACTCCGGCTTCTCCATCGGCCTGATGCGCAAGGATGTGGACATCGCCATCGAACTGGGTCAGGAGCACGCCGTCCCGCTCTTCGTCGCCGCCGCCGCGCAGCAACTCTACCGCTTCGCCATCGGCCACGGCCTCGGCGAGCAATGCCACACGACGATTGCCACCATCCTCGAAGAGATGGCCGGTGTCCGGCTCGATGGCACGCACGAAGTGATCGCCAATTTGGGTGGTGGCGGGCTTTAGCCCGCCTCAATAGACAGTTTCGGCAGGCGAAAGCCCGCCACCACCCGTTTGAGGGATGAATGACCGAACCAGCGATCTACGCTGTCTATGCGGTGAAGTACGCGACGCGGGAAGCGCGTCGCGGCGAGCATTTCTACCTGGGCGACCCGCACGACGGCCCGATGCCGATGGATTACTTCGTCTGGGCCGCCGTCTCGCCGGAACAGACGGTCGTGGTGGACGTGGGCTTCACGGCGGCGGTCGCCGCCCGCCGCTCGCGTACCCATCTCCGCACGCCGATGGACGGTCTGCGCCTGATCGGCATTGACGCGGCGCGCGTCCCGCACGTCATCCTCACCCATCTCCACTACGACCACGTCGGCAATCTCGACGGCTTCCCGGCGGCAACCTTCCATGTGCAGGAGTCGGAGATGGCCTTCTGGACGGGGCGGCACGCCGGGCGCGGGCACTTTCGCGCGCTCGTCGAGCCGGAGGACGTGCTGTTTCTCGTGCGGGAGAACTTCGCGCGCCGCGTCCTTTATGTCCGCGAGACGGCGGAAATCGTTCCCGGCATCACCGTCCACCGCGTCGGCGGGCATGCGGCGGGGTTGCAGGTCGTCCGCGTGCCGACCGCGCGGGGGAACGTCGTCCTCGCGTCGGACGCGACGCACTATTACGCGAACATTGACGAGGATCGCCCATTCAGCCTCGTGCACGCGCTGCCGGAGATGTACGATGCCTTCGACACCGTGCGCGCCCTCACCGATTCCCCGGCGCACATCATTCCGGGGCATGACCCGCTGGTGATGGAGCGCTACCCGGCGGCGGGGCCGGGCCTGGACGGGATCGCGGTACGGATCGCCTGAGAAGGAGAGAATAGTCTGAACCGCCAAGGACGCCAGGATCGCCAAGAACACGCAAAGAAGGAATCAGATTCTTTCTTTCTCCTCTTGGCGTCCTTGGCGTCTTGGCGGTTCGGTCTTCAATCGCTGAGGAGGGATGGATGGCTGAACGTGTGCGGCTGGCGATGGTCGGCTGTGGCGGGATGGGGCGGCGGCACCTCACGGGGTTCGCGGAACTGGCGCGCACGGAGTTTCGCAACGCGGACCTCGTCGCCGTCTGCGACCTGAACCGCCGGAACGCCGAGGACCTGGCGGACGAGGCGCTGGAGCATCTCGGCCTGCGCCCGCAGGTCTTCACGGACGCGGCACAGATGGTGAAGGAAGTCGAACTCGACGGCGCGGACTGCCCGACGGACACCGGCTCGCACCACGCGGCGGCGACCCTGCTCCTCGATCTCGGCCTGCACACGATGTGCGAGAAGCCGCTGGCGATCACCATCCGCGGCTGCAACAAGATCATCGAGGCCGCCGAGCGGTCGGGCAAAATCCTCTCCGTCGCGGAGAACTTCCGGCGCGACCCGATCAACCGGCTGATCAGGGCGCTCATTGACGACGGCGCGATCGGCGAGCCGCAGTTCATCCTCGAAGCGGGCATCGGCGGGCGCGACAACATGATCATCACGCCGTGGCGGCATCAGAAGATGACCGGCACGATCACGCTCGACGCGGGCGTCCACAACGCCGACATCCTCCAGTACTACTTCGGCGACGCCGAGAGCGCCTTCGGGCAGACCCGTCTGTACGAGAAGACGCGCTACAAGCGGAGCACCGGCGGCCCCGGCGGCTTCTACGAGAAGTGGGGCAAGGATTTCCCGGACTCCTTCGCGGCGACCGGCGAGGACGCGATCTTCGGCATGATCAACTTCAAGAACGGCGCGCACGCCCACTGGATTGACCACCACGCGGGCCACGGCCTCCCCTACCAGAACCGGACGATCTACGGCACACGCGGCTCGATCGTCTCTCCCGGCGACCGCAACGGCCGCCCCGTCCGCCTGATCCTCGACGACGGCACGGACATCATGGACCAGCGGATTCTCGACTACGCGCCGAGTTACCGCCTCAGCCCCGTCGCGGCGCGGCTCTTCGGCGGCGAGCGCGTCTGGACGTACAAGTTCGACTTCCCGGTGACGGACCGCAAAATCCTCGCGCTGGAATACCACGAACTGGCGGAGTGCATCCGCACCGGCGCGCAGCCGGAGGTGAGTGGCGCGGTCGCGCGGCGCGATGTCGCCCTCGTCTACGCCCTCTTCGAGTCGCAGGCCGCCGGGCGCCCCGTCACCATCGAAGAGGTCGAGACGAGCGCCGTGGACGCCTACCAGCGCGAAATTGACGAACACCTCGGCCTCATCCCGAAGCCGAAGGATGATCGGTAGCGCAGGCTGGAAAGCCTGCGCTACCGGATAGGAGCGAAGAACCATGGGAATGCTGCTCTCCTTCAGCACCTGGGGCATGCAGAAGACGCCGATTGATGTCGCGGTCGCGCATTGCGCCGCGCTCGGCTTCGACGGCCTCGAACTGACCGTCATCCCCCGCTGGCCGACCGACGCCGCGACGATGGACGCCGCCGAGCGCAAGCGCATCCGCGCGCTCTACGACGACCATCGCATCGCCCTTTGCGGCCTCTCCGGCAACACGCCGCTGCTCAAGGGCGACGCCACCGAGCGCGCGGGGAATGTCGCGACCTTTAAGACGTATCTCGACCTCGCGGCGGAGTTGCAGAAGCCGGGCGAGCGCCTCTCGGTCAGCACGACCTCGGCGGGCGAGCCGGGCAGTTGGGAGACGGTGAAGAACGAGTTAGTGGAATTGTTCGGCAACGCCGCCGCCTACGCCGAATCCGCCGGTGTGGTCGTCGGCGCGGAGCCGCACGTCAGCAACGCGCTGCACACGCCGGAGCAGGCGATCTGGCTCGTCCAGCAGGTCAATTCCCCCGCGCTCGGCATCCATTTCGACATCAGCCACTTCAATGTGCAGGGGATGGAGATGGAGGCGGCTGTTGCGCAACTCGTGCCGTACACCGTCCACACGCACGTCAAGGACGAGCGCGGCATCGCCCCGAACCACGAGTTCCTGATCCCGGGCGAGGGCGACATGGATTACGTCGCCTATCTCAAGGCGATGGATCGCGCCGGGTGGACGGAGCACATCACCGTCGAGATCAGCCTGATGGTGCAAGCCCGCCCGGACTTCGACGCCCTCGCCGCCGCGACCCAGTCCTACCGCGTCCTCTCCAAGGCGTTCGAGGAGGCCGGAATCGCGCGAGCGGAAATGAAATGGTAGCGCGGGGGTTGCAGCCCGCGAGGGGGTTGGCGAGCCGGGGGGGAAACCCCCGCAGCCCTCCCCAAGGGGGGGGGTGGGGCCGCCCATGGCCCGGGGGCCCAGCGGGGGGGGTGGAGGGGGT
>JAICIL010000236.1 GCA_025924435.1 Chloroflexia bacterium | reverse complement strand
GTCCGTGCTGGAGTTCATGCTGGCGAATCACCCGCTCGACTGCCCAATTTGCGACAAGGGCGGCGAGTGCCCGCTGCAAAACATCACCTTCGCCTGGGGGCTCGGCACGAGCCGCTTCCGCGAGGAGAAGCGGCATCTCGCCAAGCGGTATCCGCTCTCGGAGCGGATCGTCCTCGACCGCGAGCGGTGCATCATGTGCCTGCGCTGCACGCGCTTCCAGGAGGAGATCGCCGGTGATCCCTCGCTTGTTGTGCTGGAACGGGCCGATCACAGCGAAATCGGCGTCGCCGAGGGGCGCGAGTTCGACTCGATCTTCTCCGGCAACACGATTGAACTCTGCCCCGTCGGCGCGCTGACGAGCCGCCAGTACCGCTTCCAGGCGCGCCCGTGGGACCTCGATTTGACGGCGAGCGTCTGTAGCGGCTGCGCGATGGGCTGCAATGTCACCCTCTCCGCGCGGGATGGCGAACTGCTGCGCGTCAGCAGCCGCGACAATCCCGACGTGGACAATGGCTGGCTCTGCGACTATGGCCGCTTCGGGCAGGTCGGCGCGACGCGCGAGAACCGCGTCACGACGCCGCTGGTGCGGCGCGGCGACGCGCTCGTCCCGGCGACGTGGGATGAGGCGCTGACAGAGGCGGCGACCCGCCTGGCCGCGATCCGCGCGGCGCACGGCGCGGAGGCCATCGGCGGCATCGCCAGCCCAACCGTGCCGAACGAGGCGCTTTTCTTGTTCAACCGCCTGCTGCGCGATGTCGTCGGCACCGGCAATGTGGATCACTACCCGCGCCCGCCCGTCCCCGCGCGCAACGATCTCGGCTTCCGGGGCGCGATCGCCGATCTGGACACCGTCGAGATGATTCTCGTCGTCGGCGTGGACGCGGTCGCCGAGGTGCCGGTGCTCCATCTGCGGCTCCGCAAGGCGATCGAACGCGGCGCGAACCTCGTGCTTGTCCACGCCAGCCCGACCGGCTTGACGCAGGAGGCGACGGCGTGGATCCAGCCCGCCGTCCGGGGCGAGGCGGCGATCCTGCGCGCACTCGCGGCGGCGGTGCAAGGGAAGGAGATGCCGGAGATTGAGACGGTCATGCCCGCCGATCTCGCACCGGTCGCGGAGCGATGGCAGGCGGCGGAGAAGCGGATGCTGCTCGTTGACCCGGCGCTGCTCGCCGATCCGTCGGTCGCGGACGCCGTCGCGGCGCTGCTCCCGGCGGCGGGCGGCCCCGTCGTCGGCGCGGCGAACGGGCGCGGCGCGATTGACCTCGGCGTCCTCCCCGCCGGTGGCGCGGACGCCACGGGCATGCTCAATGGCTCCGCCGGGGTGCGCGGCCTGATCGTCCTCGGCGGCGATCCGCCCGTGGACCGCGCCGAGACGCTGATCGCCTTCGCGAGCCACCCGACGGCGGCGGCACGGCAGGCGGACGTCGTGCTGCCCATCGCGGTCGCGACGGAGGAAGCGGGCACGCTGACGAACTTCGCCGGGCGCGTGCAGCGGCTGCGGCGCGGCCCCGACCTGCCCGGCAGCGTCGCACCGGCATGGTACGCCGTGAACGAACTGGCGCGCGCGCTCGGCCAACCGATTCCCGTCACATCGCCGGAGCAGGTCTGGGAGGCGATCCAGCAGACGATCCCGGCCTACGCCGATGTCACCGATGCGGAACTGGACGGCGCGACGCCGCCGCTGGTGCAGACGATCGAACGGGAGGTCGCGGATTGAACGTGGCGGGGTTCCTCCAGGCGCTCGTCGGCGCGGTGGTCGTCATGCTCATCGCGGTGACGGCGGCAGCGTACATGACGCTGATCGAGCGGCGGCTGTTGGCGCGCTTCCAGGTCCGCCTCGGCCCGAATCGCGTCGGCCCGTTCGGCTTTTTGCAGCCGCTCGCGGACGCGGTGAAACTCGTTTTCAAGGGCGAGTACACACCGATGGGCGCGGATCGCGTCGTCTACCGCCTCGCGCCGATCATCTCGCTCGTGCTCGCCGTCTCCGGCTTCGCGCTCATCCCGATCGGCACCTATTTCCTCGTCGGCGGGCATCGGGTGCCGCTCGTGCTCTCGAATGCGAGCGTCGGGCTGCTCATCCTGCTCGCCTTCAGCTCGCTCGGCGTCTACGGGATCGTGCTCGGCGGCTGGGGATCGGGCAGCAAGTACTCGCTCCTCGGCAGTCTCCGCTCGACGGCGCAAATTATCTCGTACGAACTGCCGCTCGGCCTCGCGCTGGCGAGCGTCATGCTGCTCGCCGGGACGACGCGGCTGACGGGCATCGTCGCGGGGCAGTCGCCGATCCCGTACATCGTCGTCCTGCCCGTGGCCTTCCTGATCTACCTGATCAGCGCGGTCGCGGAGGTGAACCGCGCGCCCTTCGATCTGCCGGAGGCCGAAACGGAACTGGTCGCCGGGTATCTGACGGAGTACGCGGGCTTCCGCTGGTCGCTCTACTTCCTCGCCGAGTACGTCAACATGCTGACGGTGAGCGCGATCGCGACGGTCTGCTTCCTCGGCGGTTGGAAGGGGCCGTTCCTCTCCGGGCCGCTCTGGTTCGCGATCAAGATGGCGCTCTTCGTCTTCCTCTTTATCTGGCTGCGCGCAACCTTGCCGCGCATCCGGTATGATCGGTTAATGCGCCTCGGGTGGGACGTCCTCCTGCCCCTCGCGATCATCAATCTGATGGTCACGGCGGTGATTGTGGGGATATTCAAGTAGCCAGTAGACGGTAGACAGTAGACAGAATGATACCCTACTGACTACTGACTACCGTCTACTGGCTACTGACTACTGACTACTGGGGGAACAATGGCACGCGAGAAGAAACCGAGCCTGATGCAGGACGCCGCCGGGCTGGCGAAGGGGATGGGCACGACGCTGCGCAACTTCGTGCGCAAACCGGAGACGGTCTCGTACCCGGAGCAGCGCAAGGAGGTCGCGGCCCGCTTCCACGGGCGGCATCTCCTGCTGCGCAACGAGGACGAGACGGAGCGGTGCATCGGCTGCGAACTCTGCGCCGCCGCCTGCCCCTCCGAGGCGATCTACGTCAAGGCGGCGGAGAACGACCCGGACGACCCGGTCTCGCACGGCCAGCGGTACGCCGAGCGGTACGAGATCAACATGATTCGCTGCATCTTCTGCGGCTACTGCGAGGAAGCCTGCCCGGTGGAGGCGGTCGTCCTCGGCCCGTGGTATGAACTAGCGGACTCGGACCGGGGCGACTTTATCTATACAAAGGATATGTTGCTCCTGAAGCCGAACGAACCGGACCCGCGCACGCGGGTGGACGCGGGCGAATAGTCGCCTCTGTATGATGGTAGACTATGAGTATGTAATGCGAAGGAGCCGCTCATGGTCAGCACAACCGTCCAGATCACGGATGATGTCCAAGGAAAATTGCGCGAACTCGCCGAGCAGGAGCACGAGTCCATTGAGACAATTATTGCCCTCGCCGTGGAACGCTACCGACGGGAGAGGATGTTGGAGCGTACGAACGAGATTTATGCCGCGATGACCTCCGAGGAGTGGGCGGAAGAGGAAGCAGAGATCGCCCTCTGGGAAGGAACCCTCATGGACGGTCTCGAAGACGATGAGTATGAGTTTTGAGCACGTCTACGAAACCGACTCCTGTGCGGGGAGACGTTTGGCTGACGACCTTCGACCCAGTGCGCGAGAACGAACAGGGCGGCACACGTCCTGCCATGATCGTCTCGGCGGATATTTTCAACAGCGGAGGCGCGCGCCGCGTCATTGCTGTACCAATCACGACGCGGCAACGACGTCTGCCGCTGCACGTACCGATCACCCCTCCCGAAGGCGGTTTACGGCAACCGAGTTTCGCCAAATGCGAGGATATCCGCTCGATTACCGTTGTGCGGCTCCTCGAACGATGGGGATCTGTTTCTTCCAACACGATAGCGATGATCGAGGACCGATTGCGGACACTCCTTGATCTCTAAGGGCGGAGAATTGAGGATATGACCATCGTTTTCTGGCTTGTTGCCGCGCTGGCGGCGATCACGGCGGTGGGGGTGGTAACGCTCCGCAACCCGGTGCATATCGCGCTGACGCTCGTGCTCAACACGGCATGCCTCGCACTTTTGTATCTCTCGATGAGCGCGGAATTCCTCGCCGTGGCGCAACTCCTCCTCTATGCGGGGGGCATCATGGTGCTCTTCCTCTTCATCCTCACGCTCCTGGGGCCGGACCTGGAGGAGAGCCGGGGCAAGTTCCTCGGCGAGCGCGGCATCGCGATCGGCCTCGGCATCGCCACGCTCCTGATCGTCGGCGCGGCGGTGGTGCAGGCGACGCTGCCCAATGCGGCGCCGAACGTCCCGGCGGGCGTTGAGGCGGTCGGGACGGCGCTCTTCTCCGGCTACCTCTTCCCGCTTGAAGTCGTTTCCGCCCTGCTGCTTGCTGCCACCGTCGGCGCCGTCATGCTCAGCCGCCACGAACGCTAGGAATCCGCATGAACCACAGGGACACAGAGGATACAGAGAGGCACAGAGAAAGAAAAATAGTTCTTTCCTTCTTCGTATTCCTCTGTGTCCTCTGTGTCCCTGTGGTTCAAGTTTTCGATGGGAGCCCCTGATGTTGCCGACGAATGGGTATGTCCTGCTGAGTGCGTTCCTGTTCGCGACGGGGCTGTTCGGCGTCTTGTCGCGCCGCACGCCGCTGACGCTCTTCATGGCGGTGGAACTGATGTTCAACGCGGCGAACCTCGCGCTGATCGCCTACGCGCGGCGGTGGGGCAACCTTGAGGGGCAAATCGTCGCCCTCTTCGTTATCACCATCGCGGCGGCGGAAGTCGTCGTCGGCCTCGCTCTCATCGTCCGCCTCAGCCAGCGCACTAGCGTCGCGGACCCGGTGACGGAACTGGAAGCTATGCTCTCCACGGACGAATACGACCGGCCGGCGGCGGACTGACGCGCGCTACTCCGCGAAGGCATCGTACGCCATCGCCGTCACCAGCCCGTAGATGAGATGGGGAACGAGATCGGCGGCCGAATCTTCGGGCGCCCACGTGGATGGATCGCTGACGCCCGAAACGCCGATCGGCACATCACTGGCCGCCATCGCGGCGAGGCCGAGCGCGACCCCGGCGACCGGCATGGGAATCCAACGCAGGTGAGGACGCACCGCGCCATAGAGCGCCGCGACCCCCAACCCATTCACGTAGCCGATCAATGCTCCCAACCCGCTCTGGCGATTTTGCTCCTCTTCCTTCGCATCCTCCCCCATACCTATCGCGAGATCAACGCCGGCTTTGTCCGCGATGACGCCGACCAATTTCGCCGGGACGCCGCTCGCGGGCCTGACGCGCACCGCCATGTCCACATACGTGGCGATATTGAGGGCAACAGTGCCGACCGCACCGGCGGCCGCCCCTGTCAGCAGTGGCGATGCCATGAGAGATTTCCTTTCATGCCCGCGCGATCACCAGCATCCGGCATGCCCACCTCCGTGGAGAGATAGCGCGGTTTCCCTCTCCCCGCAAGCCGGATACCAGCGCGTTCCCCAATTCACCCGGAATGCATCCGCGCCGCAATGCGCGACCGCATGGCATACTAGAGAGCAAGCAGCGGGCAGCAGACAGCAGGCAGTATCTGTTGCTGCCCGCTGCCAACTGCCTGCTGCCAACTGGAGGGATCATGGAACGCGCGTTTGTTGCGGGGATTAAGCCGCCGAAGTCACGATCCGGGGCGGCGTGGTGGTGGGTCTTCCGCGAGAGCAATCTGCTCGTGCGGGAGACGGACAGCGGCGCGACGCTGCCGCACATCGAGGATGTGAGCGCCATCGGCATCGCGCCGGTGCGCACGCAGTACCTCGGCACCTTGGACGGCGACCACTGCTTCGCCGCCGAGGTGGACAAAGCGACGGAGCCGCCGGAGGGGATGCGGTTCGAGGGGTTGCGCGCGCTCTACGGGCGGCTGCCGGACGATCTCTTCTTCCTCGCCGGGCGGGCGGTGCAGATCATCGCGTGGGATCGCACGCACCGGTTCTGCGGCCACTGCGGCACGCGCACGGTCTACCACGCCGTGGACCGCGCGACGGAATGCCCGAACTGCGGCCTCGTCAACTACCCGCGCATCGCCCCGGCGGTGATCGTCGCCGTCGAGCGCGGCGACGAACTGCTGCTGGCGCGCAACGCGAATTTCCCCGCCGCCTTCTTCAGCGTCCTCGCGGGCTTCGTCGAGGCGGGTGAGTCGCTCGAAGAGACCGTCCGCCGCGAGCTGCGCGAGGAAGTGAGCATCGAGGTGAAGGACATCCGCTATTTCGGCAGCCAGTCCTGGCCCTTCCCGAACTCATTGATGGTCGGCTTCACCGCCACCTACGCGGGCGGCGAGATTCGTGTTGACCCGCGCGAGGTCGCGGAGGCGGGCTGGTTCCGCCACGACGCGCTGCCCCGCGTCCCGCCGAGCCTCAGCATCGCCCGCAAACTGATTGACGCCTTCATCGCCAAGCACAGCGGTGCGGTAGGGGCGGGAGATTGAACCGCGAAGGCGCGAAGGACGCGAAGGAAATAGGGAGAAGAGAGGAATTTTTCTCTTCTTTTCTCCCTTCGCGCCCTTCGCGCCTTCGCGGTTCAAGGAAAGGATGAGCCGATGGGTGCGACAACGCAGGGGGAGCGCGTCTGGTATTCGCCCGCCGTTCGGGTGTTGAGCGCGCGCCTCGGCATTGACCCCGCGACCGTCACCGGGACGGGCCGCGATGGCCGCGTGACGCGCGATGACATTTTGGCAGCGGGCAGCGGGCGGCGGGCAGCGGAGGGCAGCGGAGGGGCGGTGCTCGAACCGCCCTCCCAGCCTCAGGCCTCCGATTTGATTCCGCTCTCGCGCATCCGGCGGATGACGGCGGAGAACCTGACGCGGACGGTGCGCGAGGTGCCGATGGAGCGCACCTACACCACGGTAGACTGGACGGCGCTGGTCGCGACGCGGACGGCGATGCGCGCGGCATTCGAGACGGAGCACGGCGTGCCGCTGACGTACATGCCCTTCATCCTGCGCGGCATGGTGATCGCGGTGCGCGCGCACCCCCGCGTCAACAGCCGGTGGACGGCGGAGGGACCAACGCTGT
>JAICIL010000235.1 GCA_025924435.1 Chloroflexia bacterium | reverse complement strand
GCCGGCCCCCCCCCCCCCGCTACCGGGAGATCGCATGCTGGCCAAAGGGTACCTCGGAGCCCGCGCTACGTTACAGACCGTGGTGGCTTCTGTGCAATCTCTGTTTCTTGATCTGTTTATCAGCGCGCTGCGGGGCAAAATAAAAGATATTAATATCGTTATTGACAAAATCAATATCGGCTGCTATGATCCGTAGTGTCGGCGGATCGCTGCCGATGATACGCTCCACCACAGGAGGGTGACCGATGACACTGACGATCGCAACACGCTGGCGAGTAACATTCCGGGTGCAATCGCTCGCGCGGGTGACAATGCCGGCCACCCCGCCCGCTTCCGTGCCGACGGGGCCGAACCTGCTGGCAATCGCGGAAGCGCGTCATCTCCATGCGGAGATGGAAGCGCAACGTTTCGCATGGGAAAAGGAAGCGATGACCTGCTTCCGAAGGATGATGTAGCGATGACGGATGAGAAACCGGTGTACCCCGCCCCCCGGCAGGACCCGGTGACGGGCGAGCCGCTCGTCATCACCCGATTGGAGGGGCCGACGACGGGCATCGCGATCGAGGGGCGATTCTCCTTCGGGAGCGGCAGCCGCCTCGATCTGCTCAGCCCCGAACACCTCGCGTTCGTGGAGGTATTTCTGAAAAGTCGGGGCATCATCAAGGATGTCGAGGCGGAACTCGGCATCTCGTACCCGACCGTCCGCGCCCGGCTGGACGAGGTAATCCGCGCGATGGGCTACGCCCCGTATGCCGACGCATCGCCGCCCGCCGAGGGCGCGCCCGTGAGCGCGGAACAGGAGCGGCGGGCGATCCTCGCGGATGTCGCGGCGGGGCGCATCCCGGCGCGGGAAGCGGCCGTCTATCTGCGCGTCGGCAGCCCGAAAGGCGATGTCGAGATGCGGATTGGCCGGAGAAGCAGGCGGGACGAGCGCGAGACGCCGGAAACGGAGAGCAAATAATGGAAAGCGGTCGCATCGAACGGACATTCACGCTGTCGCCCGGCGCCGTGCCGACAATTGTCGCGCGCACGCCGAGCGGCACGATGCAGATTCACGGCGAGGAGCGCGCCGATGTCGCCGTGACGGTGACATGCCATCCGGCGGACGCGATCGGGCGCGACCTGGAAATCATCCTGGAGGAGCGCGGCGAGACGATCCACGCCGAGGTGCGCGGGCCGAATCGCGGCGACGCGCTCTTCGGCTGGCTGCGCGGCAATGTGCGCATCGCCATGGAGATTCGCACGCCCATCCGCAGCGACGTCGAGGCGGAGGGCGGAAGCACGGGCATGCAACTCGAACGGCTCGAAGGGACGATCCGGGCGCGCACGGCGAGCGGCGATGTCCGCGCCGATCGGCTCGCCAACATGGTGACGATCCAGACCGCGAGCGGCGACATTCGCGCGCATGTCCTGAATGGCGGCGTCCGCATCCAGAGCGCGAGCGGCGATCTCACGCTCGAACGGGGCGACGGCGAATTGAATATCCAGACGGCGAGCGGCGACCTCGAACTCGACCGCATCACCGGCACGCTGGAGGTCTCGACCGCCAGCGGCGACTGCCGGGTGCGCGCATCCGCCCTCACCTCCTGCCGCGCGAGGACGGCGAGCGGCGACCTCACCGTGGCGACCCCGCTCGCGCCGAACGGCGAGTACGACTTCGGCACGGTCAGCGGCGATCTGCTGCTCCAGGTGCCGGAAACCACGCGCATGACGGTCGCGATGAAGACGGTGAGCGGCGATCTGTCGTGCGCGCTCCCCGCGACCAGCGACGGCGGCAAGCGCAGCCGCACGCTGATGGTCAACGGCGGCGGCGTTCCCGTGCGCGTCAAGAGCGTGAGCGGCGACTGCACCGTGCGCGCCGCCGGGAGCGACCTCCCGCCGCTCCCGGCGCCGCCGCCCGCCGCGCGCACCGCCACTACTCCACCGGTGCCGCCCGCCGCGCCCGTCACCCCCGTACCGATCGTGCAGGGAGCGGGCAGCACGCCGCAACTGGACGCGCCGGAGGACGGCCTCTCGGAAACCCTCGCCGTCTTGCAGGCCGTGGAGCGCGGCGAACTCTCGATTGACGAGGCGATGGAGAAACTCGCGACCCTCGAAGGCGGCGCACAGCCGTAGATTGCCCACCCCGACCCCTCCCAGCTTTCCCGGATACTCCCCTCTCTTCTCCCCTCCCGCGTCGGGAGGGGCCGGGGGTGGGAATTTCCCGCATCCATCCGGCGACAAACGGCCCTGTATGACCCCGATACCACGGCCAATCGCCTCCCACAGGGGCGCATAACGTACGTACATCCACCGTGAAAAGTTGCCATCGGCGGCGCGCTGCGCTACCCTAGCGAGCATCGTGCGGCCAGATCGGCACGCGCACCGCATTTATCGAGAATTTTTGCAGGGCGGCGCAACCACCGCCTTGGTTACTCGTTGTAATGATTGGGAGGCTGGGTGGAAGGCCCGGTGACGACCACGGACGAGGCCACTTGGATAGCACGCGCGCGCAGTGGGGATGCGGCGGCGTTTGAGGCGCTCCTGAACCGGTATGAGCGGCAGATTTACGCGTATATCTACCGGATGATGGGCGGCAATGGCGACGACGCGGAAGACCTGACGCAGGACACGTTCCTCAAAGCGTATCGCGCGCTCGGTCGGACATCCGACGATCTCAATGTCTCGGCATGGTTGCACCGGATCGCCTCGAATTCCTGCCTCGATGAACTGCGGCGGCGGCAGCGCATTCGCTGGCAGCCGTGGGATGGCACGAAGCACGACCGGTTGCTGCACGGGAGTGCGGGGGAAAACCCCGAACGCTCGACGCTCCGCCGGGAAGCGGAAGGGGCGGTGCAGGGAATCCTCAATCGCATGTCCGCGCGCAACAAGCAGGCGCTCGTACTCCGCGAATATGAGGGCCTCTCCTGCGAGGAGATCGGCGAGATCATGAGCATCTCGCGCTCCGCCGTCAAATCGGTCCTCTTCCGGGCCCGTGAGGAGTTTCGCAAGTACTCGGTCGAACAGGGTTTCGACGCACCGTTGGAGGATGAGGATTCGTAATGGGACGATCACGCGAGCAGGAAAAAATCCGAGCGCTCGTCTCCGCCTATCTCGACGGTGAACTGCCGCCCGACGACGCGCAGATCGTCGGCAAGCGCATCCAGGAAGAGTCGGCGTACGCGCATGTCTATGCCGCCTATCGCGGCATTCGCATGGACCTCCGCGCGCTCGACCACCCCGAAGTGCCCGCCAATGTATCGCAGGCGATCCGCGCCCGTGCCGCCGTCATGCAGCCGGGCCGCGCCGTCCTCACCATCCGGCAGCGCGTCGCCCGCATCACCGCCGCCGCCGCGACCCTCGCGGCCACCTTTGCCGCGCTTCTCACCGGCGGCTTCGGGTTGCAGCACCACTTCAGCCACGCTATCCCCGGCGCCGGGCAATCGAATCAGATCGTCAGCGTCTCGACGAGCAACGCGCCGACGACGGCGGTTGTGCTCAACCCGAACATCCGCTACGACGAGGCGGCGCAAATCCGCTTCAGTCGCCCGATGAACGAGCAGACCGTGACGACTGGGGTCATCTTCAGCCCGACGGTGGCGGTTACGAACCTCCAATACGATAAGAATTCCTTCGTTCTCAGCACGAAGCCGAAGACGCTCATCCCGCAAACCACGTACACCGTGCAGATCCCCGCCGGGCTGAAAGATGCCGACGGGAAAGAGGTGACGCCGAATACCTTCAGTTTCTCCGTCGGCAACATCATCCCCGCGAACACCGGCCAACCGACGACCGTGCCCGCGACGGCAGCGGCCAGCCCAACCGCATTCACTATCGCCGCCGCGCCGACCGCAACGATCGTGGTGGCCGTGCCCGCGACCGATGCGCCGGCGACGACCGTGCCCGCCACCGGCGATGTGAGCGACGCGCCCGCAGCAACCGAGCCGCCACCGGCCGAGCCGACGGCGACGACGAAGCCCGCCGCCATCGCGCCGAGGGCGACGAGTACGCCGGTTCCCGCGCCGCCGAAGCCCGCCGGGACGGTCATCGCGGTGGTCGAACCGACCGCCACGGCCATCCCGACCGCCGCACCGACTGCAACCGTCGCGCCGACCGCCGCACCGACCGCGACCCCGGCGCCAACCGCTGTCCCGACGGCGACAACGCCCGCTATCGCCGTGGCGGACAAGTTCAAGGGCGCGTACGCCGCGACGGCCAACCGGCTCGGCGCGCCGGTAAGCGCCGCGGGGAATGTCGCGACCTCGCAACTCTTCTTCCAGAATGGGTTCATGCTCTACGTCGCGGGCCAGCCGATCTACGTCCTCTATACCAGCGACCGCTCCTTCGCCACCTACCCGAACCCCGGCAACAGCGGCGTGGGCAGTGAGGGCGGCGCGGGGCCGTCCGCCGGTCTCTATAAGCCGGTCAATGCCTTCGGTGTCGTCTGGACGGCCCAGAAACTGCAAGGCAAACTCGGCTACGCGACCAGCCCGAACGAAGCGGGCGGCAGCGGGACGCTCCAAGCCTTCGAGAACGGCTCGATCCTCTCGGTCGGTAGCGATGTCTACGTCCTCCTGAAGAATGGCGCCTGGCAACCCTTCAGCGGCTAGGGCGTTGTTCCTCACCCCAGCCCCTCTCGTACGGAGCCATCGCCAATAGATCGAGACAATGAAAGACCACGGCGGCGATGGAGAGGGGAGCGGAACGCTCCGGTTGACAATGAACCGAACGTTCTCAATCAACGCAATGCCAACGAGCGGATGTACTATCCGCCCGTTCCTCTCGCTCGCATTTTTCTCCCCCTCTCCTTTGCCCCAAGGCAAAGGAGAGGGGGTCGAGGGGTGAGGTTTCTCTTCCCTTACCGCGATGCCGCCTGCGTCGTCGCCCGCATCGTCTCCGCGCCGCCGGTAAAGGCCGCCGTGGCCGTCGCCGCGCCCGGTGCGGTGATGTTCGCGACGAACTGCGTCGGGACGGGTTGCTCGGCTTTCGCGCGGGCCTCCGCCGCACTCTCCGCCCAGATGAAATGGTCCCTGCCGAACTGGTTGACGACGTAGAGCGATTCCTTCTTCGTTGCCATCGGTCTGCTCCCTTATCGTGTGACCGTAGAACCGCGCGGGTGCCGCTCCACGTCTGTGAACGATTCAACTACCGAATGCGTACGCATGAAGCATGCCGAACACTCGTTTTGATGACACTCCAGTCACCTCATTAACCAGAACACGCCATGCGCCGCTTTATTCAATCGCGCCCGGATGTGCGCGGTGCGTGTGATAGCATGGCGCATCGGCTGCGAATACGACACAGAAAGGAAGCGGGCGGTGGCGGACGGGATGCAGGCGACGGCGATTCTCTCAACGCGCGGCGGGGCATAGCGAAACATGCCGCGTTACTGCCTCATCCTGCTGCCGGTGGACGGCTCGGACGCGTCAGACACGGCGGCCGCGCATGCCGCGATGCTCGCCCGCGCGACGGATGCGGCCGTGGCGATCCTCGCCGTGATGGACACGAGCGCGGGGTTCTCGTTCGGCGCGGAGGGGATGGCCGCGTACCAGCGGCTGCGGGCCGAGGCGCAGGCGGCAATCGAGGCGACGAGCGCGGCGATTCGGGCGGCCGGCGTCGCGCGCGTCGAGCACCTCATCATGGACGGCGTTCCGGCTGAGGCGATCCTTGAAGTCGCCGATGAGCAGGGCGCGGACCTGATCGTACTCGGCGGCGCGCGTGCTATGCTTGGCGGCATATCGTCCGACCGTGTCGTTGGGCATGTCGTTCAGCGCGCCCGATGCCCGGTGTTAATCGTGCCCACGGAAAGGACCCCCCGCTGATGGATACCAGCCGCGACGAGGCGCGCCGCCGCGACGCCGCCGATCCGCTCCGGTCGTATCGCGACCGTTTCTACACCCAACCGGGCACGATTTACCTGGACGGGAACTCGCTCGGCCTCCTCTCGCGCGACGCGGAGCGGACGCTGCTGCGCGTGCTGGACGAGTGGAAAACACGCGGCATCGAGGCATGGCTCGATGCCGATCCGCCGTGGTTCACGCTCACCGAATCGCTCGGCGCGCTGATGGCCCCGCTCGTCGGCGCGGAGCCGGACGAGGTGGTCGTCACGGCGAGCACGACGGTCAACCTGCACACGCTCGTCGCGACCTTCTATCAGCCGACACCTGAGCGGCGGAAGATCATCGCCACATCGCTCGACTTCCCGTCGGACATCTACGCCTTGCAGAGTCAGATTCGCCTGCACGGCGGCGACCCCACCGGCGACCTCGTCATCGTGCGGAGCCGGGACGGGCGACTGGTCGAGGAAGAGGACATCATCGCCGCGATGGCGCCCGACGTCGCGATGGTCATCCTGCCCGCCGTCTTTTATCGCAGCGGCCAACTGCTGGATATCGCCCGCCTCACCGCCGCCGCGCACGAGCGGGGTATCCTGATCGGCATAGACGGCTGCCATTCCGTCGGCCTCGTGCCGCATGAGTTCGACCGCTGGGGCGTTGATTTCGCCTTCTGGTGCACCTACAAATATCTGAACAGCGGCCCCGGCGGCACGGCGGGGCTGTACGTCAACCGGCGGCACTTCGGCGCCGCGCCCGGCATGGCGGGCTGGTGGGGCAGCGACAAGGCGACGCAGTTCGACATGTCCCACATCTTCACGGGCGCGGGGAACGCGGGCGCGTGGCAGATCGGCACGCCGCCCCTCCTCAGCACCGCGCCGCTGCACGGCTCGCTCGTGATGTTCGCGGAAGCGGGCATCGAGAACGTCCGCGCCGCATCACTGGCCCGCACGGATTACCTGATCGCGCTGATCGAGGCGATGCGCCTCACGGACGCGCCGTACCACTACGGCATCGGCACGCCGCGCGACCACGCCCGGCGCGGCGGCCATGTCGCCGTCGAGCACGCGGAGGGCACACGGATCGCCAAGGCCCTCAAGACGAAGGGCGTCATCCCCGACTTCCGCCCGCCGAACATCGTCCGCCTCGCGCCTATCGCCCTCTACACCTCATACGACGAATGCTGGCAGGCCGCGCAACACCTCAAGGCGATCATTGACGAACGCGCGTACGAAGCGTTCGCCGTCGGGCGTGATCTGGTGGCGTAGCAAAAGATGGACGTGCTCGCCCTCATTCACTATGGTGAGATCACCCCCCAGGAAGCGGAACATATCTTTG
>JAICIL010000234.1 GCA_025924435.1 Chloroflexia bacterium | reverse complement strand
GTTTGACGGCGGGATTTCTGTTGGTGGGGGCAGGCTTTCCCGCCTGTCTCTCGGAGGCGGGACGGCAGGCGGGAAAGCCAGCCCCCACCGTTCCAAAAGCAAATGGCCACCCAGTTAGGAGCGGGGCAACTCGACGCCGGCCTTCGGTATCCCCGCATCCCGCGCGCGATCGCGGGCGGCCGCTTGCTCGACGAGGGCCGTCGCGATGGCGGCGAGGTCGCGCGCGTCGGCGAGCGGGTCCTCCGGGTGCCACTGCACGCCAATCACCCACGCCGTCGCGTGCTCGATCGCCTCGACCACACCGTCATCGGCACGGGCGACGACGGCGAGATCGCGCGCCACATCCCGCACGGCCTGATGATTCCCGGTCCGCACATCCACCTCGCCCCGGCCCAGGATGCGGCCGAGGCGCGAGCCGGGGGCGACCCGCACCCGCTGCGTCACCATGATCGAATCCGGCGGGCCGTGGTGCGGCGTATCCTCGCCAAGGTCCTGCACCAGCGTGCCGCCGCAGGCGACGTTGATGACCTGCATTCCCCGGCAAATCCCGACCACCGGCGCGCCGTGATCGAGCGCGCCGCACACGGAAGCGATCTCATACCGATCCGCGTCCGGGTCCACCCCATACGTCGCAGGGTGCGGGCGCTCGCCGTAGCACGCGGGATCCATGTCCGCCCCGCCAAGGATCAACAGCCCGGCGTAGAGGTGTGGCAACTCCTCCGGGTCCGGGCGATCATCGGCGGCGAGGTCAATCAGCGTCGGCGCGCCACCGGCCGCCTCCAGCGCGCGGAGCGCCCGGTCGGCAAACGCCCGGACCACGGCATCCACCTCCTCCCCCAGCCCGGAAGGCCGGAGCGACACGAGCACGCCGAGCGCCGGCCGCCGAACATGAACGCTGGAAGATGCTCCACCCATGCCGCTCTCTCCTCCCCGCCCTGCCATCATCGCCGCGCCGCGATGCGGCGGTGGAGGGATTCTAAACCATGTCGCGGTTGATCCGTTCCTGGTATGCGGAGCGCCTGACATCCGAACATTCCTCGGTTCAGCAAAGGATCGTAGTGGTGGCGGGTTTCAGCCTGCCAGAGAGAGACAGGCTGAAGCCCGCCACCAACGGGAAAACACTGTTCCGTCCGAACATCTGTAGCGAATTCTCCGGCTTCACTCGGCTTCCGGCTGTGCCCGTCGCTTCCATCGGTACGCGGGCGAGCGCGCCAGGAGTGTCGCGGCGGATGTCGCCGCCAGTAGCCCATTGATGACCAGCGCGCCGGGCGCGCCGAGCGCCGCGATGAGCGCGCCCATCTCAATGTTGCCGACGGGGGCCGAGCCGACGCCGAGAACCCAAATCCCGACCGCCCGACCGCGCTGCTCATCGGGCACCGCCATCTGGATGAGCGTCTGCTGCAGGACATCGAACGATCCCGCGCAGATTCCGGTCACGATCAGCACCGCCGCCGCCGCCGCAAGATCGCGCGTCGCCGCCAGGGCGATGAGCGACGCACCGTACGCGACGAAGATCGTCCCGAGCAGCGGCTCCCGCCGCACCCGCCCCGACAGCGCCGACAGCAGCAGGAGCGCGACCGTCCCGCCGACCGATGTCGCGGCATTCAGCGCCCCGAGACCGGCGGGGCCGGCCGCGAGGACATCCCGCGCGACCACCGGGAGCGCGCTGCCGTATGAGAACGCGAACACTTCGCAGGCGATGCCGGAGATGGTCAGCGTCCGCACCGCCGGTACGTGAACGATCAGCCGCGCCGCGTCCCGCAGTGCGCGCCCGAACGGCGGATGGACGACGACGACGCGACGCCCGCGCGGCATGCGTAGCACGGCGATCAGCGCCGCCGCAAGCCCGTAGGCGGCGGCAATCGCCCAATAGCAATGCGCGACGCCGACCAGCGGGATCAAGACCCCGGCGCCGAACGCGCCGAGCGCGCCGGAGAGCCGCGCTGCCAGCGCGTTCAACGCCATCGCGTTCGGCGCCGCCTCCCTGGGGGCCGTGTCCAGGACGAGCGCCTGCCGCGCCGGCGTGTCGAAGACTTGCAGGCAACCGGCGGCGAACGAGATCGCGATCACCTGCCAGCCGCGGATCGTGCCGATCCCGACCAGCCAGCCGAGCGCCGCCATCAGGGGCAGCGCCACCCCGGCGACCGCGAGCAACTGTTGGCGCCGGTCGGCACGGTCGGCGATTGTGCCCGCCGCCAGCCCGAAGAGCAGGGACGGCAATGACCGGGCGGCGAAGACCAGCCCGACCGCGAACGCGCCGCCGCCCGTCTGCAAGGCCAGCCAGGCGGTCGCGGTGCGCTCCATCTGCTGCGCCCCCGCCGAGGCCATCGTCGAGCACCACAGCCAGCGGAACGCGGCCGACCGGAACGGCGTCATGTGGATTCCCCCCCTCGCCCGACCGGAATACCGCGCGCCGCGGTAATGGCTGGCCGAATGCTTCTCGGCGCCCGATCGGCAACGCCGCACACGCCGCGATGCAACGTATCACATGCACCGCCTGCGCGCGGGCGCACCCGCAAGGACGGGCATTCGCCTATCGGATCATCCCGCGTATCGGCATCCCCAGCGGCGGAACCGGGGCGGACGAAGATGCGTTGTAATGGGGAGTAAGCCGTCACAATTGCCCGCCGCTTCGCGTTATTGATGTTGTGCATACTTTCCACAGGCGGAAGGGATATTCAGCACGGTCAGTTTCTCGCACCTCCGGAGTCGCGACATGGACCAACACCGCTTATCGTCCGAGGAATTTACCGCAATGTATCCCTGGATGGAGCGCGGCCAGACATCCTCACAACGGACGCTGATGCCCGCCGCGTCCGGCGCATCGCTCGTCGGGCGGCAGCGGGATCTCGACGTGCTGTTGGGCCGCTTTGCCGCGGCGGAGGCCGGGAATGCCGGCCTGGTGCTCGCCACCGGCGAGCCGGGAATCGGCAAGACGAGTCTGCTGAAAGAGGCGGCGCGGCAGATCGCCGCGCGCGGCGCGCTGGTGCTCCACGGGGACGCCTCGGAGGCGGAGGGGATGCCCCCGTACCTCCCTTTTCTGGAGATGCTCGGAGATTACATCCGCGCCGCCGACAGCGACCAACTGCGCGCGGAAGTGGGCGAGGCGGGCCCCATCCTCGCGGGCATTCTGCCCGAACTCGTCGCGCGTCTCGGCGAGTTGCCCCAGCAGTATCCGCTCCCCGCGGAGCAGGCCCGCCTGCGCTTGTATGAAGCGGTGAGCGCCTTTCTCACCGCGATTGCCGCCTCGCGCCCGCTCGTGCTGATCCTCGATGACCTCCACTGGGCGGACGCGGCGAGCCTGGATTTGCTCTTTCATATCGTCCGGCGGCAGCGATCCGCTCGCCTGCTCATCATCGGCTCGTACCGCAAGGATGAGGGCGAGCGGAATCCGGCCCTGGCGCACATCGAAGCCGAACTCAACCGCCTGCGCCTGCTCACCACCGTCACGCTCGGTTCCCTCTCCCCCGCCGATATCGCCCTGATCGCCGCCGGGTACGTTGGCCGCCCGGTTGCCCCGGATGTCAATCGTCTCCTCTATGCGCAGAGCGAGGGCAACCCGTTCTTCGCCGAGGAATTGCTGCTCGGGTGGATCGAATCGGGCGCGCTGGCGGAAGAGATTCCGTTGCATACCCTCCTCAAGCGACTGGAAAGCCGGTTGCCGCCCGGCATCGTCGCCGCCGTGAGCCAGCGGCTCGCGGGCCTGAAGCCGGAGGTGGTCGGCGAGTTGCGCGTGGCGGCGATTATCGGGCGGACGTTCGATGCGACGCTGCTCGCCGCGGTGCAAGGCACGAACGTGGCGGAGGTTGAGGATCGCCTGCTGGAAGCGGCCCGCGCGCGCCTGATCCAATCCTACCGCGCCGACACCTTCATTTTCAGCCACGACAAGATTCGCGAGTGTTTGTACGCCGAAGTCGGCGCCACCCGGCGCAAGCAGTTGCACGCGGTGATCGGCCAGTCGCTGGAGGCGCACACCGACACGGAGGACGCGCAGCAACTGGCGACGCTCGCTTTTCATTTCTCGCACAGCGGCGATCGGGCGCGCGGCGCGGCATATTCATTGCGCGCCGCCCGGGCGGCACTCGACGCATACGCGGCGGAGAGCGCGATGGCGCACTTTCGCGTCGCGCTGGAGTTGCTCGACCCCAGCGACCGCCAGCGCGGCGATCTCTACCTGCATCTCGGCGAGGCCGCGCTCTTGTCCGGCGACGAACGCGAGGCGGTGGCGGCGTATACCGCCGCGCGGGACTGGTGGACACAGGCTGGCGCGCCCCTGATCGCCGCGCGGGCCGCACACGGCCTCGGCGTGGCCCACTGGCGGCTCCGGGAGTTGCCGAAGGCGCAGGCGTCGTTCGAAACGGCGTTGGGGTTGCTGGCGAACCGGAAGGCGCCGGAGACGGTGCGGGCCGAAGTCGCGCTCGCGACGCTGCTCGGCGTCAGTCTCGGCGCGCAGACCGAGGGCATTGTCCACGGATACCGCGCGCTGGAGATGGCGCGCGCGCTCGGGCGGGACGATCTCGAAGCGGCGGCAAGCCGGGTGGTGGGCAATCTGCTCGCGCGCGAAAATGCGCTCCCCGCCGGTATCGCCTTGCAGGAGCAGGCGCTCGCCCTCGCGATCGCCGCCGACGATCTGACGGAGGCAGCGGAGTGCTGCGCCTCGCTGGTCGAGTCCTATTTCTGGTCCGGCGACGTCTCGCGCGCCCGCGAGATCAACGACCGCCAGGAATCGCTCGCGCGGTCCGCGCACGATCCGTATCTCTTGCGCCATGTCTATTCGTGGCGCGCCTTCCTGCATGCTTGCCAGGGAGAGTGGACGGACGTGGAGAGCCTGCTGGCGCAGGCCCAACGCGTCGTCGAGCAATTCGCGAGCACGGAACCTGTGACCGTCCTGCATCAGATGCGGGGGCTGTTGGCATATCTGCGCGGCGACAATGCGACGGCCATGCGGGAGTTGCGGTCGGCGATGACGACACTCCTCGCACAGGACCCGGGCAAGGCCATCACCTGTCGCGGCGCGCTCGGCCTGGCCACGCAGGCGGCGGGCGAGGAGCGGCAGGCGCGGGACATCGTCACCGACATGGAGGCGTCCGTCGCGGCGGGGGGAGCGGGCAACATGCTCTCGACGGGCACGATGGCGCTGGGAACCGCGCTGAACTGCCTGGCGCTGATGGCAATTGCGATGCACGATTACGAGCGACTGGCCGCCTATTACCCGCGTTTGCTGGCGTTCCAGGGCCAATATCATCTCTTCCTCGTCGATCGCGTGCTGGCGGCGATTGAAGTCCGCCAGGGCAATTGGGCGTCTGCGGAGGCGCGCCTCGAGCGGGCGGCGGCGACCGCCCGTCGCGAGAACCTCCGATTGGAGATGCCGCATATCTTCATGGGCCGGGCCGAACTGGAGGCGATGCGGGGTGGGCCGGAGAGCGACGCACGCTCTCGCCAGGCGCTCGCGGCGGCCCTCGGCCTGTTCGAGGAGAACGGCTTGGTCGGCGAGGCGAGCCGCGCGAAGGAGCGGATCGAGGCGTTGTCGAGCCGGCCCGGCATCGTTGCCCGGACGGTCGCCGCCCCGCGCGCGGCGAACCCCGATGGCCTGAGCGATCGCGAGATCGCCGTGCTGCGGCTCGTCGCTTCGGGCATGAGCAACCGGCAAATTGCCGAGGAGTTGTTCCTGAGCGAGAAGACCGTCGCGAACCATCTCACCGCGATCTTCGGCAAGACGGGCACGAATAACCGGGCCGGCGCGGCCGCGCTGGCCCTCCGAAATGGATTGGTCTGATCTGTTTGGCGGGCTGCGTCGCGGCGATTCGAGAAGGAAGATCATGTTGCGCGCCAATAGCGTCACCGTACCAGAGGAATTGGGCCGAAGCGGGGAGACCGAGAGGCCGCTGGTGATCAAGCGTACCCGGTCGCATCCCGTTCCGTCCCTCCGACGCCGCCGCGGCGAGATACGCAATCATCTCCGCAGCCAGGCATCGGCGTATGTTGTCCTGCTCGGCGCGCTCGCGCTCACCGGGCTGGCCTGGTATTATGTCACGAGCGGCATCGCGGCCAGAGAGAGCGCGGAATTCACCAATGCCGTCGAGTTGACGCAGCGGTCGTTCGATCGGCGCATTGATAATTACGCGAATGCCATGCTGGATGCCCGCGGCCTCTTCACCGTCAGCGATGTGGTCACGCGCGACGACTGGCGCGTCTTCGTCGCCAACAGCGATATCGAGCATCGCTATCCCGGCGTGCGGGCATTCGGATATGCGCCGCGAGTTCCGGCGCAGCAGTCAGCGGCATTCGCGGCGCACGCCCGCGACGCGGAGACCCCGAACTATGCCATCCGGGCGGACCAGGCGAGCGCGGAATACTTCCCCGTCCTGTACATCGAGCCGTTCAATGCACAGAATCAGGCGCTGCTCGGCTATGACATGCATTCCGAGCCGGAATACAGCGTCGCCATGGAACGGGCGCGCGATACCGGCATGCCGCAGGCTTCGGCGAAAGTGACGCTTGAGTCGCAAGCAAATCAGCCCGGGCAAGCGGGTTTCGTCATGTATGTGCCCGTCTATGCGAAAGGCCAGCCGGCGACAACCGTCATGGAACGGCGGGATGCCTTGCAAGGATTCGTCATCAGCGTCTTTTCCGCCGATGAACTCGCCGAGGCCCTCTTCGGGCGCTATCAGAACAATCAGATTGACTTTGAGGTCTTCGACGGCACAAGCCTCACCCCCGAAACGCTTCTGCACGACCACGATACGGTCCTGCATGCGGGGGACACGACCTACCATCCGCGCTTTTCGCGCCTGGAGTCGCTCGCGGTTGCCGGGCGCATCTGGACGCTGAACTACACGGCGCCGCAGAACTTCGCCAATGGCTACGACGAGAATCTGCCGCTCTTTGTCTTATTCAGCGGCCTGGCGATCAGCCTCTTTCTCTTCGTGAACACCTGGCTGCTCGGCAACAGCCGTGCCCACTCCGAGCGCGTGAGCGCGAAACTCTCGACCACGAACCGGGAGTTGGAGTCCTTCAGCTACTCGGTCTCCCACGACCTGCGCGCCCCCCTGCGCAGCATCGACGGCTTCTCCCTCGCCCTCCTCGAGGACTACGGCGACCGCCTCGACCCCCAGGGCCAGGACTACCTCCGCCGCGTCCGCGCCGCCAGC
>JAICIL010000233.1 GCA_025924435.1 Chloroflexia bacterium | reverse complement strand
GGGGTCCAGCACTTCGAGAAGCGCCGACGACGGGTCGCCGCGCCAGTCCGAACCGATCTTGTCCACTTCATCGAGGATGAAGACCGGGTCGTTCGCGCCCGCGCGCCGGATGGATTGGAGGATCCGCCCCGGCATCGCGCCGATGTAGGTGCGCCGGTGGCCGCGAATCTCCGCCTCGTCGCGCATGCCGCCGAGCGCCATGCGGGTGAATTTCCGCCCCAGCGCGGTGGCGATGCTCTGGCCGAGCGAGGTCTTGCCGACGCCGGGAGGGCCGACGAAGAGCAGGATCGGGTCGCGGTTCGGGATCTTCTCGCCCTCCGCCGCGCGCTCCTGCTTCAACTTGCGCACCGCGAGGTATTCGAGGATGCGCTCCTTGATCTTCTCGAGGTCGTAGTGGTCGTCGTTCAGCTGCTTGCGCGCCTTGGCGATGTCAATCGGCTCCTCGGTCGAGACATTCCACGGCAGGCTGGTCATCCAGTCGAGATACGTCTTGATGATGCCGTACTCCGCCGCCTGCGGGGGAAGTTTGGCGAGCCGGTCCAGTTCGCGGTCCGCCTCCTTGCGGGCATCCACCGGCATGCCGGACGCCTCGATCTGCTCGCGGATCATGTTAATTTCCGCTTCCTGATCGTTCGCCTCGCCCAGTTCCTTCTGGATCGCCTTCATCTGCTCGCGCAGGAAGTACTCGCGCTGGCTCTTGCCGACCTCGTCCTGCACCTGCTCCTGCAACTTCTTGCCGAGTTCGAGGACTTCCAGTTCCTTGGCGATGAAGCCGTTCAGCCAGCGGAACTTCGCCGCGATGTCGTCCAGTTCCAGCAGTTCCTGCCGCTGCTCGACATCCATCCGGAGCGTCCCCGCGACGAGGTAGAGCAACTGGCGCGGGTCGTCCAGATTGACCGCGACGGTCACGAGATCGTCGTTGAGATAGGGCACCAACTCGACCAGTTGGCCGAACAGTTTGACGGTGTTGCGCATGAACGCCTGGAGTTCCAGCCCCTCGACAACCGTCTCCGGGATGCGCTCGACCTTCGCGAGCAGGTACGGTTCCTCCTGCGCATACGCACCGATCCGCACGCGCTCGATGCCCTGCACGCCGAGGCGGACATTGCCGTCCGGCATCCGCAGCATCTGCTGGATGATGCCGAGCGTGCCGATCTGATAGAGATCGTTCGGGCCGGCGCCCTCGAGTTCCTTATCCTTCTGCGCGACGAAGACGACGCGCCGGTCGCCATTGACGACCGCGTCAATCAGACGGAGCGAACGCGGCTGCGACGCTTCGAGCGGCAGCCCCGTCATCGGGAAGAGGACGGCGTTGCGGAGCGGCAAAATCGGCACGGATTCGGGCATCGTCTCCTCATCCGGCACGGCGGAGCCGATTTCGATGCGCGCCTTGCGCGCCGGGCGCTTCACCTTGATCGGCTCCGACGCCTCGGGTTCGGCCGCCGTCGGTGTATCGGCCCGCACATCTTCGGCCTCGACGGGGTCGGCGGCCGCGATCTTCTTCTTACTCGCCATTTATTCACTATCCTTTCCCATAGCACCGGGGGTTGTGTCGTCTTCGCTCGCGCCGACGGCGACCGGTTCGGCGGCGGTCGTTGTCGCATGGATGCGCACGCGCTCCGCGCGCGGCAGGACAATTGTCAGGACACCGTGTTCGTAGTTCGCCTCCACCGCGTCGCGCACGACGGGGAAGGGCAGGGCGACCCGCGCGCGGAATGGCCCGTAGGGGATGCCCATCTCGTGGTACGAACGGCGCGCGGGCGTGTCGCTCTCGCCGCGCGATTCCGGTAACCGCTTGCCGTGAATGGTCAGCACATCGCCGTCCAGGCCGACGCGCAGATGCTCCTCATTAATCCCGGCCAATTCGGCGCGGATGACGAGCGCTTTCTCGGTTTCGTAGACTTCGAGCGCCGGGCGCCAGGCATCGCTCTGCCCGGTAATCCGGACGCCCAGGCCGAAGCGGTATGTTGCATGGGGGTCATGATCGCGCTGCGGCATGGCAATCCTCCCCGCCGGTCCGTTTCATCATCGTCTGTTTCTCCTCGCTCCTCGCTCACGGGTGGAGCGCTCATCGTATACAACACGATCGCGAGGATTTTGTTCCAAACTTAGCACTCTCCGCGCATGAGTGCTAATCGGAGCCTCCGGTAGTGTACCGCGCGTCCCCCGCTCCCGCAACCGACCGGCTAGAGGAGATAGAGGATGGCGATGCTCGTGCATCCCCACAGCAGGATGCAGATCAAGAGGGGGCGATCGGCGAAGAGCGCCTCTTCCGGCGATCCCCCCTCCCCCTTGCGGTAGACCAGGTAGAGGTAGCGGAAGACGGCGTAGAGCACGAAGGGGATCGTGAACATCATCGCGTGATTCTTCGGCAGGTTCTCCGCGTTGAAGGTGTACAGGGCGTACGCCATCACCGTCGCGCTCGTCACGACGGCGATGATCTCCTCCAGGAGCGTCGCGGAGTACTCGTCCAGCACAGCGCGATGGCTGCCCGCGCCCGCTTCGAGCAGCATCAGTTCGTGCCGCCGCTTGGCGAAGCCGAGGCACAAGGAGAGCAGCACCGTGCAGACGTAGAGCCACGGCGAGATCGGCGCGGCGATCACGACCGCCCCGGCCATCGCGCGCAGCACGAAACTGGCGGCGAGGGCGAAGACATCGAGGAGCACCTGCTCCTTGAGCCAGTAGGTATAGGCGAATTGCAGCGCGACATAGGCGACGACGATCACCCCGAACATCGGCCGCAGCGCGAACGCGAGCGGAATCGCGACGCCGAGTCCGATCAGCGAGACCGCCCAGGCGAACGGCGCCGGGATCTCGCCCGCCGCGATGGGGCGGAAACGCTTCTTCGGGTGCAGGCGATCCGCTTCGCGGTCGCGCAGATCGTTGATGAAATAGATGGCGCTGGCGACGGCGCAGAAGAGGACGAAGGCGGCGAGGACGTGCCAGATGGCCGACGGATCGGTCAGTTCCTTGGCGAAGATGATCCCGGCGAAGAGGAAACCGTTCTTGATCCAGTGCTTGGGCCGCGCCTCCTTCAACAGCGCCCGCCCGAACGACCGCCGGGCGTGCGTCGCGCGGTCGGTCACGGCGGGCGGAATCGGCGGCGGGTCGGTTGCGAGATGATCGGTCATGCGATCAGCGTACGCCCTGCCGGGAAAACCGTCAAACGGGGAGACCTAACCCCCGGCCCCTTCCATCTCTCGGCGTGGGAAGGAGTGACTCATCGCAATACCGGGGTATTTGCCGAATGCCCCGATCTTGCAGCGAGTTCCCTCCCCTTCCTCGCGGGAAGGGGCCGGGGGGTAGGTTTTACGAAGCGGGCGTCGGCTTGGGCGGGAGCCACGCGGGATCGTACGCGCTCGCGATGTTCCAGAGCAGGTAGCCGCTGCTCTGCATCTCGTTGCAGGCCTGAATCTGGGCGTAGATCTGCGCGGTGCCGTAGTCTATCCCTGGCCCGTAGTCGAACGCCTGGAGCCAGGGGCGCGTCTTCTTCGCGACACCCGGCACCCGCCGCTCGCGCTCGATCAGGCCCTGCTTAATCACCTCGTACGGGTAGTTGTTCGGAATGTCCCAGCCATTGAAGCCGCGCGAGTAGTGCGACGGGTAATCCATCGGGCAGATGACATCAACGAGCGCGGCGAGGTCCTCGAACTGCTGGCCGATGCCGTTATCCCCCTTCAGCCACGCGGTGATGCCGAAGATGTCCGCGCCCATCAGCGCGCGCGTCGGGGCGAGCTTCGCGCGCGCCGTCTTCAGGAACCCGGTGATCGCGTCGCGCCGCTCCCGCTCACCGCCCGTGAAGGCGGGGCCGTATTCCGCGACGCTCAGGTTGCCGTCCGAGGGGAAGCGCACGTAATCGAACTGCACCTCGTCGAAGCCGAGATTGGCGGCCTCCAGCGCGAGGTCGCTGACGTACTGCCAGACCTGCGGGTTTGTCGGGTTCACCCACGGCTGACCGGCGGTCGTCCGCCAGACCTTCCCCGTCCGGCCATCCTTGATCGCCAGATCGGGCCGCGTCGTCGCCGCGATCGGGTCTTCCATGACGACGATGCGGGCGATGGCGTAGATATTCTTCGCGTGCAACGTCTGCAACAGTTGCGGGACGTTGAGGACCGGCTGCACCGCGCCGATCTCGCGCGCCAGCGGCACCTTCGAGTCGTAGTAGACGACGCCGTTGTTATCCTTGAGGTCCACGACGAGGGCGTTGAGGTCCTTCGTGGCGATCAGATTCATCACATGGTCGAGTTGCGCCGGGTCGGCGGCGGCGGGGGCTTCCATGTAGAGGCCCTTCGCGACGAACGGCTGGAGCGTCACATCCTGCGTCAGATTCGCCCCGAGCGGGATCGTCTGCGGCAGATAGCCGACGCCCTTGACGATCAGCGGCGCGCCCTCGTCCGCGCCCTCGAGCCGGTACGCGCCGTTCGCATCCGTCTGCGCGGTGACGCCGCCGACCGCGACGGTCACGCCGGGAATCGGTTGCCCGCGCGGATCGCGCGCGACGCCGGTGATCACATCGGGCCGGAGCGCGAGGTCCGTCACCGCCTGATGCGCGATGGGATGCGGGCGGCGGCTCACGCTCGGCGCGTCCACGATCAGGTTCGCGCCATCCGGCACGCCCGTGAGGCGGTAGCGCCCGTCCGCATCGGTCATCGCGGACGCCGCAGGCTCCGTGCCCGGCAGGACCGCCTGCACCTTGATATTGGCGAGCGGCCGGCCGAGCGATGTGATGCGCCCCGCGACCCATGCGGGCCGGAGGTCGAGCGTCGCCGGTTCGGTCGGGGGCCACGCCAATTCGGTCTGCCGCGCGTCGTACTCGCGCTGCGCGGCAACGACCGACACGCGCTCGCTGCGGAGGCGGGCATGCACCTCGCCGTGTGCGTTCGCGCGGAACATCCGCCCGACGACGCCCTGGGCGGTCGTCTCGGCGGGCTGGCACGCGCCATCCGGGCAGGAGAGCGGGATCACCGTCACCTGCGCGCCCGCGACGGGAGCGCCGCTATAGGCGTCCTTGATGATGAATGTTCCCAACCGACCCGCGCCGCGCGCCCCGACCTGCCCGACCAGTGTGTACGCGCCGTACCCGACGGCGGCGATCACGCCCGCCGCGACCAGCATCCGCCATCGGTCGCTTGCCGGGCGGCGATATGGCTGGCTGCGCACGGCCAGGTGTCGTTGTCGTCCTACCAAGCGATTGGCCTCCTACGCGGTCGAAGGGGACGCACCGGCGGGTGCGGCGGGGAGCGACTGCCCGCCGACGACCGTCGGGCCGTCCGGGGTCGGTTGGACACGCGGCACGACGGCGCTACGGTTCGGTGTCGCGCAATAGCGCACATCCTCGAGTCGGCCCGTCGTCGCGATGAAGCGCGGGCCGACGCCCTGGAGCAGCGCCTGCATGAAGGTCTCGGCGTCCGGTGCCGCCGTCTCCCCGACGAACGAGCGATAGAGCGTCAGCGCCGCGAGGGCGGACTCGTCAATCATCCGCGTCGCCGCCGCTTGATCCGGGAAGGCCCACGGGCCATGCTTCTCCCACGCGCACGCCACGAGGAACCCCGCCGCGAGGATGTCATCGAGCGCGAAGACCGTCCCGTGCTCCTGCCCCGCGCAGACGATCAGAATATCGAGATGCCGCGCCGTCGCTTCCGCGATCGCCCGCTCGACCACCGCCGCCCCGTTGCGGATGCAGCCGACGAACACCAGCGGCGCGGCGGAGAGGAGCGCGAGCGCGACCGTCCCATTGCTCGTCCGCATGACGACTTTCCGCCCAGCAATCGCGGCGGTCGCCACGGCGGTCGGCGAGTTGTCGAGATCGAAGCCGGGGGCGATGATGCCGCCCTGCTCCCCGACAAGGAGCGCGGGTTCGGCGCCGGAATGCGCGACGCGGCGCGCTTCGTCCAGGTCGAGCGCGACGCGGATCGGCCCCGCGCCGCGCTCGCAGAGCGTCAGGAGCGTCGTGCTCGCCCGCACGACATCCACAACGATGCAGACACTGCCGCGGCTGTCACCGATGGATGACGCGGTCGGGGCCACTCGCAAACGCACGCGCACCTGCCTTCAGCGAATCGTCGTCATACGTTCGTACCGTACGTTCACCTAGATAATTGCGCAGCACAAGTTCTGTCCCGCGCGGCGTACCGTATCATCCGGGCGCGCGGAATGCAAGCGGACAATCACGAAGGTACGGATTTTGGGCAATGCACGCACCCACGCCACGTCGCCAACGGTGTCCGGGCCACTTCGATAGAGGGCATAGTAGATCGTATCGGCAGCCGGGGAATCCTCACCCCCACTGTCCAAAGGCACCCACTTCCCTCCGAGGGAAGGGGAGTGAACCTCTGAAGAGCCGGGGTGTTCAGGGGAAGGTACGGCGTTGCAGCGAGTCACCCCTTCCCTTAGAGGGAAGGGGCCGGGGGTGAGGATAAACACACCTTGACCACTTCGACGGGCGCGCGTGGACGGGCGCGCGTGAAGGGAGTATCATTTCGCCCGGTGGCCGGGAATTCCCGGCACAACTGTTAGAGGGGCGGCACGCCGTTGAACCGCCCGCATCCTGCGATGGAGCAGGATAGAAAGCAGAGACGCTTCCCATGTCCGCAATCACCAATGATGTGCTGCGCGACCCGGTCACGAATGCCGGTCTCGCGCGCGTCGAGGATACCATTCGCGAAACCGTCTCGGTCAATTACCCCGTGATGTCCGACCTGCTCAATGGCATCATCGCCGCGAAAGGCAAGATGCTCCGCCCGCGCGTGCTGCTCGCCGCCGCGCGGATGTTCGACTACGACATCGCGCGCCTCGCGCCCGCCGCCGCCGGGATCGAGCTGCTGCACATCGCCAGCCTGATCCACGACGACACGGTGGACAAGGCGCTCTTCCGGCGCGGCGCGGCGACGCTCAACTCCGTGCTGCCGACGACCATCGCCGTGCTGCTCGGCGACTACCTCTTCGCGCAGTCCGCCGTGCTCGTCTCGAAGTCGCACAACCTGCGCGCGATGACGCTCTTCGCCGAGACGCTGGGCGACATCTGCAACGGCGAACTGGACGAGATTTTCCAGACCCGCCAGTGGGACCAGACGCGCCAGCAATACGACCGCCGCATCCACGGCAAGACGGCCGCCCTCTTCGCGACCGCCGCCGAGTTCGGCGGCATCCTCT
>JAICIL010000232.1 GCA_025924435.1 Chloroflexia bacterium | reverse complement strand
GGCCAACGCTTTCTGGACCTCCATCGCCTAGACGACGCCGGATTCCCTCGCAGGTTATTCCCTGGGGGGGGTCGTCGGGGCGGGCCGCCCCCCCCCCGCCGGGGCAGTTGTTGGACGGAAATACGGCGCATGTGCCGCTCGGAAGCATAACCGGGCGGCGTTTGTGTGTGCGGCAGAAATCTGTTTCACTTGCGGTGCGTAACGATTCCGTAAGGGGGCGGTGGTAGATTCAACCTAACCCCCCGGCCCCCTTCCCTCCGAGGGAAGGGGCCGGGGGTTAGGAAAGAGCATGCAGCGCATTCTTGTGGTGGACGATGAACCGAGTATCCGCGAGGTCGTCTCGCTCTACCTCAAGCGCGAGGGGTACAGCGTGCGCGAGGCGGCGGACGGCGATGAGGCGCTCAAGGTTGCCTACGAGTTCGCGCCGGACTTGATTGTGCTCGATCTGATGCTGCCAAAGAAAGACGGCATGGAGGTCTTCCGCACGCTCTCCGTCAAGAACCCGGTGCCGGTCATCATGCTGACGGCGCGCGGCGAGGAGACGGATCGCATCGTCGGCCTGACGATCGGCGCGGACGATTACGTGACGAAGCCGTTCAGCCCCGCCGAACTGGTCGCCCGCGTCAAAGCGGTGCTCCGCCGTGCCGGGACGAACGACGCATCCCCCGCCGATCCCGGCGCCCGCTCGCTCATCTTCCCCGGCCTGACGATAGATCCGCGCTCGCGCACCGTCCTCGTCAACGGCGAGGAAGCGACGCTCACCGCGACGGAGTTCGACCTCCTGTACGAACTGGCCCGCCACCCCGGCCAAGTCTTCACGCGCGAGCAATTGCTCGATCGCGTCTGGGACGAAGAGTTCTTCGGCGACGCGAGCACCGTCACCGTCCATATCCGCCGCCTGCGGCAGAAGGTCGAGCCGGAGCCGGACAACCCGATCTATGTCCAGACCGTCTGGGGCGTCGGCTACCGCTTCCGCGCCCCGAAGGAGGACGCGTGATGCGCGGCATGCCCATCCCCCCAACCCCCCTCCCGACGCGGGAGAGGGGAGGGGAGTTCGTTGCCAATACCGCGCTTTCCGTCGCGCTCCGCCTCCCGACGCGGGAGGGGGCTGGGGGGTGGGAAACGACGGCGATCATGCGCCGCCGCTTTGCGCGGGCATTGGGAGCCGTCTGCGTCGCGTTCGGGATGGTCGAGTTGCTCGCGGTCGCGATCTGGCACCCACCGGCGAGCGACCTGTGGAAGACGGCCGCGTTCCTCGCCGCCTCCGGCCTGCTCTCGCTCGGCGTGATGGGCGGCGGCCTCTGGCTGATGCAGACCGACGCGCTGCGGACGATCCGCGCCCGGATCGTCGGCGCGCTCGTCGCGGGGTCGGTCGTCGCACTGATCAACGTGCTCTTCTCCGCGCTGCTCATGTTCGCGTCGCGCCACGATGTGCTCCTCCTCTCGCTCCTCTCGTTCTTCGCCGTCGTCGTCAGCGTCGCGCTCGGCGCGGTGCTCGCGGGGTCGCTGACGGATCGCCTGCGCGACGTGAGCGATGCCGCCGCCGCGCTGGCGACCGGCGACCTCTCCGTCCGCGTCCCGCCGCCGACCGCCGACGCGGCGAGCGAGGTGCGCGCCCTGGCCGTCGCCTTCAACAGCATGGCGGCGCAATTGGAGGAGGCCGCGACGCGCCGCGCCGACGACGACGAGGCGCGCCGGATGCTCGTCGCCGCCATCTCGCACGACCTCCGCACGCCGCTCGCCTCGATCCGCGCGATGATCGAGGCGATCACCGACGGCGTCGTGACCGACCCGGAAACGACGGCGCGCTTCCACGCGACGATGGGCCGGGAAATCCGCACGCTCTCTGCCCTGATTACGGATCTCTTCGAACTCTCGCAACTCGAGGCGGGCCAGTTGGCGCTCTCGCTCGCCCCCGCGACGCTCCCCGATCTCATCACCGAGGTCGTCGAGGGGCTGTCCGCGCAGGCGGCGGCGCGGGAGGTCCACATCGCCGGCGGCGTCGAAGGGCCGGTCGGCCCCGTCGTCATGGACACGCCCGCCGTCCGGCGCGTGCTGACCAATCTCGTGCAGAACGCGCTGCGGCACACCCCGGCGGACGGCACGGTCGCCGTCACCGCCCGCGCGGTTGCGGACGGCGTGCAGGTGGATGTCGTGGACAGCGGCGAGGGCATCCCGGCGGCCGACCTGCCGCACATCTTCGAGCGGTTCTATCGGGGCGAGAAATCGCGCTCGCGCGAGACGGGCGGCGCGGGGCTTGGGCTGGCGATCGCGCGCGGCTTCGTCGAGGCGCACGGCGGCCGCATCTGGGTCGAGAGCGAAGCGGGCCGCGGCACGCGCTTCTCCTTCATCCTCCCCCGCACGCCGCGCACGACCTGACGAAATAACGAGTCGCGAGTAACGAGTAATGAGGCAGGGCGCCGATCCTCTCGTTACTCGTTACTCGTTACTCGTTACTCATTACTCAATCTGGCATCAATCTTGCGGTTGTGCATTCGCATAACAATCCCTGTTGTGCTTCAGCGGAATGGTGGTTGTGGGAAGTGCCCCACGCGTGGTACGATATGCATGCAGTTATGACAACAGCATAGGCGCGACGGAGAAGACGGGGGGAAAACAGATGGTATATCTCGCGACACAGGAGGTCGTGCAGCGTGTCCGTCCCTTGTTGGACCACCTCGCGACGCGCACCATTGATAAGGCGCACCTCCTGCAATATCTCTCCGCGATGGCCGGTGTCGAGTGGGATCTGTTTGAAGTCGTGCGCGATGCGGACGAAGCGATCGCCATCCGCGATTGCGCGACGTGCGAGACGTTTATCCTGCCCTATCCCACCTGCCTGCCCCGCCACCTCGAACCGCTCGTCGTCGCCGAGTACCTGCGGCTCGCGTCGGCGCGGCCGCTGACGACGATGGACCCGCGCCTCTTCGATTACTTCTACGGCGGCGGCTACTGCGCCGGGTGCCGCTGGCACGGGGAGCGGCAGGTCTGCCACGAGTGCCATTACGCGGGCAACCCCGTCAACTTCGAGCCGTTCCATCCCGAAGCCGCGCCGCCCCTGCCGCTGGAGCCGCCGACCTTCAATCTCGATGCGCTCTAACGAAGCAATGAGCGGGCGCCCCCTGGGCGGGAAGCAATGAGCAATGAGCAATGAGCAATGAGAGGGGAATTGCTGCCCCTCTCATTGTTTGCGTATCCTGCTCTATCATGTCGACATACGGCAGCGCGCAGCCAGGCTTCGTACCGCTCGTTGCTCATTGCTTGAAAGGGGAGATGGATGGCCGAGTACGAGAATATTCTTGTCGAGCGGGGGGACGGGATCGCGGTCGTGCGGCTGAACCGGCCGAAGGTGCTCAATGCCCTCAGTTCGCCGCTGATGACCGAATTAGTGGACGCGCTGGAGGCGCTGGATGCGGACGGCGCGGTGCGCTGCATCGTCATCACCGGCAATGAGCGGGCCTTCGCCGCGGGGGCGGACATCGGCGAGATGGCCGACGCCTCGGCGGTCGAGATGCTCACGCGCAACCAGTTTGCCCGGTGGGAGCGGATCCGCAGGGTGCGCACGCCGCTGGTCGCGGCGGTCAATGGCTACGCGCTCGGCGGCGGTTGCGAACTGGCGATGATGTGCGACATGATCGTCGCGTCCGAGTCCGCCCGCTTCGGCCAGCCGGAAATCCTCATCGGCGTCATCCCCGGTGCGGGCGGCACGCAGCGGCTGACGCGCGCCGTCGGCAAGGCGCTGGCGATGGAGATGGTGCTGACCGGGCGACAGATCACCGCCCAGGAAGCATTCGCCGCCGGGCTGGTCAACCGCGTCGTGCCGAATGAACTGGCGCTCGAATCGGCGACGCAACTGGCGAAGGAAGTTGCCGCACGCCCGCCGCTCGCCGTGATGCTGGGCAAGGACGCCGTGCTCAAGGCGTACGACATGACCTTGGAGGCGGGCCTCGACGCCGAGCGCAAGAACTTCTTCCTGCTCTTCTCCACCGAGGACATGCGCGAGGGCATGGCCGCCTTCCTCGAAAAGCGCCCGCCGCAATGGAAGGGGAAGTAGCCAGTAGTCGGTAGTCAGTAGTCAGTGAACAGTAGACAGTAAACAGAATACGGCAGGCAGCGGAGAATAGATAAACGCGCGTAACGCTTCCGTTTTCAACTGACTACCAACTACCGACTACTGGCTACTCCAACCGGAGGTTGCACAATGGCATACGAAACTATCCTCTCGGAGACAACGGACGGCGTGCTGACGCTGACGCTGAACCGGCCGGACGTGCTCAACGCGGTGACGGATGCGATGCTCACGGAGTTGCAGGATGCCTTCCGGGGCGCGGAGCGGGATGCGTCCGTGCGCTGCATCGTCCTGACGGGCGCAGGGCGCGGCTTCTGCGCGGGGCAGGACCTGAACATGCGGGGGGAAGCGGCGGACGCGCCTCGTCCGTCGGTCGGCGACCACCTGCGCCACGGCTACAATCCGCTGGTGCGGCGCATCCGCGCGATCGAGAAACCCGTCATCGCGGCGGTCAATGGCGTCGCGGCGGGCGCGGGCGCGAACCTCGCGCTGGCGTGCGACATGCGCATCGCGAGCGAGGCGGCCTCGTTCGTGCAGGCGTTCGTCAAGATCGGCCTGGTGCCGGACAGCGGCGGGACGTTGTTCCTGCCGCTGCTCGTCGGCTACGCAAAGGCGGCAGAACTCGCCTTCACCGGCGACCGCATCGGCGCGGAGGAAGCGCTCCGGCTCGGCCTCGTCAATCAGGTCGTGCCCGCCGATGCCTTCATGGAGAAGACGCGCGAATTGGCCATGCGCCTCGCCGCCCTGCCGACGCGGGCGATTGGCCTGACCAAGCGCGCCTTCAACCGCACAATGATGCCCGATCTCGACGCCGTCCTCGAATACGAGGCGGATATGCAAACCCTCGCCAGCCGCACGAAAGACAACAAGGAGGGCGTCGCCGCTTTCCTGGAAAAGCGCCCGCCGAAGTTCACCGGCGAGTAGCGACGGGAACCGGGGAGAACCGCAAAGGCGCAAAGAGAAGGAGGAGTTACGCATCTGGGGTGCTTTTCTTGGTGGTAGCAGGCTTTCCAGCCTGCCTCTCCAAGCCAAAGGGCAGGCTGGAAAGCCTGCTACCACCGAGTCTCTCCAGCGAACCGCGTGCCTCCTAAGTGAAGAAAGAAACGGGATTGGAGGGGACGAGGTGATACCGCGCCCCGTCGCGATCTGCATAGCGGCATCGGGCGGGGATCGCCACAATTGCCGGGCGGGTGTGAACCAGTACAATGGGCGGCACGTAGATGGGGGTGCGCGGCGCATGGAGTGTCCCGCGCGAAGAAGCGTCGGAATGAGGCCGCGACGATGCGGTCGAGAGAAGGGACGGGGTACATGCGTCAGCGATGGGGTGTCACGCTGTCGGTCGCGATGGTCGCGCTCTGGGTCGGCACGATGGGCGCGCAGGCGGCGTCCGGCTACGCCTCGCCGATGATCGAGGCGGCCTGGCGGCAAGCCGAGGCTATCCAGCCGAACTTCTGGGGGCCGCTCGCCACCGCGCGGGACGGGCAATCGGAGCCGTACAAGGAAGCGCCCGGCGGGAAGCGCACCGTCCAGTATTTCGATAAGGCGCGCATGGAGCAGTTCGCCCCGGATGCCCGCGTCACGACCGGCCTGCTCAGCGTGGAGTTGAAGAGCGGCAAGGTGCAGCTCGGCGACGGCACCTTCGAGCAGCGCGCCCCGGCGCAGGTCAACCTCGCGGGCGATCCCGGCACGGACGGGCTGACCTACGCCGACCTCGGCAAGTTCGCCGAGTACTACGACCCGAACAGCCCGAACACATTCAGCGCCTATATCTTCGGCGACAATCGCCAGTTCACGCCGCTGACGGCGGAGAACGCGAAGCCCTACGCGGCGCAATTCGACGCGCCATCCGGCGATACCTTCACGTATGTCGCGGATCCATCCAATCATTATGGTCAGGTGGTGTACACGCCGTTCCAGGATTTCATCAAGCGGCTGACCGATGCGGGCGTCCCGATTGACCAGACGCCCGGCTATCCGATCTCGCCGGTGGTGATCGCGACCGTGCCGATCGGCGGCAAGGCGACGACGATCTTTGCCCAGGCCTTCGAGCGGCGCGTGCTGACCTACAACCCGAACAACGACCCCGCCTTCCGCGTCGAGTTCGGCAACATCGGCCAGCACTACTACCGCTGGCGCTACGGCGGGTAGACTCCCCGACGGGACAGAACATGCTCCCCTCCCGCGCCGGGAGCGGGCGTCCGCTGGGCGGTGGGGGTGGGCTATGCCCGCGTCGCCGCGTTGAGCGTGACCGTGAAGGTGCTGCCGACACCGGGCGTGCTGTCGAGGAGGATCGCGCCGTCCATCAGGTCCGCGAGTTGCCGCGCGACGGCGAGGCCGACGCCCGCGCCGGACTGGGTGCGCGTGTACTCCGTCTCGACGCGGGCGAACGGCTCGAAGATGCGCGCGGCGTGTTCCGGCGCGATGCCGATGCCCGTATCCCGCACGGCGATTGCCACGCTTCCATCCATCGCTCTGGCCTCGATCGTCACCGCGCCGCCCGCCGGTGTGAACTTGTAGGCATTGACGAGGAGGTTGAGCAGGACCTGCTGCAACCGCGCGCCGTTCGCGCGGGCCGGGGGGAGGTTCGGCGGGATGGAGAGCGCAAAGCGCAGATTCTTGCTGTGCATCAGGGCCTGGACGGCGCGCTCGCACCAGGCGATGACGGCGGCCACATCCACCGTCTCCAGTGCGACGGTGAGGCGGCCCGCGCCGAGTTGGACGATGTCCAGCAGGTCGTTCACCTGCGTGAGCAGCAGCCCGCCGCTCGCGACGATGTCTTCCGCCATGCCGCGCCGCCGGTCCGGGCCGAGCGCGTCGTTCTCCACAATGATGTGGGCGAAGCCGAGAATCGCCGTCAGCGGCGTGCGCAGTTCGTGCGAGACGGTGGCGAGGAAGTCATCCTTCTGGCGGGTCGCCGCTTCGAGCGCATCGAGCCGCGCCGTGAGGTCCCGGTGTGCGCGCGCCTTCATGGTCGCCCGGCCCGCGTGCACGGCGGCGCCGGTAAGCGTCGCGAGCGCGGCTTCGTCGAGCGGCGCGCTCGCGCCGCATGCCGCCGCGTAGAGCGTGGCGACGATTTCCCCTCCGACGGCGATCGGTACGGAGGCGAGGGTGTG
>JAICIL010000231.1 GCA_025924435.1 Chloroflexia bacterium | reverse complement strand
CGACAGCCTCCTCGATCAAGGCACTGCGGCCCTCGATCCGGAGAAGCGCAAGCAGATCTATGCGAAGGCGCAACACCTCATCATGGACAAGGCGCTTGTCCTTCCGATCTACTATCTCAACAACGTCTGGGCCGCGAGCGCCAAGTTGCAGGGGCAGTTCAACGACACGGCGGGCTACTACTGGCTCTACGACGCGTACCTGAAGAGTTAGCGCATGGGAACCTATCTCCGGGGCCGGTTGTTGCGGACGATCCCGGTCATCCTGGGCGTCTCGACGCTCGTCTTCTTCATGATCCACCTGCTGCCCGGCGATCCCGCCCAGGAGATCGCCAGCCGCAGCCCCGGCATGACGCCGGAGGCTGTGCAGCGGATTCGCGTGCAACTCGGCCTGGATCAGCCGCTCTACAGGCAGTACCTGCAGTTCCTCGGGCGCGTGTCGCACGGCAACCTCGGGCGGTCCATCTTCACGAATCAATCCGTCGCGAAGATGATCCGCGATCAGGTGGGCAGCACCCTCCAGCTGACGTTCGCGGGCATCTTCATCGCCATCCTGATCGGTGTGACACTCGGGATCGTCGCCGCCGTGCGGCACAACACCTGGCTGGATACCGCGAGCATGACCGTCGCGCTGCTCGGCGTCTCCATGCCGAGCTTCTGGTTGGGCCTCCTGATGATCCTCGTGTTCGCGGTCCAGCTGCACTGGGTCCCCGTCATCGGTGGCACGGGCATTCGCGGGCTGATCCTGCCCGCCTTCACGCTCGGATTCGGGGCGTCGGCGATCATCGCACGGCTGGTGCGGTCGAGCATGCTCGACGTGCTGCGCCAGGAGTACATGATGTCCGCGAAAGCGAAGGGGCTCGCGACCGCCACGGTGATCCTCCGTCACGGCCTGAAGAATGCCCTCATCCCGGTCGTGACGATCGTCGGCTTGCAGTTCGGCACGTTGCTCGGCGGCGCGGTGGTGATCGAGACGGTCTTCGCGCGGCGCGGCATTGGCCGGATGGCGATTGATGCCGTCCTCGCGAAGGATTTTCCCGTCATTCAGGGCACGGTGCTCTTCGCCGCGCTCGTCTATGTCACTGTCAATCTGGTGGTGGATCTCCTCTATTCGGTCCTCGACCCCCGGATTCGCTATGACTGAGCGCGGCGCGGCGGGGAGCGGGAGGCGGCGCGATGTCCGCGACTGAGATGCCCGCCACCGCCGGGGCGACGCCGCTCCTCACGTCCCGCGTGCGGGCGTCCAGCCTGTGGCGGGACGCCATGCGGCGGCTCGTGCGCAACCGGGGGGCGGTTGCCGGCCTCGCGATCCTGGTGCTCCTCGCCCTGATGGCGATCGCCGCGCCGCTCATCGCCCCGTATGACCCGAATGCCATCGCGCCCGTGTCGAACCTCAAGGGCCCGTCCGCGGCGCACCTCTTCGGCACGGACCAGTTCGGGCGAGACATCCTCTCCCGAATCTTCTTCGGCGCGCGGCTCTCGTTCGAGGTCGGCTTCATCGCGGTCGGCCTGGCGATGGTCTGCGGGATCGTGCTGGGGCTGGTCGCGGGCTTTTTTGGCCGCGCGGTGGACGCGGTGATCACGATTGTGATCGATATCATGCTCGCCTTCCCCGGCATCCTGCTCGCGCTCGCGATCATCGCCATCCTCGGCCCGAGCCTCTACAACCTGATGATCGCGGTCGGCATCGCGGGCATCCCCGCGTACACCCGTCTCGTCCGCGGGACGACGCTTGCTGCGAAGCAGCAGGCGTATGTCGAGGCGGCGCGCGTCAGTGGCGCCAGGGACGCCGCGATCATGTTCCGCCACATCCTCCCGAATGTGCTCTCGCCCGTCATCGTCCTGGCGACGCTCGGCATCGGCAGCGCGATCCTCGTCGGCGCCTCCCTCTCCTTCCTCGGGCTCGGCGCGAAGCCCCCGACGCCGGAGTGGGGCGCGATGCTGAGCGCCGGGCGGAACTACCTCTCGCTTGCCTGGTGGATCACGCTCTTCCCCGGCCTCGCGATCATGCTCACGGTGCTCTCGATCAACATGGTCGGGGACGGCTTGCGGGATGCGCTCGACCCGCGCCTGAAACGCTGACGGGCCGCGCGTTCGCCTTTCGCGGGAGGGGACATCGTATGCGGGATCTCGTGGATTACATTGATACACAGCGCGAGCGGTACATCGAGATGATCCGGCGGGCATGCCGGCAGCCAAGCATCTCCACGCAAGGGATCGGCATCCCGGAGATGGCCGAACTCTGCCGCACGATGCTGACGGATGTCGGCGCGAGCGCCCGGATCATCCCGATCGAGGGCGGCAACCCCGTGGTCTTCGGCCAGATCGCCGGGCCAGCCGGGCGTGTCCTCAATCTCTACAATCACTACGATGTCCAGCCGCCCGAACCCCTGGCTCTCTGGGAATCCGACCCCTTCGCCGCCGAGGTGCGCGACGGCCGGATCTGGGCGCGCGGCGTCGGCGACAACAAGGGCCATCTCGTCGCGCGCATCTGCGCCGTGGATGCGTGGCGGCATGTGCGCGGCGACTTGCCGCTGACGGTCCGTTTCATCCAGGAGGGCGAGGAGGAGATCGGCAGCCCGAACCTGGAGCGGTTCGTCCGCGAGCACCGCGCGCTCATCGCGCCCGCGGACGGCTGCATCTGGGAGGGTGGCGGCAGGGATTTCAACGGGCGCATCCGCCTTTCCTGTGGCCTGAAGGGCATCTGCTACATCGAACTCTCCGCGCGCGGCGCGAATACGGACATGCATTCGAGCCGCGCGACGATCGTCCCCAATCCGCTCTGGCGCATGGTCTGGGCGCTCGCCACCCTCAAGGGCGCGGACGAGCGGATCACGATCGCGGGCTTCAATGACGCGGTGCGCGCCCCGACGGACGATGAACTACGGCTCCTCGAAGCGCTCCCGTTCGACGAGCGGGAATTCCTCACGACCTTCGGTCTCGACGATGTCCTGCTCGGGTTGCGCGGGCAGGCGCTGAAGATCAAGGACATGTTCCTGCCGACCTGCACGATCTGCGGCATCGCGGGCGGCTACACCGGGGAGGGGTTGAAGACGGTCCTGCCCAACGCCGTCAGCGCGAAGATGGATATGCGCCTCGTGCCGGATCAGGACCCGCGGGAAATCTTCCGGCTCGTGCGCGCACATCTGGACGCGCACGGCTTCGCGGACATCGAGGCGCGGCTCCTCGCGGCGGAGCACCCGGCGAAGACCGCGCTCGACGCCCCGCTCGTGCGAGCGGTGCAGAACGTGGTGCGCACCATCTCCGGGCAGGAGCCGGTCACGGTGCCGATCACACCGGGGAGCGGCCCCATGTACCCGCTCTGCCAGGCGCTCGGTATCCCGGCGGTCTCCGGGCCTGGCGGGGGCAACCCGGACTCCCGCATCCATGCGCCGAACGAGAATATGTTTGTCGAGGATTACATCGCCGGGATCAAGGGGATCGCGCTGCTCTTCCAGGAGTTCGCCACGGTCGGGTGAAATGGTGGTGCAGGCTTCCCAGGCCGTCTCTTCGAGGCGACAGGACGGGAAAGCCTGCTATTACTAGAAACCTACCCCGGTTGCGTCCGCCCGGATGGGTTAGGGAAAGGGGAATCGGCATGACGATCGCGATCAAGAGTGCCTTGCTCATCGACGGCACGGGGGCCGAGCCGCTCCACAACGCGGTGATCCTGGTAGAAGGCGACCGGATCGAGGCGGTCGGGCGCGAGGCGGACCTCGGCATCCCGGACGGCGCGGCGGTCTTCGACCTCGGCAATGAGACGATCCTGCCCGGCCTGGTGGACCCGCACACCCACCTGACGATCAACCCCGGCAAGCGCGGCCTCCTCGGGCAGTTGGAAGGGTTGGCGGAGCCGGATGCCCTCCAGGGGGCACGCGCGGCGCACAATCTGCGGCTCGATTTCAAGTCCGGCATCACGACGCAGCGCGCGATTGCCGAGGTGAACTGGAACGACATCGCCCTCCGGAAGGCGATAGACGCGGGCTGGATCCCCGGCCCCCGCCTCCTGTGCACGACGCGGGGCATCACCTCCTCGAACGGCCACGGCGCGCCGGGCTGGATGTTCGACGGGCCGGACGAAATCCGCAAGGCGGTGCGCGAGAACCTGCAACACGGGGCGGACTTCATCAAAATTCTCGTGCTCGATCGCACGCCGACGAGCGCGAGATACTCCGCCGAGGAGATTCAGGCCGCCGTGGATGAGGCGCATCGGGCGGGAAAACTGATCACGGCCCACGCGAGCGCCCGGCCGGACACCTCACTGCGCCTCTGCCTCGCGGCGGGCTGCGACTCGATCGAGCACGCCATCCCGCAGACGGACGAGCAGATCGCCCTCTATCTGCAATCCGGCGCGGCCTTCGTGCGCACCTTCACGATCGGCTTCCAGACGCAGACCGATTGGGCGTGGTTCGCGGGGAAGGATATCGAGGGGCGCGTCAATGTCATGCGCCAGATCGTCAAGGAGACCATCGAGAACCCGCCCGATACGAGCGGCTTCGCCGACTACTACAAGACCGGCCAGTCGCTGCGCGACCGTGTCCTGCAGACCTATGAGCGGGTCGTCCCCTCGTTCCGGAAAGCGGTCGCGGCGGGTGTGCGATGGACGGTCGGGATGGACAGCATGCACGGACTGATCGGCCACGAGATCGGCACGCTGGTGGAATGGGGCCTCTCGCCGATGCAGGCGCTGATGGCTTCGACGAAGCAGGCGGCGGAAGTCTGCGGCGTGGAGAAGGTCTGCGGCACCCTCGAGGCGGGCAAGTACGCGGACATCATCTCGGTGGACGGCAACCCACTGGAGGATATCTGGGCTATCGCCCGGCCCCGCTTCCTGATGAAGGGCGGCGAGCGATTCGATCACGTGTCTATTTTCTGACCGCGCGAGGGGGACAGATCATGCGCATCGCCTATGTCGGCCCGAAGCATCGCGAGGCGGCCCTGCAAGCATTCGTCGGATCGGGGACCACGGTCGAGGCGCGCCCGGCGGACGGGGGGCCAGCGAGCATCGAATCTCTGTGGGAGGAGTACCTTTCCGTCCCCGGTTTCATGGAGAAAGCGGTCGAACTGGAGCGCGAGGGCTACGACGCCATCGTCCACGGCTGCTTCGCCGATCCCGGTGTGGACGGGGGGCGCGAGTTGGTTTCGATCCCCGTCCTCGGCTCGGGCGCGACATCAATGCTCGTCGCCGCCAACCTCGGCCACCGCTTCAGCATCGTCACCGTCCTCGAGAATGTCATCCGGCCCCTGGAAAATCTCGCCCGGCTGACGGGCATCGAACCGAAACTCGCCTCCGTCCGGCAGATCGGCATCCCCGTCCTCGAACTCAATCGGGACCCGGAGGCGACCTTCGCCCGGCTCGTCAATGTGAGCCACCGCGTCATCGAGGAAGATCGCGCCGATGTGCTCGTGCTCGGGTGCGGCACGCTCTCCTTCCGGGCGGCGGAGTTGCAGGAAGCGGTCGGCGTACCGGTGCTGAACCCACTTCAAGTAACGCTCCGGATGGCGGAACTGCTCGTGGCGAGCGGGTTGAGCCACAGTAAACGCTCATACCCCGTGCCCCCGAAACTCGCGGCGCCCGTGCAGGTATGAAACCGATCGAACCGCGGTTCGATCGGTTTGCCCCTTCGATACTCACAAGCAAGGAGATACGACATGGCTGGTACGCGCGCGATCACGGCACGGCGGTTGATTGATGGGACGGGCAATGCGGCGATCGCAGATGCCGTCGTTGTCGTGGACGGGGAGCGGATCGCGGCGGTCGGGCCGCGCGCGGGCACGCCGATCCCCGATGGCGCGACGGTGACCGACCTCGGCGACCGGACGCTCCTGCCCGGCTTCATCGATGCGCACACGCACATCACGATCAACCCCGGCCTCACGGGGATCATCGGCCAGCTCGAGGGGCTGAACGAGCCAAGCCCGCGGCAGGTGCTCCGGGGGGCGCGCAATCTCCGCCTCGATCTCGCCTCGGGCGTGACGACGATGCGGATCGTTGGCGAGGTGCCGTACAACGATGTCACCATCCGCGACGCGATCGCGGACGGCTACATCGTCGGCCCGCGGCTCCTCGTCAGTGGGCGGGCGATCACCTCATCCAACGGACACGGATCGCGCGTCGGCGCGTGGATCGTGGACGGCGCGGACGAGATGCGGCGCGTCGTCCGCGAGCAACTGCGGATGGGATGCGACTTCACGAAATTGATCGTCACCGGCCGGCAGTATGTGCGCAACGCGAAGGAATATCTGGGGTTCACGGCGGCCGAGATCGCGGCGGCGATCGAGGAGACCCATCGCGTCGGGCGCAAAATTGGCGCGCACCTGCGGGCCGACCTCGATACCGGGCTGCGCCTCTGCCTCCAACTCGGCCTCGACCTCACCGACCACGTCTTCCCGACCGATAGCGAAGCGATTGACCTCTTTTTGACCAGCGGCGCGACGGCGGTGCCGACCTACACGATCGGCCTGCAAACGTCCGTGGACTGGGAGGTGCTCCGGGGGATGACGATCGCCGAGCGCCTCGATCACATCCGGATGCTCGATGCGGAGCGGCTCGCGCAGCGGGAGTTCAATGACCAGGCGATCGCCGCGCGGATCACCTGGCTGCGCGATCGCGCAGCCGAGGATTTCCGGCGCTCCGCCGCCGCCGGCGTGCCGTATTGCATGGGCACGGACTCGATGCACGGCCTCTTCGCCTACGAGATGGAGATTCTGACGCGCTGGGGAATACCTCCGATGGATGCAATCGTCGCCGGGACGCTCGGCGGCGCGCGGGCGATCGGGCTGGAGAGCGACACGGGATCGCTAACGCCCGGGAAAATGGCGGACATCGTTGCCGTGGACGGCGACCCCCTCGCGGATATCACGGCGCTCGGCAACGTGCGGTTCGTGATGCGCGCCGGTGTCCAGTACGACCCTGCCGCCTTGCTCGATCCCGGTGGCGTTACACCAGGGCGATAGGATTGTCGGCGTCGTGCCACAAGGCCCGCATCTCCGCGCAGTTCGCCAGCAGGAAATCGAGCGTGCCCTGGGCTTCGATGTGGCCCTCCTTCAGCACGACGATGTGGTCGGCGCGGCGCAACGCGGCGCGGCGGTGCGAGACCGCCAGGCACGTCATGCCGCCGCCGGTGAGCAGACGCTCCCACAGCACACGCTCCGTCTCGACGTCCAGCGCGCTGGACAGGTCGTCAATCACCAGCAACTCGGCGGCGCGCACGAACATG
>JAICIL010000230.1 GCA_025924435.1 Chloroflexia bacterium | reverse complement strand
TTCCCGACCGGAATCGTCGAGAACTATCAGTACACCGCGACCCTCACCGTATCAGTCCTGTCCGGCCCATAGCATAGCCTTTTCTCTTTCTCTCTCAGCGACCTTTTTGCCCCGCATTCGATGCCCCTCCGCACATCGCGACGTTGCTCGCCCCTCGCTTTTGTTTACTTTTATCTATCTTTACTCTGCCCGTCACATTTCGGCGGGCTCCGCCGTTATGCCTCGTGTATGGGGCACTACTCAATCGGGAACCACTGATGCACGAAGGTACTTTGGAGGAAATGACACATGACTCGCTCGTTTCGCATCTGGCTCGTCGCATCGTTCATCGTTGCATCCATGGTAATCGGCGCTTCCGGTGTCGGCGCGGCCACGAGTACCGCCACGCTCACCGCGGGCACTCTTTCGATCACCGCCGCTCCGGCGAACTTCTCGTATCCCAGCACGGCCCTGACCGGTAGCGTCATCAACCTGACGTCCTCCTTCGCTGTCAGTGTCAACGATGCAACGGGCAGTAAAGCGGGATGGAACCTCCAGGCCACGATCGGCGCACTCACGAACGCGGCATCGGACACGATCCCCGCCGCCAATCACACAATTACGGGCGTGACCATCTCCGGCGTGACGGGTACCGGCCCGACGAACGGCATCGCGCTCGGGCCAATCCCGACGACGGCGGCGAAAATCTTCAACGCGGCGGCGAACACCGGGAAGGGTCAATCCACCGAAACCTTCGCGACCCAACTGGCGGTGCCCGCTGATGCCGCGATTGGTACGTATACCGCCGCGCTGACGGTGACCGTCGTCTCCGGCCCGTAGCGAACAGCCACGATTCGGCAAGCAATGCCCGCGCTTCTTTCCCGAAGCCGGGCAGTTTGCTATCGTGTACGTACAAACAAAAGTGATACACTGCCATTTAAGTATTGGTTATGGTGCATAGAAGGGGGCGATGATGCGGAAGCGTGCCGGGAAAAGAGGGCGATGGCTCCCTTCGAGCGTCGCCCCGATCGTGCTGCTTCTGGGGATGTTGGTCGCTGTTTCCGCGGTGCGAGCCGCCGATGAGCCGCAATTCGGTATCCGCCCCGCAAACCCCACCGGCGCGGATGGCGCGACGAGCAACTATTTCACGTTGAAGGCGCAGACCGGAGAGACGCTGAAAGATGCCGTTGTCATCGCCAACCCCGGCACGATCCCGATCAAGGTCAGCCTTTATCCGGTGGATGCAACGAGCGGCCAGAGCGGCGGGGCGATTTACATGGGCAACACCGAACCGCGCAAGGATGTCGGTGCGTGGATCACACTGGAAACGCCGACGGTCGAGGTCCAGCCCCAGAAGCAGACGACGGTTTCCTTCACCGTCACCGTCCCGAACACCACCTACGCCGGCCAGCATCTCGGCGGGATTGCCGCACAACTCGACCGGGGCACGAGCGCCGCGACGCAGCAAGCGGGGAGTTTCGGCGTCACCACCGTCACCCGCGCGCTGACCGCGGTGCTGGTCAATGTTGGCGAGGCCACCCCGGCGCCGTCGCTGCGTATCACGGGGGCGCAGATCGCCGACGTAGACGGGCTGCCGACCTTAACGCTCTCCGTGCAGAACGACGGAACCGCGCTGGTCAAGTCCCACGGCGGCGTGACCGTAACCGACGCATCGGGGAAAACCGTCCTCGACAGCCAACTCACCCTCGACACACTCGTGCCGCAGACGACGATCGCGTACCCGGTACAGGCGGACCCGCCCGCGACGCCGGGGGCGTACAAGGTGCGCGCCACGCTCGATTTTGGCGGGAGCGCCCCGGCGGTATACGAAGGCCCCGTCGTCGTCACCGCGCGACCGACCGCCGCCCCCGCCGCGCCGAACGGGCGCGCCCGACCCAGTCCGGCAGCGGCCGTCGCCGCGAGTGAACCAGCCAAAAGCGGCGGTATCTCACCCCTCGTCGCGGTGCTCAGCGGCGTCGTCGGGGCGTTCGCGGTTGTCACGATTGGATTGATCGCCCTCCTTGCCCGCTCGCGCAAGCGGCCGTCACCGTAAGCAAGAGATTGATAGACAGTGAGCGGGGCGGAGATCGCTCGCCGTTCGGCGCCCGGTCCGGGGTGACCGGGGCCGGAAGAAACGGGGCATTCCTGGTGGGGGAACAACCGGCACGGCAGCATAATGCACGGTGTGCGGTGCGTGTCATGCCGCGCGCACGCATTCCCCTCCTCCTTGCCTTTTTCGCGCTTGTGGCAAGCCCGGCCACGGTCGCCCTCGCCGCCACGCCGACGGTCACGAGCGTCAGCCCGAGTTCCGGCCCGACCGCCGGGGGCACGAGCGTGACGATCACCGGCACCGGCTTCACCGGCGCGAGCGCCGTGACGTTCGGCGGCACGAACGCCACCGGTTTCACCGTTACCAGCGCCACCTCGATCACCGCCACGACACCGGCGAAAACCGCGGGCGCGGTCACGGTGGCGGTCACCAACGGCGGCACCGGTTCCAAAGCGAGCGCGTACACGTACGTCGCGGCGCCGACGATCACGAGCGTCAGCCCGGCTTCCGGGACGTCGCTCGGCGGGACGAGCGTGACCATCACCGGCACCGGCTTCACCGGCGCGACCGGGGTGACCTTCGGCGGCACGAACGCTACCGGTTTCACCGTTACCAGCGCCACCTCGATCACCGCGACGACGCCCGCCCACGCCGCGGGCGCGGTCACGGTTGCCGTGACAACTGCGGGTGGTACGGGGTCCAAAGCGAGCGCGTACACGTATAGCGTCCTCCCTCCCACCGTCACCGGCATCAGTCCCGCGTCCGGCCCGGTCGCTGGCGGGACGAGCGTGACGATCACGGGCACAAATTTCACCGGCGCGACCGGGGTGACCTTCGATGGAATCGCGGCAACGAGCTTTTCCGTGGCGAACGCGACGACGATTACCGCGACGACGCCCGCGGATGCAGCCGGCCCCGCCGACATCGCCGTCACGACAGCGGGAGGCACCGCGACGCTCGCCGGTGGATATACCTACGTGGGAACGTTGAGCATCGCCGCCGCGCCCGGCAATTTCTCGTATAGCGCCACACTCAACGGTAATCCGCTCACCCTCACGTCATCATTCGCCATCAGCGTCAACGATGCGACGGGCAGTAAAGCGGGATGGAACCTCCAGGCCACAATCGGCGTCCTCACAAACGCGGCGAGCGACACGATCCCCGCCACCAATCACACAATTCAGAGCGTCGCAGTGACCGGCGTCACGGGGATCGCGCCGACGAACGGCGTCGCCTACCCGCTGACGATCCCGGCAGCGAACGGGAAGATCTTCAATGCGGCCGCGAGCACGGGCACCGGCCAGGCGACAATGACCTTCGCCACGCAACTCGTCGTGCCCGCCGATGCAGCGGCGGGCGCCTATACCGCCACTCTCACCGTCACGGTCGCCGCCGGGCCGTAGCATCCCGAAATGAACCATCGAGCCATGCATCCGGGCATACGGAGATCGGCCCGCCGCGCATTCCCGTGAAAACCGCCCGCGCATACGTATTTTCCAGAGACCAAAACCGGGGCGTACTATTGTCCGCCCGCTCGCGTTATAGCAAGTGACGGACGTTCGTTCCATGACGAAGTCGTAACATTTTCAGGGAGAATCTCTCGCCGAAGACCGCCCGAGAGGGTGCGATAATCGGTATCGGCACTACTGCGGCGTCATCGCGCCGCGCGACAATGGCGAGTCGGCAGCATCGGTGCGGCAGCATACCGCCCGCCGCACATGCATCGCACGGGAGCAGAGGGAGTAGAGATGCATGACCCCAGCAACGCGCTGAACGACGACCCGGGCGACCGGCCGCCCCTCGCATCCGTGGATGCCGCGACCCTCGCCCCGCAGCCGGAGCCGGGGAAGCATCGCGCCGAATTGTACGCGCGGCTGCGGACTATCATTGATAATGCCACCGAATCTATCCGCGCGCTCAAGGAGGAAAACGCGGCGCTCTCCGCGCGGAACGCCGAGATGACGGACCGGATCGGCATGCTCGAACGTCGCATTCGTGCCGTGACGACGGATCTCGCCGACGACGAACGGGAACTGCGCAAATCCGCCGAGGCGCTCGAACACGCGATGCGAGGGACGACACCCGCGCCCGCCGCGTCGGCGTCCGACGCGATCGAATCGCCCGCGACGCCGGGGTCTGAAGCGGAACGCGAACCGGAGATCGAACCCGAAGCGGCGATGTCGGAGAGGGAGGATACCGCGCCGATCCCGCAGCCGGAGCCGACCGCACCGCCCGCGCCCATTGCGGACGAGAGCGAGGAGCGCGTGATCGCGCCCCGGCCCGCGAGCAAGGATGATGCAACCTATACGCTCGTCGCGTCCCCATTTGTCCGCTTCTCGGACCTCGGCCAGTTTCAGGCCGCGCTCCAGAAGCTGACGGGCGTCCACGATGTGCAGGTGCGCCGGTTCGCGCAGGGGACGCTGGAGATGCGCATCGGATACAGCGGCCCGACCGACTTGGCGACGACGCTCCGCACGCTGGCGGCGGAGATCGAGGATGTGCGCGAGGAGGAGCCGTACCAGTTGCGCGTCCGCCTCCGCACGAGCCAGGATGCATAGCCCATCACGGTAGCGCAGGCTTTCCGGCCTGCGATCTCCCGTGCAGGCCGAGGTCCACGCCGCCGCGATACCATGACGGGGTGCGAGCCTGAGAGGTGACAGGGAGATGGCGACGGCAGCATCGAAGGATAAGGAGAACGGGGCGCGGCCCGCCAAGCGCGAGCCGCGCCCGCGGATGCCGCTCAACGCCTCGGAGGGGGCGCTCTGCCTGCTGCTGCTCCTGACCGTCGCCGGTGTCGCCACGCAGGCCGTTGCCCTGACGGGCGGCGCGCGGCTCCCGATGCTCGTCGCGACCGGCCTCAGTTTGCTGCTCGGCGTCTGGCATCCCCGCACGGCGGCGATAGTCGCCGCGATTCTCGTTGTGGCGGTCGGCGCGACCGTGATCGCGTCACTCCTCAGGGCGGGAGGAACATCGCTCGTCTGGATTGTAATTGCTGGGGCGATTGTCGCGGTGCTCGGCTTCGGGGCGATCTGGGTCAGTTCGCAGCTGCGTCGCACCGACCGGCGGATGCGCGAGAACCGCCGGGTGATCGAGGCGCTCACGCAGATTGACCCCGAAACCGGCGTCTTCAAGCCGCACGCGGGCCGCGATCGCTTGCGCGCCGAGGTCACGCGCGCCATCCGCTATCGCCGCCCCTTCAGCCTCCTCGTCGGCAAAGCGGAAGGATGGGAGGCGGAGGTCGGGCGCCGGGGCATCACCGGCGCGCAGGAGATCTTCGCGGAGATGCTGCGCACCGCGACGACGGTGCTGCGCAACAACGACATCATCGCCAGCGAGCCCGACTACTCGTTCATCGTCATCCTGCCGGAGACGACCGCCGACGGGGGCGAAATCGCCGCGCGGCACATCCAGGAGGCGGTGCAGGGGTTGCTGGAAGTGCGATTCGGCCTCGTCCAGTGCCCCGACGACGGCGAGACGCCGGAGGCCCTCCTGCGCGAGGCGCATCAGGCGCTCGCCTTCGCGGAGATGGCGAATCTCCCCCTCATCAGCCGCCGCGCGCTCATCGCGGAGTGAAGGGATTCCTCACCCCCGGCCCCTCTCCATCGCCCCCAGATCGGGGAACGAACGAGGTCCGTCCGGCGATGGAGAGGGGAGGGCGCCGGGATGAAATGCTGGGTGATTCATGCACCGTTGCACGCTGAAATGCGTCCGTATCTCTCCCCCTCTCCTTTGCCTTGAGGCAAAGGAGAGGGGGCCGGGGGTGAGGTTTCCTCCTACAGCGCCGCCGCCATCACGGCGTTGCTGAAGTGGGCCTGGCGGGGCCGCTCGGTCGCCCAGCCGCTGGCGAGGGTACGGTTCGTCAGGAGCACGCAGGCGATGTCGCTCTCCGGGTCGGCCCAGACCATTGTGCCGGTCGAGCCGAGATGGCCGAATGTCATGGGCGAGGTGAGGTCACCGCTCGGATGCGCGCGCTTCGATCCTTTGATCTCCCAGCCGAGGCCCCACGCCACTTCGGGCCGGATGACGGCGGGCGGCGTGCCGTCGCGCAGTTCGGGCGCGAGATCGGTGGGTGCGTCCGGCGGCGCGAACTGGACGGTCGTCATCGCGCGGGCGGTCGCGGCGGAGAGGATGCGCGTTCCCGGCAGGACGGGATCGGTGTGGCCGATGCGCTGGCGACCGCCCGCCGCCGGGAGCGCGCAGTCAACGAAGCGGACGAGATCGCGCGGGCGGCTGAACAGGCCGCCCCACGGGATGCCAAGCCCCCGGTAGTAGGCGCTGTTCGCCATCTCCCAATCCTGCCCCTCCTGCCCCGTCCCCACAACCCGGGCGATTCGCCCCGACCATTCGAGCGGCGGTAGGAGGGAACTCGCCGCCATGCCGAGCGGCGCAAGGATGTGCTGATGGACGAAGGCGTGATACTGCCCGACCGCCGGCGTCTCGACAGGGCGGCGGAGCGTGCCGGTGACGGCGCGCCCGACGACCTCCGCCGCCATCAGGATGCCGGGGTTGCTGTAGTAGTGCAGCGCGCCGGGCGCGAAGAGGAGCGGCTGGCGGCGGAACGACGCGACGAACGCCTCCAGCGGCCGGTGCGCGCGGCGGAGGTCGAGATTGTCCGGGCTGACGCCGGGCAGGCCGGAGCAGTGCGCCAATACATGCCGGAGTGTCACCGCGCGCCGGTCGAAGGGCGTCGCGGGGGTGTCACCGTCGAGGAATTCGGGCAGCAGATCGGCGAGCGGCTCATCGAGCGCGACCTGGCCGCGCTCGACCATCAGCATCACGGCGGCGGCGGTGAACGGCTTGGTCACCGAGGCGAGGCCCCAGATCGTCTCCGAGTCCGCCGGATGCCCCGCCGTTCGGTCCCCGAAATACGCCTCGCCGGCGATCCGCCCGCCCCGCGCGACGAGCGCCGCCCCGCCCGGCACGACCCCCCGCGCGACCCATTTTTCGATCAGATCGAACGCCCGCCGGAGCGTGTGCGGATCGAACCCCGCCTCCCGCGCCCCCTCGACCACCGCCCCCCGTACCACCTCATCCACTCATCACCTCCCGGAAGACGAAAGCGATTGAACCGCGGAGACGCAAAGAACGCGGCGGACGCGGAGAAGAAGACTGGTGTTTTTCCCTCTCCGCTCGCAATGGTCGCGGCGTCGCCGCGGGTCACGCGCGGTGTCGTGCCGGGCGCGGCGGCGCTCG
>JAICIL010000229.1 GCA_025924435.1 Chloroflexia bacterium | reverse complement strand
CTTGATTGCCCCCGGATCAACATCGGCATACCCGATTCGTGGTTCCATGTGACACCCCTTTTGTATATGCCAACCGCAGGCGGATTATCCCCGTGCGGTTGCCTCGTCTCATGAGCCTACGCGTGCAGGCTCCGGAAAGGAGACGAAACAGTGCGCCACAATGTGACACCTGGGGTTGCCGGGGCGGAATGGATCAGCAGGAGCGGCGGATAACGTACCTCGCTCAGCCCTCGGAATCTCTGCGTATTTTCTTCGCCCGCAAGCCGTGGATGTAGCAGGCGTGATGCCAGAGTTCGGAGCGGGGGATGCCGGTCCCGGCGACATCCCAGTGGGCGAGGACGCAGCCATTGACGACGCGGATGCCCGCCGCGCGGTAGATGTCGCGCTCGGCGTCGTCGAAGCCGTTGATGATCGGCCCGAACATTCGCCAGAGGACGGGCGTGCGCGTTTGCTCCATCTCCCTGGCGAGGGTGCGGGCGAAGTGGCTGGGGAGGAAGGAGACGACGCAGTCCACCGGATGCGGCGCGTCGAGCAGCGATGGGTAGCACGCGTCGCCGAGGATCGTCGCGCGGTCCGGGCAGATGGCGACGACATCGAGGCCCCAATCGCGCCGCATCACCTCGTACGCCTTGAACGCCTCGTACGGCGGCTTGCGGAGGAGGCGGTAGAAGTCCCGGTCCGCCCCATTATCCGCGCCATCGGCCGGCCCGTACTCCCGGCCAAGCGCGTAGACCGCGTAGCGCATCTCGGTTGTCAGGCCATCTCGAATTTCCATCACACCGCTCAGGGATAAGGACTGAGGATTGAGGACCGAGGGCTGAAAATCGGCCCGTCGCTCGTACGAGAGTGTACCATCGGGAAGAAGGAACAGATTGATCGGCGTCCGGTGAAGTCGCCTGCTATACTCTGTTTCTGACGATAGGGGACCGACGGAGTGCGCAAGAGGGGGCAGCGATGGAACTGAAATTGGCGTCCGCGATGGGCCGGTTGGGGACGGAGACGGCGTTCGAGGTGCTGGCGAAGGCGAAGGCGCTGGAGGCGCAGGGGCGGTCGGTCATCCACCTGGAGATCGGCGAGCCGGACTTCGACACGCCCGCGCACATCGTCGAGGCGGCGAAGCGCGCGCTCGACGAGGGGTACACGCACTACGGCCCGGCGGCGGGCCTGCCCGAACTGCGTGAGGCGATCGCTCGGGAGATTTCGACCAGTCGCGGCGTCGGCGTGCAGGCCGATCAGGTCATCGTGACGCCGGGCGGCAAGCCGGTGATGTTCTACGCCATCCTCGCCCTCTGCGAGGCGGGCGACGAGGTGATCTACCAGAACCCCGGCTTCCCGATCTACGAGTCCATGATTAACTTCGTCGGCGCGAAGGCCGTGCCGCTGCCGCTGTTGGAAGAAAAGGGCTTCGCCTTCAGCATTGACGACCTGCAATCGCGCATCACGCCGCGCACGAAGATGCTCGTCATCAATTCCCCCGCGAACCCGACGGGCGGCATCATCCCGAAGGAGGATCTCGCGGCGATCGCCGAACTGGCGCTGAAGCATAATTTCTGGGTGCTCTCGGACGAGATCTACTGCCGCCTCCAGTACGAGGGCGCGCCCGCCTCGATCATCGCGGAGCCGGGGATGGCCGACCGCACGATCATCCTCGACGGCTTCTCCAAGACGTACGCGATGACGGGCTGGCGGATGGGCTACGGCGTCGTGCCGCCGAATCTCGCGCCGAGCATCGTCAAATTGATGGTCAACTCGAACTCCTGCACCGCCTCGTTCACGCAGCGCGCGGGCGTCGCGGCGATCACCGGCCCGCAGGACGCGGTGGACGCGATGCGCGCCGAGTTCCGGCGGCGGCGGGATGCGATTGTCGGCGCGCTGAACGCCATCCCCGGCGTGCGGTGCGAGTTGCCGAAGGGCGCGTTCTACGCCTTCCCAAATGTCTCCGGCACGGGCCTCTCGGAGCGCGAGATGGCGGACCGCCTCCTACAGGAGGCAGGCGTCGCCACCCTCGCGGGCACCGCCTTCGGGGAGTACGGCGCGGGCTATCTCCGCCTCTCGTACGCCAATTCGATGGATAATCTGATGGAGGCGACCCGCCGCATCGGCCAGTTCGTCGAGAGCCTCGCGCCCGTCCCGGCGGACTGACACGAAAGTAACGAGTCGAGAGTAACGAGTAGCGAGCAGAAATCTCCCGCTCACTACTCATTGATTTCCATGATCGGATGCGGCCACCGGCGCAATTCCAGCATGAAATTTGGCCGCATCACCGCGAGGATTTGCCTATCTGTTCCGGTATGACGGCATGATATAATCTTTAGATAGGGAAAGAGAATCCCGCACGCGTCCGTGGTAAAGGAGTCTACCGACATGCAGCGTCCCGCGTGGGCACCGCAGGGCATCGAACTCGACCGTCCGAGCGCCGCCCGCATGTACGATTACTATCTCGGCGGCTCGCACAACTTCGCGATTGACCGCCAGGCCGCCGAGCAGGCGATCGCGATGTGGCCCGATCTGCCGCTCCTCATGCAGGCCAATCGCGCGTTCCTGCGGCGGGCGGTGCGCTTCCTCATGGCGCAGGGCATCACGCAATTCCTCGACATCGGCTCGGGCATCCCGACGGTGGGGAATGTGCACGAGGTCGCGCAGCGGGAGAACCCCGAGAGTCGGGTCGTCTACGTGGACATTGACCCGGTCGCCGTCGCCCATAGCCGCGCCATCCTCGCCGGGAACCCGCATGCAACGGTTGTCCAGGGAGATGCGCGCGATCCCGACCAATTACTCGCGCACCCCGACGTGCGGCGTCTCCTCGACCTCCGGCAGCCGGTCGGGGTGCTCCTGGTGGCGCTGCTCCACTTCGTTCCGAGCGACGAGGACGCGTTCCGGCTGGTCTACCGCCTGCGGGACGCGATCGCGCCCGGCAGCTACGTTGCCATCTCCCACGCCAGTTTCGAGGGACGGCCCGTGGAGAGCGAGTCGCATACGCAATTATATAATCGGACCCCGACCCCGATGATGATGCGCTCGCGGGCGGACATCGAGCGTCTCTTCGACGGGCTGCACATTGTCGAGCCGGGCGTTGTCTATCTGCCGTTATGGCGGCCGGAATCGCCCGATGACGTTGACGAGCACCCCGAACGTTTCACCGGCTTCGCGGGTGTCGGTCGCAAGGAATGATGCGCGGTATGTCTCGCGCGATTGGCCGATAGTGTGGGTCGGATCATAGGGAATCACCGAAACGCGAGGATGTCGGCGAATGAGGGGTTGGACCGCGGGTGAGCGACCAGAGTTGGGATGAACTGCATCTGCTCCTCAGCGGCCGTCGCGATGCCGTCGCCCGGCGGTGGCAGCGCGCGCTGGCCGGGACCAGTTACGTCCCGCTCGGCTCCCGCGAGATTCAGAAGCACCTGGTGCACCTGACTGGCCGGCTCATCACCATCCTCCTCACCGATCCGTTCGTGCCCGAGGCGGCGCGGGAGATCGGCTCGGCCCTGGTCGCGCTGCATTTCACTCAGCCGGAATCGCTCGGTCGCAGCAACGAGGTGCTCGGGGTCCACCTGCTGACCGATCTTTCCGCGTCGCAGCAGCACGCGCTCCTCCCGCGGCTGGGCGCGGCGCTCGGGGCGATGACGGTGGGCTTCACGAGCGCGATGCGCGCGGAAATCCTGACGGAACAAGAATCCATCCGCAGCGCGGTTGTCGTCGCCCAACAGCAGGCGGAGGAGGCGTTGCGGGAGAGCGAGGCACGCTTCCACGCGGTCTTCGCGGAGGCGGCAATCGGGATCGGGATCGGCGACATGACCGGGCGCATCCTGGAGGCAAATCACGCCTTGCAGACGATGTTCGGCTATGGCCTGGAGGAATTCCAGCAGTTGAATGTCGGCGATTTCGTCCATCCGGAGGACGCCGCCTCGGTGTGGGAGAGTTATGGCGCGCTGATTGGCGGGAGCCGCGACCACTTTCAGCTGGAAAAGCGGTTCTACCGCAAGAATGGGCAGGTGATGTGGTCCCATCTGACGGTCTCGCTCGTGCGCGACGCGGCGGGAGCGCCGACCTTCCAAATCGCGATGCTGGAAGACATCACCGTCCGCAAGCAGGCGGAAGCGGAGTTGGAGGCGGCGAAGGAGTCGGCGGACGCCGCGAACCGCGCCAAGAGCGAGTTCCTCGCCAACATGAGCCATGAACTGCGCACCCCGCTGCACGCGATCATCGGCTTCACGGAATTGCTCGAAGACGGCATCGTGACCGACGAGGCGGAGCGGAGCCAATGCTTCACGGACATCCACGCCAGCGCGCAGCATCTGCTCTCGCTGATCAACGACATCCTCGATCTCTCCAAGATCGAGGCGGGGCGGATGGAACTCTCCCGCGAGGCGGTCGCGCTCCCGGCGTTGTTCACGACGATGATCGAATTGCTGCGCGAACGGGCCAGTAACAAGGGGCTGCTCTTGACCGCGACCACCGGCGATATCCCCACGGTCACCGCGGATGAGCGCAAATTGAAGCAAGTCCTCTTCAATCTCCTCGCGAACGCGATCAAGTTCACCGCGCCGGGCGGGGAAGTGACACTCACGGCGCGGGCGATGGACGGCAATGTCGCGATCAGTGTCGCGGACACGGGGATTGGCATCAGCGAGGAGGACCAGCGCAAACTCTTCCAGGCCTTCACGCAGGTGGACGGGTCGCTCGCGCGCCGCCACGAGGGGACCGGGTTGGGGCTGGCCCTGACGCGGCGGTTGGTTGAGTTGCACGGCGGATGGATTTCCGTCCGGAGCGCGCCCGGCGAAGGCAGCACCTTCACCGTGGTGCTCCCGCGCGAAGGCGTCGCATCCGGCCATCCTGACCACGCGCGGACCGACCCGGGTGAGGAAGCGGCGGCGCTGCTCCAACGGGGTTGAACGCGGACGCGACGTTGCATCGCCATTGTGCGTTGATGACGTCGTAATGCCGGGGAAGGGCCGTTCCGCCCCGCCGCACGCCACTCTCCATGCATGTGAAACCGAGCCGCATTGGGCGTCAGCCTGCCCTACCAGAAAACCGACTCGGGCACGGATAGTCAGCGCGACCGCGAGGTTGACAACTTCATTGTATTTTCGGTACGTTGTCCATGCTACCTTCCGATAGACAATCTTTCCTGAGCAAGGGCCGAGGCGGGCTGAAACCTGCCACCACCGGAATTTCGCCGGCGCATGCTACCCGCTCTAATGCCCGCTGGGTAGATCGGGCATTGACGAGGCGATGGAGGAGGCCCGTATGGCATCGAGTGCCCCGGTGGTGATCTCGTTTGGCCGCAGGCTGCGGATGCTGGCGGACGCACATCCGGAGCGGCCCGCAATCATCTTCGTACCGCGCGAGGGCGAGGAGCGGCAGCTGTCATGGCGCAATCTCGACCGCGCCTCAAACCGGCTCGCGCGCCTGCTGGCCGCGCGGGGGGTAGGCGAGCGAGCCATCGTCGTCGTCGGGCTGCCGAACTGCCCGGAGCATTACATCGCCTGCTTCGCGGTCTGGAAATTAGGGGCGCTGGCGCTGCGCTCTGCGCTGCCCGACCGCGAGCGGGATGCGCTGCTCGACCTCGCGCAACCCGCCCTGGTGATCGCCGATTGGGAGGGCGTCGCGTTCCCGACCGTGTGCGCCGCCGATTGGGGCGCGGAAGCGTACGACGACGCGCCGCTGCCCGACCGCATCTCCGATCCCGGCCGGGCGCTCGCCTCGGGCGGTTCGACCGAGCGACCGAAGATCATCATCGCGCCGGGGCCGTTGGTGGCGGTGCCGGGGACGCCGAATCCGTTGTTGGCGGCGCTCGGCTTCCGGCTTGGGCAGACGCAACTCGTCTGCGCACCGCTCTACCATAGCGCCCCCTTCGTGGCGAGTTACAGCGGGCTTTTCGACGACCACACGCTCGTGCTGATGGAGCGCTTCGATGCGGCGCGGTCGGTCGAGTTGATTGAGCGCTATCGCGTCGAGGCGATGTACCTGCCGCCGATCCTGATGCAGCGTATCGCGGCGCTGCCGGGGATCGCGGCGCGGGACTTCTCCAGCATCCAGGTGGTCACGAGCATGGGCGCACCCTGCGCACCGTGGCTGAAGCGCTTCTGGATCGAACGGGTCGGGGCCGAGCGGGTGACGGAACTCTACGGCGCGACCGAAGTCGTCGGCTTCACGATCATTCGCGGCGACGAGTGGCTGGCGCATCCGGGGAGCGTCGGGCGGCCCTTCGCCTCCGCACTGCGCATCCTCGACGACGCGGGGCAGGATCTGCCGCCAGGGGAGATCGGGGAGATCTTCATGCGCCGGAATCCGCCGGTCGGTGAGACCTACCGCTACCTCGGCGCGCCGCCGGCGAAATCCACCCCCGACGGTTTCGCCAGCGTCGGCGATCTCGGTTGGGTGGACGCGGACGGCTATCTCTCTATCGCCGACCGCCGCGTGGACATGATCGTCACGGGCGCGGCGAACGTCTACCCGGCGGAGGTGGAGGCGGCGCTGACCGAGCACCCGGCAGTCGCCGATGTCGCGGTGATCGGCCTGCCGGACGCGGAGTGGGGCAAGCGGGTCCACGCCGTCATCCAGCCGCGCGCGGGGATCGCGCCGCCGGCCGCGTCCGCGCTCGACCGCCACTGCCGCGAGCGGCTGGCCTCGTACAAAGCGCCGAAGACGTACGAGTTTGTCGCGGACTTGCCGCGCAACGACGCGGGGAAGATCCGGCGTTCGGCACTGGTCGCCGCGCGGGAGAGCGGTTGGACGGTGGGGATGGTCGCGGCGAAGGGAGCGGAGTGACGCATGACGCCTCTTGAGGGCATCCGCATCCTCACGCTGGCGATCAATGTGCCGGGGCCGGTGGCGGCGGCGCGGCTCACCGCGTTGGGCGCGGCGGTGACGAAGGTCGAGCCGCCCGGCGGCGACCCGCTGGCGCGGGCAACCCCGGCATGGTATGACGCGCTCGTCGCCGGGCAGCGCGTCATCCGCCTCGACCTGAAGGACGCGGGCGGGCGGGCGGCGCTCGGCGATCTGCTTGCGGAGAGCGACCTCCTGCTCACCACCAGCCGCCCCGCCGCGCTCGCGCGGCTCGACCTCGGCTGGCCCGCCCTGCACGCGCGGTATCCGCGTCTCTCGCAGGTGGCGATTGTTGGCCACGCGCCGCCCGACGAGGAGCGGCCGGGCCACGACCTGACGTATCTGGCGCGTGCGGGCCTCCTCAATCCGCCGCGGGCGCCGCGGACATTGTTCGCCGATCTCGCCGCG
>JAICIL010000228.1 GCA_025924435.1 Chloroflexia bacterium | reverse complement strand
GCATGTGGTAGCCGCTGATGCTGATCGGGTTCCATTGCGGCAGGTGTTTCGCGCAGTACGCGAAGGTGTCCGTGACGAGGCGCATCGAGGGGCGCGGCGGGTAGATGTACGTGCCGCGCGCCTGATACTCCTTCAACGGGTCGTTCTGGATCGTGCCGCCCAGTTTCCTGGCGCTCGCGCCCTGCTCCTCGCCGACGATCTGATACATCAGCAGCAGGAGCGCGGCGGGCGCGTTGATCGTCATGCTCGTCGTCACCTCGCCGAGCGGGATGCCGTCGAACAGTATCCGCATATCGTCGAGGCGGCTGATCGAGACGCCGACCTTGCCGACCTCGCCCGCCGCCATCGGGTCGTCCGCGTCGTAGCCGAGTTGCGTCGGCAGATCGAAGGCCACCGAGAGGCCCGTCTGCCCCTTCGCCAGGAGCGACTTGAACCGCTCGTTCGTCGCCTCGGCGGAAGCGAATCCGGCGTACTGCCGCATCGTCCAGCGGCGGGCGCGGTACATCTCCGGGTAGATGCCGCGCGTGTAGGGATAGGTCCCCGGCGGCGAGAGCGGGACCGGGATTTCCGGCGCGTCGAAATAGGGCGCAACGGGAACGCCGCTATCGGTCGTCCGTTCTTTCGGAGGCGCGGCCATGAGATGCCCTCCTGGGGAGTAGACGGCAGACAGCAGGCAGTAGTCAGAAAAGACGCGCGCAACGCTCTCCGCTCTCAACTGTCTACCGACTACTGTCAACTCTCTACTGCTCCTGCACGAGTTCGATCAATACGCCGTGCGCGTTCGCCGGATGGAGGAAGGCGACCGACCAGCCGTGCGCGCCCGCACGCGGCGTCTCGTCCACCAAGCGTACACCATTTGCGCGCAACTGTCCGAGGGCGGCGGCGATGTCGTCCACCGCGAAGGCGACATGATGCATCCCCTCACCCCGCTTCTCAAGGAAATCGGCCAGGCGGCCCGCGCCGAGGGGTGTGAAGAGTTCGATGTACTGATCCGGTTCACGGGTTGGCACGAGCAGCACGCGGACACCCTGCGCGGCGACCGTTTCTTCGCGACCGGGCGCGAAACCGAGCAGGCGATAGGTTTCCGCCGCCGCCACGAGATCGCGGACCATGATGCCGACATGATGGAAGCGGAAGCCATTACCCGCCAACGGCTCGGCAATGCGTTCCGGCACGGTTGAATTGCCCATCAGAGCCGGGCGCGGGCGGCGCGGCGGATCGGGATGCGCGCGGTCAGTTCGTCGGTGTTGTCGCGGCCGGGCGCGATCGTCACCTCGATGCCGTCCCGATCCACGTCCAGGCGGCGCGAGAGGACACCGACGATGTCGTCGCGGATCGCCGCCATCAATCCCGGCGACATCCGCATCTGATCCGACACGAGCACGACCTTCAACCGCTGCTTGGCGACCGCACTGCTCGCCACCGGCGTCTCCTGCCGCCCAAACCCACGGAAGAACCGCATTGTGCCCTCCTCGCGGCGTTGCCCACGCGCCGCACCGTGCCGAACCACCAATATGAACCGCCAAGACGCCAAGAACGCCAAGAAGTAACAAGTTACAAGTCGAAAGGAGAGATGTGCCCGATACCCCTTTGTACTTTCGACTTTTGACTCCCGTGGCGTTCCTGGCGTCTTGGCGGTTCGATCCTTTCTCTCAAACCCGTGCGAAACCGAGCGCGCGCAAGAAGCGGGACATCACGCCCGCTTGCGCGGTTTCGTATCGCGGGAACGCGATCGTCTCCCCTTGCAGGCGGCGCGCAACATCCTTGAACGCGCTACCCGCCGGAGAATGGCTGTCGAAGACGGCGACCTCGCCCCGGTTCGTGCTCGTGATGATCGTCTGATCCTCCGGCACGACGCCGAGCAGATCAATCGCGAGGATCTCCTCGACATCCGGCACGTCCATCATGTCGCCGCGCTTGACCATATCGGCCCGGAAGCGATTGAGGATCAGGCGCGGCGGCGGCAACTCGGCGGCCTCCACCAGGCCAATGATCCGGTCCGCGTCGCGCACGGCGGAGACTTCGGGCGTCGTCACGACCACGACGTGCGTCGCCCCGGCGATGGCGTTGCGAAAGCCCTGCTCGATGCCCGCCGGCGAGTCCACGAGGACGAAATCGTGGCTCTCGGCGAGTTCGCGCGTCAGGTCGGCCATCTGATCGGGCGAAACCGCCTCCTTGTCCCGCGTCTGCGCCGCCGGGATGAGCGAGAGGTTCGGGAAGCGCTTATCGCGGATCATCGCCTGCCGGACGCGGCACTGCCCCTCGACCACATCCACGAGGTCGTAGACGATGCGGTTCTCCAGCCCCATGACGATGTCGAGGTTGCGCAGCCCGATGTCCGCGTCAATCAGCACGACATTGCGGCCCTGCATCGCGAGCGCGCTGCCGATGTTGGCCGTCGTCGTCGTCTTGCCGACGCCGCCTTTGCCGGAAGTGATTGTCACGATCTGTCCGGCCATCCGGCCTCCCCATCAGTTGAAAGGACTGAGGACTGAGGACTGAGATGGAGATACCCGACGCTCGGCACTCATCTCGCAAGGCTCTATCTTCGCCACCGTTCCATGCAGACTGATACGGCGTCCCTCTTAGTCCTCAGTCCTCAGTCCTCAGTCCTATTCTTGGCGAAGCGGCGGCACGTCGCGCCCGCCGTACCATGGGACGATGAGCAGTTCGCCGCCGTCCAGATGGGCGATGCTCGGCCCATCGCCGGGTTGCACCGCATCCGGGTCGTTGCCGGCGATCGGCTCGGCGGGTCGTCCGTACACGGTGCCGATCCGCAACTGCGTCGGCGTCATCAGCAGGGCGGCGATGATGGCGCCAGTATCGCCCATCACCCCGGCATGGACAACGCCACGGATCGAGCCGAAGACGACGATATCCCCCGCCGCCGTCAGTTCCGCGCCCGGATTGACATCGCCCAGCACCGTCAGATGGCCGGGGTGATGGAGGGACATGCCGGAACGGAACGTGCGGCGGACATAGCGCGTCGGCAACTCATCGCGCGGCATCGCCGGGACGTGCTGCGGGGATTCGTCGCCGCGCACCGGCGGCTGCGGCATCGCGCTCAACGGGCTGTAGCCGAGCGCGCGGAGGGCCGAGCGGCTGTCGAAGCCGGTCGCCGTCGCCGTGCGGAGCGCGATCCCGCGCTCTTCGAGCACCTGCCGCAGCACGGCGATCTCCTCCGCGACGACCGTGCGCGTGCCGTAATCGAGCACGACCTCCGCGCCGCGAAAGAAGCCCTCCGCACCGGCAATCCGCTGCGAGAGCGACTGCACGAGGTCCCGCGTCGTCCCACGGTCGGGCAGCACGATCACGAGGCCGTCGCGCGTGCCACGAACGACGATACGCGGTAGCCGTGCCTGCGACTCATTCACCCTGCGCCCCCGTCCCCCGATACCGATCGCTACGCTTTGGGCGTCGCTCGCTCCTGGAAATACGCATTGAGAATGTCGTTCGCGGCCGGTGCGGCGAACGTCGTCCCTTCGCCGCCGCCGACGATCAGCACCGCGACGACGACTTCCGGGTTCTCGTACGGCGCGAAGGCCGTGAACCAGGCATGCTGCCGCTGATAGGTGAGGGGCTTGCCCTTGACGGCAATCGCCGCACCGTACTCCGCCGTGCCGGTTTTGCCCGCGACCTCAACGGGCACATTGATCTTCCCGAACGCTGTGCCGCGCTTATCCGCGATGACCATCCGCATTCCCTGCCGCACGAGGTCCAGATGCTCCGCCTTGACGAGCGACCGGCGAAGCGGCGTCGTGTCCGCCTTCCGAATTTCATTGCCCTGATCGTCGGTGATGCGCCGGACGAGATGCGGGCGATAAAACGTACCGCCATTGGCAATCGCCGCCGTCGCCACCGCCATCTGCATCGGTGTGCAGGTGAAATACCCCTGGCCGATCGTCACATTGATCGTGTCGCCGAGCGCCCACGGGTCGCCTTTCGGCTGGGCATCCGTCTTCGTCAGTTTGGTCTTGTACTCGGGTGTCGGCACGATGCCGATTTCCTCATCGCCCAGATCGGTCAGGCCGGTCTTCGCACCGAAACCGAAATCCGTGAAGTACTTATCCATCGCCTCGATGCCAAGCCCCTGGAAATCGTGCTTCCGAACACCCGTGGGCAGATACTCGTAGTAATGCAAGTATTTGTCGGTCTGGGGATCAATCTGGTGCGGCGCGCCAACGTTATAGAAGAAGATATCGCAGGAATTCATGATCCCTTCGACGACGGTTTGCGGCCCGTGTGGCGGGACGCCGGGATGCGCCGTCACCCAGCACGGCTTGGGATCCCGCGTGTTCTCGTCCGGCCCGTATTGCACGTAAATTGTGCCGGGGCAGTTGAACGTCGTATCCGGCTTGAGGGTCCCTTCATTCAACCCCGCCGACGCCATAAAGGGCTTGAGCGTGCTCCCCGGCGCGTACAACTCGTACAGCGCCTTATTGAGCATCGGCTTCGTCACATTATCATCGAGGTACGCCTTAATCTGCTGGCGGGCCGCGACGCGGTTGCCCGCATCAACGAAGACCTGGTTGTCATACGCGGGCAGGCTGACCATCGAGAGCACTTCGCCGTTGCGCGGATCGAGGACCACGGCGACGGCAGAATGCACCTCCGCATTCGGGTCCACGTCGCGCGCATTCGCCTGGGCGAGCGGTAATTGCTTCAGCAGTGCATCCTGCACCGCCTTCTGCAGGTTGGCATCGAGGGTCAGTTCGAGGTTTTGCCCGGGTTTCGCGGCGATAAACTGCGCGGTGCCGCGGTCTACCTCCTGGCTGTCCACGAGATAGACGCGCGTGCCCGCTGTGCCGCGCAGCTCGTCTTCGAGCGCGGCCTCCAGGCCGATGCGCCCGATCACATCGTCCGTTTGATAGATCGGTTCGCCCGTCGCCGGGTCGTCGCGCAGATCCTCCGTAATCACGGGGCCGACGTAGCCGACGACATGCGAGACGAGATTGCCGAGCGGATAGTGCCGCGCGAGGACCGATTCGTCCACGACCATGCCGGGGAAATCAATGACATTCGCGTCGAGCGCGAGGGCGACGTACCGTTCCAGCCCCCGCGCCACGAGCGTGGGGCGATTCGGGTCCGGCTGGCTGGCGGGCGAGACGAGGTACTCGGCATACCGCATGAACGCGATGCCGGGGATGTCGCCGATCGCCCTTTTGATCGGCGCGACTTCCTCTTTGCTGAGGGTCTTCTCGATGACAATCGGCTGCTGATTCGCGCGCCGGAGCATCCGGCCAATGTTGATGTCGTCGTAGGTCGAGCTGTATTGCGCCAGCCGCTTCGCGGCGTCCTCGACGGTTGCGGGCAAGGCGCGCGGCCCGAAGGGCATCACGGTGATCGCCCATTCGAGCGGGACGTATTTCTCGACTTCGGCGAACATCGCCTCGCGCCGCGCCGGGTCGGTCGGCAACTTGGAGCGGACCAGCGCGAGGCCCCACGCCTTGCGGTTCTCCGCGAGGATCGCGCCGTTGCGGTCGGTGATCAGCCCGCGCGGCGCTTTGACGACCTGCTTGCGCAGATTCTGCGTCACCGCCTCCTGCGTCGCGCTCCGATGGTGGCCGAGTTGCAAGTAGCCGATCCGGCCGGTCACCGCCGCGAAGCATCCGGCGGCGAGGCCCTTGAAGATGAACATCCGGCGGCCGAGGAAGACCTCGTCCGCGCTCCGCTCCTTCGGGGACTCCTTCGCCGGCGTGCCGAAGCGGCGGTATTCGAGCCGCTGCGAGCCGTAGCGCCGGTGATTAGTGCGCCGCAAAATCCGCATGCTTCCCCCACCGGCGCATCCAGAGCACGAACGGCATGAAAACGACCGCCGCCAGCACATCCGTGAGCGCGCGGGCGATACTGAACCGCCAGAGCGTGTCGAGCCGCAGCGGATGCCCCGCCGCGTTCGTCACGAGCAGAAAAACGACATCGCTCAGGAGCGCCGCGACGAAGACCGCCACGAGCGCCCACGCATGGTTGTCGCCGAACGCGATGTGCCGCACCGGGTCAATCGCCAGCACGACGGCCATGAACGCGAGCGCGTGCGCGCCGAGCGGCGCGAAGAGGAGCAGATCGAGCAGGATGCCCGCCGCGAAGGCCCACACCATCCCCTCCCGCAGGCCGTGGTAACCCGCCCAGAGCGTCAGGAGAACGAGGACGAGGTTCGGCGTGACATCGAGCGGGAAGAGCGACTGGACAATCGGCCCCTGCCCGAGCGCGAGCAGGAGCAGGAGCGCGGCAAACAGCACGCGTGCGATCTCCCCACCCGCCCCCGTTTCGCGTCGCTCCACCCTGCCTCCCGCCTGCTTCCGGTCGCTGTATGCCCCATCCCATCATAACATAACGTTGCGAGAAACGACGGCGATGGGCTGAACCACCAAGGCGCCAAGGACACAAAGAACACCAAGAAATCTCCATGTTTTCTCTTTGTGCCCTTGGTGCTCTTGGTGTCTTGGTGGTTCAAAGCATCTCCTTATCGCGTCTGCCGGGCACGGGCGGCGGCGGCGGCGTGCGCGTCTCCTTCCAGGCGGTCATCAAGCGGCGGCAGGGCGGCATCCGGGCCATACTTGCGGCGGAGGGCGAGGCCGATCAGGTGGTCCGCGAAGGTGGGATTCTTCGGCAAGAGCGAGCCGTGCAGGTAGCAGCCGAAGGCGTTCCGCGTCACCGCGCCCTCGGTGCCGTCCCCGCCGTTGTTGCCGTGCCCGACGATCACGCGCCCGAATGGCCGCGTCCCCGCGCCGAGGAACGTCCTCCCGCTGTGATTCTCGAAGCCGACCAATGTGCCCCACTCCGTCTCGGAGAGGACATTGCCGATGAAGCGATCGGGCCCCGCATCGCTCCACGCGTCGAAGACGCCGATGCCGGGCAGGTCGTCCGTCTCGTAGGGGCGATAATAGTGGCCGAAGAGTTGGTAGCCGCCGCAGACGGTCAGCGCGACCGCGTCTTCCGCCATGTCGCGCGCGATCGCTGCGCCAGTCGGCCCTTGCAGGTCGGCGGCGACCGCGATCTGCTCGCGATCCTGCCCGCCGCCGAAGAAATAGATGTCCGTATCGCCCGCTATCAGCGAATCCCCGATGCCGACATGGGCGACATCCGCCGCGATCCCCCGCCACCGGCAGCGCTGCTCCAGCGTGCGGACATTGCCCCGGTCGCCATAAATATTCATCAGGCGCGGGTAGAGCCAAGTGATCCTGAGCGAGTAGTTCGTCATGCTTCGCTTCACCATCCTTGACCGGGTAGCGGGGGGGTTACACCCGGCGGGGCATTTTAGCTGGCGCAGGCAGGAAATCAAGCGCAACCGTTAACCACGCAGCACCCCCGGCGCCCCCAAAAACGAGTGCG
>JAICIL010000227.1 GCA_025924435.1 Chloroflexia bacterium | reverse complement strand
CGTTCCGCGCACACCTCGGCTGGCTGCTGGCGGTGTTCAATGTCCTCGCGCAATGGCACGGGCTGACTCCCGATGATGAGGGACGGATCCGCCTGTCGATCGCCGCGTTCAGCCTCTAGGCTGACTAGCACCAGAGGTTACCTAACCCCCCGGCCCCCTTCCCGCGAGGAAGGGGTGACTCTCTTGAACATCCGAGCCGTCCGCATAACGCCCCGGTTTTTGATAGGCTCACTCCCCTCTCCTCGCGGGGAGGGGGCCGGGGGGTTAGGTTCTTACGCCCACCACATCCCGCCGGGGCTTTCCGTGAAGATCGCGTCCTTCAACGTGCCGACCGCCTTCAAAAAACCCTCGTTCGGGGAGGCGAGGGCGTCCTCGTGCTCGATGGAGAGGGCACCGTCGAAGCCGATTTCCCGCAGCGTCGAGACGAACTGACGCCAGAAGAGCAGGTCATGGCCGTAGCCGACGGAGCGGAAAATCCACGCGCGGTTCGGGATGTCCGAGTAGTGCTTCGCGTCGAGCACGCCGTTCGTCGCGACATTGTACGGGTTGATCGCGGTATCCTTCGCATGGACGTAATAGACGATGTCTTTCAGATAGCGCAGCGCCTGGCAGGGATCAATCCCCTGCCAGAAGAGATGGGACGGGTCCACATTCGCGCCGATCACCGGGCCGACGGCGGCGCTCATCTTGCGCATCGTCTCCGGGTTGTAGCAGATGAAGCCGGGGTGCATCTCGAAGGCGACGCGCACGCCGTGCTGCTCGGCATATGCGCCGGCATCCCGCCAGTAGGGGATGGCGACGGTGTTCCACTGCCAGTCGAGGATTTCGAGGAAGTCCGGCGGCCAGGGGCAGGTCACCCAGTTCGGGTATTTCGAGCCTTCCGAGTCGCCGGGGCAGCCGGAGAAACAGACGATCGTTTGCAGGTCCAGTTTCTGGGCGAGCGCCGCCGTTTTGCGGAAGATCGCGTCGCTGGTGCGCGCCTGCTCCTTGTTCGGGTGCAGCGGGTTGCCGTGGCAGGAGAGGGCGGAGATTTCCAGCCCGCGCGACGTGAAGAGCGCCTTGTACTCCCGCACCTTGCCGTCGTCCGTGAGCAGGGTGTCCACGTCAATGTGCGGCGTGCCGGGGTAGCGCCCGGTGCCGATCTCCACGGCGGTACAGCCCGCCTCGGCGACGAAATCGAGCATCTCTTCAATCGGCTGGCTGGCAAAGAGCGGGTCGAAGATCCCGATTTTCATAGGGTTGGCTCCCTTCGTACTTCTCGCTCGGTTCTCTCTCCAGTCCATGATGCGCGGCGCGTCCGTAGGCGTCAAGGAAGTTCGGAGTTCGATGTTCGATGAAATCTATCCGCGAACTCCGAACGCCGAACCCCGAACATCGAACTCCCCACCGTGTATACTGCCGCGCATGGTGGAGATGGAGGAGCGGGCATACTGGGTTGCATGGGCGCGCGTGCCGGGGATCGGACCGGCGCGGCTGCGGCTGCTCGCCCGTGCCTTCGGGACATTGCAGGAAGCGTGGCATGGCCGCGCGCTCGATCTGCGCGGCGCGGGGCTGGATGAGCGGACGACGGCCAGCGCCGTCAAGGCGTTCGCGACGCTCGATCCGGCGGCGGAATGGGAACGGATCGAGAAGGCGGGCATCACCGTCCTCACCTGGAACGACGATGAGTATCCCGACCGCCTCCGCTCGATTGCCTCCGCGCCCGCACTTCTCTACGTGCGCGGCGAACTGACGATGGATGACGCGCTCGCGGTGGCGATTGTCGGGACGCGGCGGGCGACGGCCTATGGCCGCGAGGTGGCGCACCGCATCGCGACCGATCTCGCGGCGGTCGGCGTGACGGTGATCAGCGGGCTGGCGAAGGGAATTGACGGCATCGCGCACGACCGCGCCCTCGCCGCCGGTGGCCGCACCATCGCGGTGCTCGGGCACAGCATGAACACGATCTATCCGCCGGAGCACCGCAGCCTCGCCGCGCGCATCGCGGAGGGCGGCGGGGCGCTGATCACCGAATATCCGCTCGGCGCGCGCATTGACCCGGCGAATTTCCCCGCCCGCAACCGGATCATCAGCGGCCTCGCGCTCGGCGTCGTCATCGTCGAGGCGGATCGCAAGAGCGGCGCGCTGATCACCGCCGACTTCGCCGCCGATCAGGGGCGGGATGTCTTCGCCGTGCCGGGGAGTATCCTCAGCCCGATGAGCGCGGGGACGAATGCGCTCATCAAGGATGGCGCGCGCCTCGTCACGGGTGTGGACGACATCCTGGCCGAACTGCGGCTGGAGATCCGGCGCGAGCAGCACGCGACGCAGCAGGCGCTGCCGACGCTGCCCGGCGTGCCCGGCGCGGAGGCGCTGCTCGGCGCATTAGGTGCGGAGCCGTCCCACATTGACGACCTCTGCCGCGCCTGCGGCCTGCCGATCAGCGACGTGAATGGGCTGCTCGTGCAACTGCAATTGACCGGCGCGGTGCGCCCGGCGGGGTCGCAGTTATACGTGCGCGCGTAACGCATCAGGCACGGGCCGCGTCACGCCGACACGACGTATTCCGTTGTGATGAGTACGATAGATATGGGCCGACATCGGGTCATCGGGGCAGGAGGGCGACATGAATCTCTATGGGGTGATCCTCGCGGGCGGCGGCGGCACGCGGCTCTGGCCGCTCTCGCGCCAGCACCGGCCCAAGCCGCTCCTGAACCTGCTCGGCGACCGGAGCATGCTCCAGGAGACCGTCGCGCGGCTCGCGCCGCTGATCGCGCCGGAGCGGCTCTTAGTCGCCGTCAATGCGGCGCATGCGCCGGAGGTCGCGCGCCAAATTCCGGACGTGCCCGCCGATCAGATCGTCGTCGAACCCGTCGCGCGGGAGACGGGGCCGGCCCTCGGCCTCGCCGCGATCCACCTCGCCCACAAAGACCCGGACGCGACGCTCGCCTCCTTCCAGGCCGACCACGTCATCCTCCAGCCGGAGGTTCTGCTGAATGCCGTCGCCCTCGCCGCACGCGCCGCGCAGGATGGTTCGATTGTCACCATCGGCATCACGCCGACCTTCGCGGCGACGGGCTACGGCTACATCGAACTCGCGGGCGTCACGCAACAGGAAGCCGACCTCTGCGTGCGCGAGGCGGTGCGCTTCGTGGAAAAGCCGAAGCAGGAGACGGCGGAAGCGTACCTCGCCACCGGCAACTTCGTCTGGAACGCGGGCCTCTTCATCTGCCAGGTCCGGACGCTGCTCGACGCCTTCGCCGCCCACCTCCCGGAGACGTACGCGGGCCTGATGACGATTAAGGAAGCGATCGGCACCGATGCGTACGTGGAGACACTCGAATCGGTCTTCCCGACGCTCGGCAAGGTGAGCATTGATGTCGGGATCATGGAGAAGTTCCATCCGCTCGTCACGGTGCCCTGCGATCCGGGGTGGAACGATGTCGGCGATTGGGACACGCTCGCCTCGCTGATGCCGGGCGACGACGACGGCAATGTGGCGATCGGCGCGACACATCTCGCCATCGAGACGAAGCGGACGCTCGTCCATGGCCGGGGCCGCCTGATTGCGACCGTCGGCATCGAGGACCTCGTCATCGTGGACACGCCGGACGCCGTCCTCATCATGCCGCGCAACCGCGCGCAGGATGTCAAGAAACTCGTCGAACAGCTGACGAGCCATCATTGACGAAAGCAATGAGCAATGAGCAGCGAGCAATGAGTAACTTCGAGACCAAATAGCGCGAATATTCCTGTAAATGGCAATTCACGACGCGAAACCGACCTGCTCATCGCTCTATTTGGGGATTAGAAAACCCGTTCTAGGCGTTATCGTTAATAGAGTGCTGGCTTGACAGCGGCGGCACTATTTCTGCTACCCTGACGCGGGTGCAATGTGAACGTACAGCAGGAGGGGCGCGATGCCCGACGAAACGATACAGAAAACACCGGCGAGGACGACGCGCACCCGCACGTCCGTCGCGACGAAAACGCCCGCGAAGGCGCCGACGAAGCGCACGACGACCAAAACGACCAAAGCAGCAGCGAGCGCGACGAAGACACCGACGGCGCGCCGCACGACCGCGACCCGTGCCACCGGCACGCGGACGCGCGGCGCATCCGGCGGCAAATATGCGATGCCGCCGATTGCGGAAGGGTCGCGGCTCGTCATCGTCGAGTCGCCCGCGAAGGCGAAGACGATCACGAAGTACCTCGGCCCCGGCTATGCCGTGCGCGCCTCGATGGGGCATGTGCGCGATCTGCCGGATCGCGGCATCGGCATTGACCTCGAACACGACTTCGCGCCGACCTACGTCGTCACCGAAGACAAGACGGACACGGTCAAGCAACTGAAGGCGGCGATCAAGAGCGCGAGCGCCGTCTATCTCGCCACCGACCCCGACCGCGAGGGGGAGGCGATCGCCTGGCATGTCGTCAAGGCGACGACGCCGACGCGCGACAAGCCGGTGCATCGCGTCACCTTCCAGGAGATCACGCAGGACGCCGTGCGCGCCGCGATCGCCAGCCCGCGCGAGATTGACATGCACCTTGTGGACGCCCAGCAGGCGCGCCGCGTGCTCGATCGCATCGTCGGCTACCGCCTCTCGCCCTTCCTCTGGAAGAAGGTGACGCGCGGCCTCTCCGCCGGGCGCGTCCAGTCCGTCGCCCTCAGGCTCGTCGTGGATCGGGAGCGGGAGATCGAGGCGTTCGTGCCGGTCGAGTCGTGGACGGTCGAGGCGGATTTCGCCAAGATCGTCGGTGCGGGGCGGGAGCGCACGCCGCGCGACATCTTCCACGCCCGCCTGACGCAGATCAACGGCAAGAAGGCCGACCTGAAGGTGCGGGACGACGCGCAAGCCGTCCTCGACGGCCTGACGGGCGCGGCCTACGCCGTCGCGAATGTGAACAAGACGGAGCGGAAGCGCAACGCCGCGCCGCCGTTCACGACGAGCACGCTGCAACAGGAGGCGTCGCGCAAGCACGGCTACGCCGTCGCGAGCACGATGCGGGTCGCGCAGCAACTCTACGAGGGCGTCAAACTCTCCAGCAAGGAGGGGGAGGTCGGCCTGATTACCTATATGCGCACCGACTCCCTGAACATCTCGGACGAGGCGCGCGAGGCGGCGCGGCGGTTGATCGTCTCCCGCTACGGCGGCGACTTCTATCCGAGCAAGCCGAATTTCTACCGCACGAAGGCGAAGGGCGCGCAGGAGGCGCACGAGGCGATCCGCCCGACCGACCCGGCCCGCACGCCGGAGGATGTGCGGCCGTACCTCAACCCGCAGCAGTTCAATGTCTACCGGCTGATCTGGCAGCGGTTCGTCGCCAGCCAGATGGCGCAGGCGGTCTTCGATGTCACGCAGGTGGACATCCTCGGCACGCCGCAGCGCAGTGACACCGCGTACACCTTCCGCGCGAGCGGCTCGGTGATCCGCTTCCCCGGCTTCCTGGAAGTCTACCGGGAGGGCCGCGACGCGGGCGACGGCGACGACGAGATGGACAGGGACGCGCTGCCCGCGCTCGCGCCGGATGAGCCGGTGGACCTCGTCAGCCTCGTGCCGGAGCAGCACTGGACGCAGCCGCCACCCCGCTACACCGAGGCGACGCTCGTCAAGGCGCTCGAAGAGTTGGGCATCGGGCGACCGAGCACCTACGCGCCGACCATCGCGACGATCATGAACCGCAACTACGTGACGAAGGACGAGAAGGTCCTCGTGCCGAGCGAGTTGGGCACGATCGTCACCGATGTGCTCGTCAAGAACTTCCCGGAGGTCGTGGATTACGGCTTCACCTCGCAGATGGAGGAGCGGCTGGACGATGTCGCGGAGGGCAAGACGGCGTGGGTGCCGCTACTCCACCAGTTCTACGGGCCATTCGACGCGACCGCCAAGAAGGCGGAAGCGGACGGCGGCGCGGTGAAGGGCGAGCAGACGGACGAAATCTGCGATCTCTGCGGCAAGCCGATGGTGATCCGCGTCTCGCGCTACGGGCGCTTCCTCTCTTGCTCCGGCTACCCGGAGTGCAAGAACACGCGGCCGCTCGACGGCTCCGGCGCGCCGCCGCAGTACGAGAAAGTCCCCGACGAGCCGACCAGCGAGACCTGCCCGACCTGCGGCAAGCCGATGGTCGTCAAGACGGGGCGGTACGGCCGCTTCATCGCCTGCGTGGATTACCCGACCTGCAAGACGAGCAAGAAGATCGAGGTGACGACCGGCGTCCATTGCCCGCAGTGCGCCACCGGCGAACTCGTCCAGCGCAAGACGCGCAAGGGCAATCGCGTCTTCTGGGGCTGCAACCGCTACCCGGACTGCGACTACACGACGAACACCGATCCCCGCAAACGCGCGCCGGAACCCGTCGCGGTCTCGGCGGACTAGGAGCGCCCCCTGCCCCGGGCCTTCCCTCGTGCGCGGGAGAGGGGAAATCGCCACGAATTTCCGGGCCGGATTCCCCTCTCCCACCGCGGTGGGAGAGGGGCCAGGGGAGGGGGGCATTCCCATCGTTGCCGCCCGGATAGCGCGGTGGTACGCTGCGTTGATGAGAGACGGACGTACATCAAAGGAAACGACACACATCCATGCCATATATGAATGAAGCATCCCTGCCCCGCGCGCACGGCACGACGATCCTCGCGGTGAAACGCGGCGATACGGTGGCGATGGCGGGCGACGGGCAGATTACCTTCGGCGATGTCGTGATGAAGCACGGCGCGAAGAAAGTCCGCGCGCTCGGTGATGGCCGGGTCCTTGCGGGGTTCGCGGGCGCGGTCGCGGACGCGCTGACGCTCTTCGAGAAGTTCGAGGCGCAACTGGACGAGCACAGCGGCAACCTGCGCAAGTCCGCCGTTGAACTGACGAAAGAGTGGCGGACGGATCGCTACCTGCGCCGCCTCGAAGCGCAACTGCTCGTCGCGGACAGTGAGCAGATTCTTGTCCTCTCCGGCGAGGGCGATGTCGTCGAGCCGGACGAGGGTGTCATTGCCATCGGCTCGGGCGGGCCGTTCGCGCTCGCTGCCGCAAAAGCGTATCTCGATGGGACGGCCTACTCCGCGCAGGAGATCGCCGAGAAGGCGATGCGCATCGCCGCCGATACCTGCATCTACACCAACGACCACATCACCGTGCTGACGGTCGGCAGGGAAGAAGCTGCCCTGCCGTACCGCCGGAGGACTGTACGATGAGCGCACCGGAACAAGTCACCACGACCACACCCACCCGCGACAATCGCCAGCCGCCGCAGGCCGCGAACACCGCCGCGCCGAATGGTGCGGCGCCCGCTCCCACCGAGGCCACACCGCCAACCGCCATGACGCCCGCCGAGATCGTCGCGGAGCTCGATAAGTACATCATCGGCCAGAACGAGG